>JAGQOY010000083.1 GCA_020427005.1 Planctomycetales bacterium
ATCTCTATGCGGGATATTTCGTTTTATATCAATTGGGGTTTGGGTTCTGATTCCATTGCCTTGCTAGTCCCTTCACAGAGGATGATTGCCGATCCTGCTTGCTTTCGAATTCGCGTGATTAAGGATGGAGGCAGGGGCATATTGGCTTGCGAATGTTTCAGGAAAATGACACGTAGTTTCTCAATACCTTCCGCCTGAAAGCCATTACTCATTAAGCCGCTACTATTGAGCTCAATTCCGGACTGAAGGGCTGATACATCAAGGGTTCCAACCCGTCGGCGCCTGAATTTGACGTCCGTCTTTTCTAATTTTAGTCCATCAATTGCAATTTGAAGTTTTCGCGTTTTACGGAAGCCTAACAAAACATCCTTGCAAATATCTAGATCGATTTCTGCGGGCAACGTGTGTAAACCGATGCCAAAAACATACGATTTTTCCTTTACGGAAATTCTCAATTGCCGAAACTTAGGCTTAATACAGTCTTGCCCTCTTCCTTTTTCTGCTGCTCGGCAAAGTAATACGAACAGCCGTTGAGTGGATACCAAAGCCTTTTGCTGCAGCACAAATGCGGCAAGAGAATTCCGCAAGAGGACAATTAAATGCAAAGCTAACCAGACAATGGTTACGAAACTTGTGGCCTCTAACTGTTGTTGCCAAACCATGGAAAAGCCAGCAAACAGTAGCAGTGGTAAAGCAATGAAAATGGAAAGTTGTCCCCAAGTTTCAAGCACTGCCGCCAATCGGTCGCGTTCGGCGTTCTGAGTTGCAACTTCCCGGATTCGAAGTTCGATCTCTCGCAGAGATTTCGAGCGAGCTTCGCACAGCTTTGCTTCTCGAAGGTTGCTCAACCTGTGCTCGATTTCGCCCGTCAATCTGGCCTGCAATCCACGAGCAAGTCGAGTAGATTCGCGCAAGGGCTTGGAGAGACGCCACAGAACGAGCCCCCAGGCCAAAAGCGGAAGTGCTAGAGCTAGGGATAAGTATGGATTTAGCCAAAGTAGTGCCAATACAATGAGTATTGCTGTAATTGAATCTGCGACTAACCTAGGCCCGGCCTTACTTACCCAGCTTCGCAAAGCATCCGCATCACTTATGAAACGCAGTAACACCCGGCCCGATCCTCGGGACTCAACATAACCTACGGGCAACCTAAGGAAATGCGCAAACGCCACACCTCTCAGTCTTGCGACCAGTTCATGGCCGACGATACCAGCAAGTTTTAAGAAGTAATAATTTGCGGTAGCGCGGAGGATCCCTACCAATGCTACCAAACTAATGAGCAGCAACAACAACTGCTGGCGACTGTTTATCGAACCACTGTCCTTCAGCAACTCGGGAAGACACGATTGCAGGGCAATCGGGATTGGCAGCAGCACTGTTTGCATGACCAGTGCCGCCACCGTAATTCGACGTATTCTTGGTCGGAACTCAATTAAGGCGTTTCGAATTGCTTGTGCTGCCTTGCCGGCACGTTTCGACTTCGTCGTTGGAAAGTAGCAAAGGGAATCAGTGATGATGCTCACGATTTCGCCTTATGCTACGATTGCACGCTTGTGAACGCTCAAGCTAGCGTTTGATGCCAAAAAATCTTCAAGAGCCATGGCGATCGTCGGATCGGAAAGTGCCGGCAGATCGTAGACGGCATGCGTTGTCAAACGCCTAAGTTCCATACTACTAAGTGGGCTTCGAGTCGAGACTCCCGAGATTCCGAAAAGGGGGATGCCAAAGTCTTGTTCTATCAATTTAGAGGCCATTCGAACGGAGAGTACATCGTGGATAGCCAGAATCGCACCATCCACCTTCTTTTCAGCGACCAGTTTTCTGGCAAGTTTGTCCGTTTCCGTCTGAATGATTCCATCGGCTATTTCTAAAACCAATACGTCTGGAGATCCAATCGATAAGTGATCAATCAAACGTGAACTGATCGAGTCAAGTTCATCGATGGTGGTCGAAGCGGTTGAAACATATCCACACGATGTGAAGTCTAAGACTTTCTGTGCTCCTGCATCCCGCATCTTGTTGATATCCTTAGCACACCCCGTGCCGGTCAATTTGCCCGCATGCACTCGCCAACCAGCCAAACTCAAACCTCGGACTAATGCGGCTGCAGTTGTCGTCTTTCCTGCATCCATCGACGAACCGAGTACCAACAGAGTTGGAATTCGTCGGCTATTCGGGCAAGGTGTGATGCCAAATTGTGTTAAGTTTAAGGGTTGACCATTTCCATCGTTGATGTATCCCAAGGGCTCGATAACCGTTGGATCACTCATCGAGCCACAAGCTGAGATGACCTGACCAAAAACGGCTCCTTGGCTAAGCACATGGTAGTGCTGCAGCTGAGAGGGAACGACTCCTTCGTACTGGTTGGTTGCATATCGATTGCCAAACGCTCCAACCAGGATATCACCTAGATAGATTTCTGCCTTGCGACCACAACTCAATTCGATGGAGGTGTGCCGTCCCAAATCGACGACTCTTCCAACCATCACATCATTGGATCGCGGATCACGATTTGCCTGCAATAGCATGGGCTGCAATTCGCACCAATGCGATACTCTGTTGGGCATTACATGGGTAATCCCACCCCATTTGACCGACGCCCATTGCTGTGTCTGGCTCGGAATCAACGATTCAGGGCGATAAATATTTCGATTCAGGCCTGCCCACTCAGGTAGCTCGAAGGTGTCCATAATGCGATGTTGTGGATATTTCATGAGTCGATTCAACCGTAGATGAGATTTACTTTGAAGCTGTTTCCGGCCCCGAGCTGGAACACAACCCTCTGCACTTTTTAGAGTAGATTACGGGACTCCGGTCCGCCAAAAAACAATATTGTTTTTCATTGGGCCACCCAAAAGTATAGGTGAGTGCGTCGGAGACCACCAAAAGACGTAACTACTTCCGTCTGGATAAGTAGTTCCAATTCTGCTTAATACAGCAATCTCGCTAGTGAGATTAGGGTGAATGCTCGCATGCATATGTCCAGGCGAGCTCACTGATTGGCGAACGCACTAGAGATTTTTGAAAGTTCACTTTCGGTCTTCGAGATAGGCTGCTACCTCGGCGAGTACGTCTCCGCGACCTAACCACTGCTTGTAGACCAAGCGGCCCTCAAGCTGATATTCGCGACCTATTTCTGGCTGCGGAATGATCATCTGAAAATCCCAAGCTGGATTTGTGTCGTCGCCCTTGGATGTTCGTCCGCCGCCAGACGGTGAATGGGCAAATCGAACAGCCGCACCAGGACGAAACATATAGATCAGAACTCTGTCCCGGACTCTGCCATAGAAAAATGGCTCCGAATATCGAATGGGTGAAACATTTGCGAACAATGTATCGTCGCTTCCAAACTCCAAACCCAGTCTATCTTGTGTGCTGGTGATCGTGCTATCGCGATTATGCGTTTGAGTACAGTGCTGATGCCACAACGGTTCCTGCAAGCTCGAATCACCGCTTAGAAAATAGATACTCTTGTCCAAGGGTTCGTTAATATACGAGGCCCAGAATACACCTAGGAATCCGCCAGCGTAGTCATTTCGATGTGGCCTACATCGAAAATTAAAATCGACATGATTTTCCGCCAAAGAAAACTCCGTCCAACTCTCCACCTGATAAACCTTCGTTTTCGGTTGATATAGCTCGACCTTGTTCTCATCAATCCGACGTAATGACATTGCTGAGTAACGTGGTTCAAAAAATATCTCGCTTGCCTGGCGGGGTGATGCATCAAAATAGTGTTCCAGATTCATCCCTGCGTAAGCTGGCACAAATGGGCTTGTCGTCTCGTCTAGGGCGCCGACTGCAAAGATCCCGTTGTAGCCGCCGTTGTGCTGTACTCCGTTGCGTGCAAGTGATTTGTTGTTTCCAATCACGACTTCCAACGGATCCGAACGCAATTCAACGAAGTCGCCGGCACCTGCTGAGCCACGAGGGTCGACGCGGCTGTTCGTTTTGCTCAAACGAGTTGCCATCTCCACGCTTCGCCACTGGATAAACTCCGATTCAACCAGGTCTCGCTCGACGGTGTCGGTTGGTCGTTTGGGCGCAATAGTAATCTCACCGAATGTGATTCCCTCGCGATGTCGATCTGCTACCTCAATTTTGTCAGCATTCACGATCAGCGTGACTCCCACATTGGCTTCAATGATCGGTAGATGAGTTTCCGTACCGCGCGCCAGCACTGCGTCATCTTGACTTTTGGAAGTCGAGCCGAAGGATGGAATGACCAGGAATTGTGCGCCGTCTAGTGCTGGAATCTGAGCCAGAGCCGGATTCCATCGATCGTTACAGATCAAGATTCCGCAGCGACCGAAGGGTGTATCAAACGCTCGGCTTTGCGTGCCAAGTCGATTGAACCACCAGTGCGGATCATAGCCTTCTGCCAACTGCATCTTGTGATACTTGCCGCAGACTTTTCCCAGGTGATCGATAAACACTGCCGAGTTGAAGACATCATCCTTGATCTTTTCGGCAAAGCCAAAAACTAAACACATTTCGAGGCTTTTTGCCAAGTTTTGGAACCGCTTGATAGTTTCCGACTCGATCGAGATAGCAACTCTATCCATCTCTTCAGCTGAGAATTTTCCGGCAATGATTTCATTGACGATGTAACCCTCAAGACAACCTTCCGGTGCAACTGCAATTTTGGCTCCGCCTTCTGCCGCTTTGCGAAACATTTGTTCTAGTTTGTCTGCATTCCCAGCCAGATCTAATTTGACCGGTTCGAACGAGATAGCAGCCACTCGCACGCGAGTCGAGGAATCTTCAGCCAGCAAAACAATCGACAAACCAAGTGATAGGACAATTGCTACATGCTGAATGATTTTGCCTGGCATTTTGGTTACCTCTTAGCCTGTGACGACTGGTAAATGAGCTCACTCATCTCCACGAGCGGATTCAGCGCCGTCGATTATCAAGTTGGCGGTAAATCAATCCTAAATGGCACTGTTGCCCGAATTCCACTGCAAGCTATTGTTCCTCTTTGACGGCCCGTAGCCTTTTCCAAGTGGTAAGCTCGATCCCGAGTTCCTGCATCATTTTGCCAATGGCAGGATCGGTAAAGATCAATCGGTCTCCGTCGCGGCGCGCGGAACTAGAGGTAATGCCACGCAGTTCTTCATTGTCGAATCCGCAATGAATGATCAGCTGATTGAGTCCAGGTTGCAGGGTGCGCAGGAAATTAATGTACTCTTCGCGACGCTGCTCGTGCGAGTCACCGCCATAAAATTGGCCTATGTTATTCAGCACCGGCAAATTAGCCTGCTCGAGTTTTGCTTGTAATGCGGCACCCGTGGAGGCAATTGCTGGATATTCGGCCGCCAACAATTGATTATCGACGAACAGAACCGGCAAACCGTATTGAACTCCCAAGTCAACATAAACTTCAAACAGATCTGGGCGACTGAGTACAGCGCCCATGTGAGTATCCAAGTGCGAAAGTGGAACGCCAAACTTCAATGCTCTTTCAATTTGAGCGGTCAGTTCGATCTTGGCCTCTGAAGCTTTCACGTGCTGGGCTACTCGACCAACGTTGTCCCACAAATAACCGTCCGCATCTACCAAGGATGGAACTTGAGCTGGATCGGCCACAGGTCCCCATCGATAGTGCTCCCATTCAGAGTTGAGTGTCAAGTGGATCCCATAGCATCCGTCCGGATGTTCACGACAATGTTTGGCAAATTCAGAGAACCAAGGGCATGGCACCATGATGCTGGCTGACGTGACCAGACCCATGCTTAGGGCTTCAATAGTGCCAAGATTGACCGAGTGAGACATCCCCGCGTCGTCTGCGTGTACGATCAAGAGTTTTGGCCCACTCCGCTCCGATCCCTTCGCATTGCCTTCCTCGCACAGGAAGGCTGCTAACCTTGTAAGTTGATCCGTGTTGATATGATCAACTTCCGCTGCGAGCAGTTCTTTCCAAACGCTCTCGTTCTCTGGCGTAGCCCAAAAACGAACACGACGACCAGCGGTATGTGCTTTTCGTACAATCTCGTGCAATCTGCTGCGCTCATCGGCAGGCATTACTCCGTCGCCTCGCCACCGGAAATGAAGTCCCCAATTGTCACTTATCAACGGCATGATACTGGCTGGCAAATTGGAATCTAGATCCGAAATTCTGCCATCCAATCCACAAAGTCGATTTTGATCAGCCTGCAGCCTGGCGAATGGTCGATTGCCACTAATAACCGCTTGCACCGGTGCTTTTGTTTTGGCATCCCGAGGCTCAAAAAGTTCACGATATCGATTCAGTACCTGACTGAGTAGTTCATAAGTTACGTCGCCACTGGACTTAAAGTCAATCAACAGCGTAAGCTGAGTCCCGTCACCGTAGATTGAACCATGGTTCTTGGCCACAAGCTCGCGCAAGGGATCCAAATAAAGTTTTTCAAGCGTGAGACCGGGCCGTGTATCGCTCAGATTGTGTGCTACTCGCAATTCACCGTCGATGGCATACACATCGGCTTCGACACTGCAGAAGCCTTCACTGAGCGCATCAAACAAAGGATGATCATGTTCGTAATCATTGTGTGCATGTGCCTTTGAGATGGGTTCTGTACCGCTGGTCGTCGACACCAGTGCAAGGCCCGTCCACAAAGCGCACATAGTCGAGTAAGCGTACGAATGCATTTCAGGTTCCCCAAACAGCAACGGTATAGTTTTGAATAAATGATACTGAAAAAGAAATGGAAAAGGAAAATAATGTTATGGCTGACACTTTTCGCCGAACCCCAACAAGTATCAAACGCAACTCACCCTCCCACCGAAAGTTGCGTCGATTCGAGGCAACTTTCCGAAAGGAGGGGGGCGGAGCCTGAGCGACGGAGTTGGAAGTCGCCCCTCTCCGCTCGCTCCCGCTCGCGACTCTCCCCATTGGGAGAGTTAGGTAGTGGTGGCGATCAGTGAAAAGTGTCTTAGGACTTATCAAATTTGCGAATCAGCTGGATGGCCGCTTGAGCAAATCGTATCCCCATCTGCTTGTAGCCTTCGGGCGGACAATGTACAGCGTTTTGAGTACCATTCAAATCATCCGTATCGATCCACGCTGCCAGAGGATGGCTTTCAGCGACCTCCACTTGCACGTTACGAATCTTGTCCCAGTTGGGCGTGCCGAGCCGGGCATCACTTAGTCTTCCAATCACCCAATGGATATCGATGCGGTGAAAGTCTTCGCATAGTTGCTGATAGAGCGTTTCAAGGTTCGCCCGATAATTCTGGGTCATTTCGTCCTCTTGATGATCGCGCTCTCCTTGCATCCATACGAAAGTAATACTCGCCAGCTCTTTGCCTTGAACAGTCAGTTTTGCTTTTTCAATCAGCTCCACGTAGATTTTGCCCCGTGGCACCCACCGGGCTATCGCACGGCCCCCGTATGCGACTTTCGTAAATATGAGTTCATCGTCGGGAAACTCAGCACGCAGCTTTGGCACGAAAGATATCTCAGGGTCGAGGTTGGCCATGTTCGATTGTCCGGATAACAAAAACAATCGCGCCTTTCCCTTGGTTTCGCTAGCCAGAGTGGATGCCGCCTGTTTTGCTTCCTCGGATTGATAGTCCTTTCCCTCCCGACTGTTCTCGACCGAGGTCAACCAATGCTGTAATTGAGCTTTCATCGATCGTACGATCTCCGGATGTTGATCGGCTACATCTTTTGTTTCTCCAGGATCGACGGTCAGATCAAACAGCTCAAAATTCTTGGCATCAACGTTGATTGCTATGTCAGTGTTCCTACCGCTTCCCTGTTGGGCTGAAATCAATTTGAATCGTTCCCCTGACCATGCCACGGCATCGCGAAAATAGAATCCAATCGGTTGACCGCGCTCGGTTTGTTTGCCTTCTAAAAGCGGCATGATGTCCATGCCATCGTAGGGTCGGTTGGGCAGAGCGACGCCAAGTAATGTTGCCACGGTGGGCATGTAATCCAAGGTTGAACAGGGCGCCTGTACAACGGTATTTGATTTGATGCGAGTGGGCCACTCTACGAGACCTGGCAAGCGAATTCCGCCTTCATAAAGCGACGCTTTGCGTTCCCGAAATGGGCCTGATGAGCCCTGAAGTCGAGCCTCTGGTTTTCGCACTCGCCCGATCGGTGGTCCAGGACCATTATCGCTTGTAAACGTTAGCAGCGTATTGTCAGCTATTCCAAGTTCTCGCAGGGTGGTACGCAATCTTCCCATCTGGGCGTCGATCGACGTGGCTAGGCTGTAATAGTGTTGCTGGTTTTGCGGTAGTCCCGAGTAGTATTGCGACATAAACTGCGGATGACCGACGACCGGTGTGTGGGGTGGATTGAACCAGATAACTGCTAGAAAAGGTTTTTGCTGGTTCGAATTCTTTTGGATAAAGGAGATAGCTCGATCCATGACAATTTCAGCCGCGCAACCTGAAATTGGCGCATCCAAAGGCCGGCCGTTATCGATATACCCGGCCCTAGGATCGATTGGAGAGGGCGTATACTTTCCTCCAAGTGAACGACCTATGGCACCCGGGTCGATATACGGATCATGCGTGGCAACGGAAGAGGGAGAAGAGAACCACTCATCGAAGCCAGCCATCCCAGGGGTCATAAGAACTTGCTTTTCGTCCTGGTAATCTGGCGTTAGCATTCCCAGGTGCCACTTGCCGAAATGCCCAGTCGTATAGCCTGCTGTTTTGGCCAATTCGGCCAAGGTTAGCTCCTCCCAACGCAAATGGGAAACTGCGCCTCGGTGGTCTCCCATTCCACATCGTACAGCCACTCTACCGGTTAGAAATCCCGCCCGTGAAGGTACACATAATGGGGAACCTACATAAAATCGATCTAATCGCGCACCGGCCCTAGCCATGGCGTCCAAATTTGGCGTTTTGATAAGCGGATGCCCGTTGTAACCCGTATCTCCCCACCCTAAGTCATCTGCCATACACAGAATCACGTTGGGACTCGACGCAGGCTGCCCGGAAGCGTTGTCAGCCGGCCAAACGAACGCCACATAGAGGCTAAATGCTACACTTAGGCAAGCTTGAGCCAACTTCTGATGCCTCATGCTAAACTCCAACTTGGACATGGATATTACCCATCTTGTACGTTTTCATGGCCGCACATTTCTATGGGACTCACAAGTTTGGCCCCTTGTTGTGCTCAACCTTTCTAAACTTCCTCGCAATGCTTGACGCGGGAGTGCGGCTCCCCGCCCAGGAATCGCCTTTTCTTAGGACTTTGCACTGTCTGGAAAGGTTATCCCTCCGCTGGCCAGGATTGGATCAGCGTAGTATAATTTGCCCCACGTAAACGGTGAGTCCTTCAGTTGATAAGAGAGCGTTTCGCTCTTTCTTCGTGCTCCAAGTCCTCATTCGCTGCGCCTCTCCATACATGTGGATACAGTCCGAAATTGGCAGACCTGTCCTGGGGGCGATCTCAACAGCACGTAAATTACGCTGCCTATCAGCATCAGCCAGCGGGCATGCAAGTTTCTGCTAGTTGATTTGCCACCAATAGATTATTGGATAGGCGACGGAGTTCGAGCTCAAGGCGAGTGCCGGGAAAATACTGACAAGTTGGCTATGGGCCGGGAACAATCAAAACCGCCGGAACGATGAAAGAATCCTTCAGTGAGAACGTATGGTTCTTTGACTCATTGAATAAAGTTTAAAAAGAACCTAATTTGGAGTTACGATTAATGACTAAGAAACTGTATTGTGGCAATTTGAGCTACAAGGTTAGCACTCCTCAACTAGAAGAGTTGTTTGCTGAATTTGGTACCGTAGTAAGCGCTCAGGTCATTACAGACCGCGAAACAGGTCGCAGCAAAGGTTTTGGCTTTGTTGAGATGTCCAACCAACAAGAAGCAAATGCTGCCATTGCTGGCCTCAACGGACGTGAGAATGACGGCCGTAGTCTGCAAGTCAATGAGGCAAAACCACGCGAGGACCGGGGTCGTTCCGACGGTGGCGGTGGCGGGCGTCCGAGGCGTGATCGCTGGTAAGTTTCTGTCATTAAGATGAAACATGGTATCGGCTAGGTTTTGATTGTCCCTAGCCGATACTGGCCTGATTGCGTATGTGCTCAACAAAATGACGTGAAGTCGACTTCAGTATTGCGGCACAAGTATCGGAATTAAGGGTACTCAGCTCAAGCCAGTTAACAATTAAGGAAAGATTGGCATCTGCAAGTTGTCGTGCTACCAAATCGCGTAGTCCCTTCTCACACAACAGCTTTGGCAGCTGAAGGGAATATTCTTGAGCGAGAACCTCAATCATGCGAGTCCGAAAGTTCTCGTTCTTTAGCAATCCTATTCCACGAGCGCGGTGGTCTCGAAAGTGATCAAGCAAGCCGATGAGATCGCCCTCATCATCTCTCAGGCTTGATTTGGCTAGGATAGCCAGTGGCTGCCGAATGGAAGCCTCAAGAGCCTGCTCCGAATTTGCAAAATGCTCGTAGAAAGTAGATCGCCCAACATCCGCCCTGCGAACAATATCACCGACTCGGAGGGACTTTTCTTGACCAAAAAGCAATAGCTCATCGATCGCTGCCAAAATTGCGTTTTTCGATTTGCATCGGCCTGAAGAAAATTGGTCGTTCAATGTAGATCCGGACAAAAACTAAAATGTGTCCAATTTGAGTATATGCTCGATGAGACAACCTTCGGTTTACATTCTTGGCGAGCTAGGATGCAGGCTCACGTACCTTCTGGCCAAGGAGCCCCATTCATGCCACGCACGCAGCACACGATCGCCGGTAGATCATTGATTGTCGCCAGCATCTTGACGGTAGCGATTATGTTCCATCATCCCACAAGTTTCAACAACGCATTCATGAGTTGGCTCGTCCACGGAAGCTTAATGCTCATCGCGCTTATTAGTACGACGGCAGTTGTTTCGGCGACAGTTCAGTTCGGCATCGATCGCCCTCTTGTTTTGTTGCCAATCATCAGTTACCTGGGAGGATTTGCAGCCAACGTTATTGCCGGAACTGTCAACGGATTCGTGGCGCCTGAAATGTTCCATAAACTCGATACCCAAGAGTTGGACTCCATCTTGTCTTTGTGTTGGTCTATCAATCAAAATAGCGCAAAGGTTGGCATTGTCGGTACTTCGCTGGGAATGCTGATCATTTCGTCTCTATTTTCAAAAAGCAAACGTAGTTGGGGTTCTTGGGTAACAACCGGCATCAGCTACGTATGCTGCGTGAGTGCAGTTGGAGCAATGTTTTTTCATCATGAAGAAATCGACGTGCATGCAGCTCTGGTCATATACACACTTCAGGCGGCATGGCACTTGCTTGTTGGCATTCAGCTAATTTGTGTGGTGGACTGTGATTCGTTGTAACATATTACAGTCTCAAAGCACCAACTGAATTTCAAACTTCAGTTCGTCCACAACATTCACCACTTGGTCTAACTCAATGAAGCTACAACTTTGGATAAGACTTGTAATTACTCTCATTACCTGGACCTCCCTGAGTCCAAACGCACAAGTAATGGGTCAAACTTTGCAAGCGGCAAAGGTAGAACAATTGTGTCTGGTCGACGATGATCGAATCTCAGAGGCAAGTGGATTAGCGATTTCACAATTTGACTCTGACTTGATCTGGATCCATAACGATTCTGATGATAGTGCGAGACTGTTCCTAGTGGGTTTAGATGGCAAGTCGCGAGCTGTTTTCGATCTCGTCGATGAGCGGGTGCCGGTTGATTGGGAAGACATGTGTAGCTTCTCAATCAACGAGACAGCTTGGCTGTTGGTAGGCGACGTAGGGGACAACGCCATCAACCGTCACTTGGTTACGCCTGACATCGGACAGGAGAGGGCGTGCCGATTACTGCTAATGCGTGAACCCAAAGTACCGTTGGCTCCAACACACGGGGTGCAGCAGGCGAACCTCACCATCGCTGTGCATAGTACAATACTGTTTGAATACGAGGATGGTCCTCGCAATTGTGAAAGCGTTGCAGTAGACACTGAGCGACAGGAGATTTTGCTAGTTTCGAAGTCCAAGTCCACTCCACTTGATTGTGGTGTGTACCGTATTCCGTTAACCCTCGACGCAGGAACCACAATTGCCGTTGCCGAGCGGATAGGTAGCCTAAATCTTGCATTTGCTGCAGCCATGGACATAGCCCCAAATAACCGTCGGATGGTGATCATCTCATCGTTGGGTGCTTCGATCGTTAATAGAAATTCGAATGAAAGTTGGAGTCAGGCTTTGAATCGCGACATTCAGCTTTTTGAACTACCGAAGCGTGAAGCCGGAGAGACAGTTTGCTTTGGTCACAACGAATTGGAACTCTACTTGAACAGCGAACACACTCGCCAGCCTTTGTGGCGCGTAACATTGCCATCGAATTAAGATGATGTGTTTGAGACTTTTTTGCTTGGCCTGTGAGTGCAGCTAGAAGTGCAAGTGGTTTTGTTTCACGTTACAATGGGTGACCAGAGACGGTCGGGGTAAGCTTCAGGGCAAACCAATCGGGATGCGTTATGTTCTCGCTATGGGATCGCGGTACTAGACTATGTGATGGGCTTTCTCGTCGCGAGTGGCTTCGTTTTGGCGGGCTTAGTGCGTTGGGACTTTCTGTCAGTAATCTGCAACAAGCGAGTGCCTTCTCACCTGCTAGTACACAAAATCAACTTTCTAGCTCATTCGGAAAAGCGAAACGATGTATCGTGTTATTCCTTCTCGGGGGGCCTCCACAGCAAGAGACCTGGGATCCGAAGCCGGATGCTCCCAGTGAGATAAGGGGTGAATTCGGTGCGATCCCTAGTGCTACTCCGGGATACCGCGTTGGCGAACTCATGCCGCTGACTGCCCGACTTACCGAGCGCATTGCTGTACTGCGCGCCATGGCCACGGACGACAATGCTCACTCGTCCAGTGGCTATTGGATGCTGACAGGTCGACCGCATGCGCCCAAAGGACTTGAGAACGCGCTCCCTGGTGCACCAAACAATTGGCCAACACTGGCGGCGGTGGTTCGACATCTGAAAGGGGATCAAACCAGTTTGCCTGGTTCAGTGCGGTTACCGGAAGAAATTTGGAATACCGGACACATCGTTTGGCCCGGACAAGACTCTGGGTGGCTTGGCGACCATGCGGATCCGTGGATGGTAACATGTGATCCTAACCAACCGGATTTTCGAGTCCCCGATATTCGATTACCGATGGAGATTTCTCCCTCGCGACTTTCCCAGCGACAAGCCTTACGATCGCTATTCAACCAGCAATTTCGAGCTGCGCATTCCGATAGCCACAAGGTACAACAATGGACCAATTGGCAGTCCAAGGCAATTGACTTGTTGCAAGCGGGGGAAGCTCAAGCAGCTTTTGCACTAGACAACGAATCACCCACAACTCGCGAACGATATGGCCGCAATCGATTTGGTCAGAGTGTCTTATTGGCTAGGCGATTAGTCGAATCTGGCGTGACGTTTGTGCAGGTCAACTGGACTCGATGGGAAGACGATGAAAATGTCGCTCCAGCCTGGGACACCCATGCCAAGCACAGCCAGCGGCTGAAGACTGCGTTGATGCCCCCGATGGACCAAGCCTATTCAGCGCTACTCGCAGATCTTGAACAACGCGGCCTGCTGGAGGAAACCTTGGTGGTTTGGATGGGCGAATTCGGCAGATCACCGAAGATCAACGCTGCTGGTGGGCGCGATCACTGGGGGCATGTATTCTCTGTGGCGCTTGCTGGAGGGGGCGTGCGTGGAGGCTGTGTGTATGGCCGGTCGGATCGTCAAGCTGGCTTTCCGTTAGAAGGCCGAGTTGAGCCCCAGGATCTTGCCGCTACCGTTTTTCACTGCCTCGGATTTCATCCCGAGACACTCATGAACGATCCATTCGGCCGACCACTTGCTATCTCCACAGGCAACCCAATCGCAGCGATACTGTAGGCTTCTTCCGAACGAGGATTCGCAGGTGAGGAAAATTTCCGTGAGCATTTTTCACCGCCGCCGAACGTTTCTGGCCGCATCAACCAGTAGTATCGCCGGTCTTCATTTTGGGACACCGGCCAGAATTCGAGCCGGAGAATCTGAGACTAGATTGCAAGCTGCGAACGTTGCCCGCAACGATGGTGGCGGTCAAGCAAAGTCAGTCATTTTGTTCTTCCTCTGCGGTGGCGCATCCCACATCGATACCTGGGATTTGAAACCCAATGCACCGGCAGAATATCGAGGCCCGTTTCAGCCAATTCCAACATCGGCACCCGAAATCCAGTGCTGCGAACATTTACCACTTCTAGCCAAGCAGGCACATCATCTTGCCGTCCTACGTTCGGTTTGTGGTACAGTCAATACAAATGATCATCACGCTGGTTACTATTACAATCTCACCGGTCATGTACCGGATATTACCTTTAAAACACAAGGCAACGATCGACGTCCCTATGCCGAAGACTGGCCGTTTATGGGTTCGGTCGTTGCATCTCGAAACTCGAAGAGTCGAGGGCTACCCAGCGCTATCACTCTGCCTCACAAACCAAGCAAGCTACCCTATACGCGGCCTGGACAATTTGCTGCCAGATTGGGAGTTGAATTTGATCCCTTGTATGTGCAAGGTTCGTTTGACGTACCCTTGAAGTTTCAGGTTCCCTCATTGGTGTTGTCTGGAGGTGTGACTGCCGAACAACTGCAATCCAGGCAACAGTTGTTACGGCAAATCGATTCCGCACGCAGCCAATTTGAAGTCTCTTCAACTGAGCAAACTTGGAAGCGGCACCAACAAAGATCGCTCGATCTACTGCTATCATCAAACACAACCAAAGTGTTTGACCTAGAAAGCGAAAGTCAAGCTACCCGAGCCCGCTACGGAACGAGCATCAATGCGATGAGTTTGTTGCTGGCGCGGCGGCTGGTTGAAGCTGAAACACCCTTTGTGACTGTCTTCTGGAAAGAAAATGAAGCTATCGCCGGCCAATGTAAGAGTGCTGGGGGATGGGACACCCATGGCAACAATTTTGAATGCTTGAAGAATCACTTGTTGCCAGAGTTTGATCAAGCCTTTTCAGCCTTGATTGAGGATCTCGCACAGCGTGACCTTTTGGCTCAGACATTGCTAGTTGTGAACAGCGAAATGGGACGCACACCTAAGATCGGAGATCCGCGATCCGGAGGGGCCAGCGGTGCTGGACGCGATCATTGGACCCATTGCCAGAGCGTTCTCATGGCCGGAGGGGGAATTCAAGGAGGAAGGGCCTATGGAAGTAGCGATCGATTTGGCGAGTACCCGTCCGAGCGCCCGCTAACACCTGCAGATATTGCTAAGACCGTCTATTTCGCAACTGGCATTAACGATCTCACGGCTCACGATTCTCAAGGGCGATCCTACAACCTGCTCGATGAAGGCCGGCCGATTCAGGAATTGTTTGGCTGACAAACTATGGCTTGGCTATCCAGTGTGAAATTGCGGACGCGTTCTCCAGATTCCAGATACGCAATTCACCATCGAATCCACCACTGGCCATTATTTGTTCTGGAAGAGGTTTGGACTCGTCTGCACGCAAGCAGGAGGTCAGGACCCAGTCAGCATGGCCCTTAAATTCCTGCGATACTGAGTTGTTGCCTAAGTCTATTCTTAGCAGTCGCTTATCCGCGCAGGGTACAAAGACATTTGTGCCTCGACGCATTAACTTGAATCCTTCACTTCCGATTCCTACTTCAGCGACTTTCTTACCTCCCTCAATCTCCCACCGCAACAACTTGTTATCTGCGCCCACCGAGACAACTTGCTTATTGTCTGCCAATAGGGTGATGCCTCGTACAGCCGCACCATGTCCCAAGAAACTAGTTATCAGTTCTCCAGTCGCCCCATCGTACACTTTGGCGGATTTATCTCGACTGGCTGATGCCAACCGAGTCCCGTCATCGCTCCACGCGATTGCTGTTACCCAATCTGCGTGGCTGGCGATTGTTCGTATGTCCTGGAGTGTTTCCACATCAAGAATGTGAATCGTACTATCAGCGGATGCGATGGCCAATTCGCTAGTACCGGGCCGGAACGCTAAGTCCAGCACTACATCGTTGATTCGCGAGAGAACTGCATCTACATTTCCCGATTCGAAATTGACCAAACGAACTTCGCCACTTCGACCTGGTTCACCGCAGCCAACGGCTAATTTATTGCCATTGGGGAAAAAAGCCATGGCGAACACGCGTTGCCCTATGTTTGGAATACGCCGAACAAGTTTTCCGTCCATGACATTCCAAACTAACAGCTCATGGTATCCGCCAGAAACTATCTCTTGGCCATCTGGAGTAAAAATAGCAGCGGTGACAGGTACGGATTGCCGATAGACTTCAGGCGGATTGGCGTAGTGTACTGGTGGGATTACTAACGCTAGGGGCAAATTACTTTTTTCGCCATCAAACTTGCCTCCCGATGAGATCCAGTTCTCAAATCGTCCTATTTGAGTTGCTGTCAGCGGATCGCTTTCCGCCGGCATTCTTTCGGACGGGTCCTGGCTTACGAGGCGTCTCAACAATTCGCTCTCTTGATCTGCTGCCGCAATTGGCGATTCACCCGAATCGCCTGGTTTGAGTAGTTCATCGTAAGTATCCACTCGAAACCCACCTTCGGCCTTCTTAGGGCCATGGCATGCCAGACAATTGTCGACCAGCATGGGGGCAATGTCACTACGAAAGCTAACGGTTGTTGTTTCCTCGCCGTCAGCATGTTGACATGCAAAAATGTATGCACTTACAACAAGTATGAAACTATATTTCATCATCGTCTCAATCGAATGGAACGTGTTCAAATAGCTATCTCCTCTGCTGCTGGCATTCTCTCGCATTCAACACACCCTTATCGCGTCCGCCCCACCGGCTCGTGTCACTCGCCACCTCCCCAGCGGCCCCAGCGGGGAGGTAAGTTATCTGTGACGACTTATCGGCTAGTGCTGAAACAAAAACTCATCAGTATTAAACAATGCCCAACAAACGTCTTCGACGCCCCCCACGGCGTCCGAGGTTTGGCCACAGTGATCTATGGCCGCTTTCAACTCGACATCGGACGGAGGGCGACAGAGCGCCGCTAAATAGACTTCGCGAACCACCTCTGCAACCGATTTGCCAGCCGCTAAAGATTGGCGAAAACTATTGTTAGCGTCACGAAGTTTTTCGTGAATCATTTCACCATTGAATAATTCGATTGCCATACCAAGATTCGACTCATCAACTCGCTCACATGCACATACGGTACTTCGTTCTGGTTGCCCAAAAACCTTCAAGAAATCAACCTTGACAACGTCTGGTGCAGGCAGTTGTGTTGCCATCGTACCCGCTGGAAGACTGCCATACTTCTGTTCCAGACCAAGTGTTCGATTGATCGCATCCAGCAATTGCTCTGCGCTCAGCAAACGCGGCTCCTGATGCGAAAAGTACTTTGTGTCGTCCTGATTGAATCGAGTCGTCATATAGCTCGCCTGATAAGTGCGACTATTCAAAATGACTTTCAATAGATGCTTGCGATCGTAACCGCTGGCCACAAAGTCCTTGGCCAATGCGTCTAATAATGCCACGTTCGATGGAGGGTTGGAATCACGAAAGTCGTCAATGGGATCAACGATACCACGCACGAACAGCTGACTCCAAATCCGATTGGCCTCCATCCGAGCAAAGTAGGGATTGTTCGGACTCACGAGCCAATCGGCAAATGCGTGTCGTCGATCCACATCGTTCAGGTGTTCAATATTGCCAATCTGAGGCAACCAAGGTGCCATCGTCTGGCCTGTCCTTGGCTGGGTCACTTCTCCGGACAAGCTTGTGTACACAAACATCTCGCCCGGCCGACTAGTCTTGCGGCGTTGGACTCGATTGAAAAATGCTCCTAAGCCGTAGTAATTATCTTGAGTCCAACGTTCAAAAGGATGATTGTGACACTTGGCACACTGCAGCCTAGCTCCTAAAAATACTTGAGAGATATTCTCGACTGCTTCGTTCATGTCGGTCGAAGTACGATAGAAATTTGCCGGCGGATTGGCCAAGGTACTACCTGAGCCCGTGAGTAATTGCCTGGCAAACTGGTCATAGGGTAAGTTTTCATGCAAGGCTTGTTCGACCCAGCGATGATATTTGTAAACCCCCTCATCGCCGACTAACTTGGTTGTCATTCTCAATAAATCGCCCCACTTGAGCGACCAAAACTTGGCGTATTCTTCACGTTGCAGAAACGCGTCAATCAATCTTTGACGTTTACCTGGTTCTGAATCTTCCAGAAAAGCTTGGGTTTCTTTGGCGGTAGGAAGTATGCCCAGCAGATCCAGACTCAGACGCCTTAAAAACTCATCATCGCTACAAGTCTCGGCAGGCAGATATTGCAATTGTCTCAGTTTGGCATTCACCAGTTCATCTACATAGCTATTGGGCGAGGGCGAATTCCATTCAAAACCTTCAACATCCTCTACGAACATTACCGGCACGGATTCTATGTACTCCAGCAGTCGTACCAACACCGCAACTTCCCCTCGCCCATGAGGCGTAATGAATCCATGAGCGTCCACGGTAGCTACCGTTGTGTCTGATGATTCATAGGCGGCTAAATGTGTCACGTCGCGGTGTCGCCCATCTGCATAGTGAGCCGTAACAGCAAGCTGCTGTCCACCATCTTTGACCGACAGCAATTGTTTGTTGTGTGGGTAAACCTCAAGCCTAGTAATCCGAGGATAATTCTCGGGATCGGCCAAAGCCCCATCGCCAATCCAATCTTTCAATATTGCGTACGCCGCGTCGTCTTTATGTAATTGTTTTCCTCCACCGTGGGACACTTTCATCAGTGGCTTTAGCAACAGAAGACTCTGCTCGGGATCGAGCGAATTGGTTCGTCGCCCGAAATCTTCGCGAATCAATGTTAGCTGATCGAGCTTTAGGTCGAAGGCGCGTAAAGAAAGTCGAAAGCCTCCTTTTCCGCTGGGCGAACCATGACATGCTCCCGAGTTGCAGCCCTGTTTGGATAGCGCTACCAGCACCTCCGATTCAAATTCCAACTTCCGTGAAGTGTTCATATTGGAGATACTCACAGGTATCACTTTCCGATGGCTACCAAGCTCAACTACAATTTCGGTCTTGCCATCGGCCTTTGGATACAAAATGCTTTGTCGTATTTCCGCGATTGCCGGGTCGGTCGATGTTATTCGAGCTTTCTGCGTCCAATCGTGCGGTGATTGCGCCTGAGATTTGCCTGTTACGACCAGCTGTTGTCTACCGCGAGGATCGGCCATGGCGATTTCTGAGGGATAAACCGACAGTTCTGCAGGATCCTCAACCACCTCCGGTAGCGATACCACCGATGAAACGCTGAAGTCCTGGCCCATGGTTTTGCTAGTGGCTCGAACCGTCAAGCTGCGTACTTGATCCCGTACTACACCGTTGGCAAGTTGTAACTCAGCTGTCGCTTGATCTTGGTCTGCAGCAACTACAACAGACTCGGGACCAGTGATCCCATTGGGTAACTCTTTCAGCTCAAGGGTCACCGGTTGTGGATCGCTTCCCTCACGTCGCACGTTGAACGTAATGGAGCTTCGACCGCCGACAACCAAAGGTTCGTCAAAGCTGACAGATATGCGAACTGGATCAATCCATTGGATTGGTAAATGGTAATCTTCAATACGGCCATGCCCATTGAAATCTCCAAATACTCGCAAGGGCAAGTGCTTAGGTTCTCCTACGGAAACGTCTGTGCGAGAAAATGTCAGTTTATGGTTTTCCTTTTCCACTTTTTCAACTATGCTCCAACCAGACGGCAGATCGACCGCCACTAGTTCCAAGCCTCCTTTGAATGCTTCTTGCAGTCTCTTGGGTATCAAATCGACCTCATGCGAAAGCACAGGGCGGGCAAACTGCACTGGGCTGCCAGGTTCTTTTGTTGGTTGCATTGTAAATGGTGATTCAGTCGCGGTAGTAGCAGCCAGCACTACGGCACCACTGGTCTGCACGGCCGGGGAAACGACAAACGGTTCTTTTGCACGTCGAAGAGCCCAACTATCTACCACGCAACTGTACTCTGGCGCTTCGACTGCCGATGCCTTTAGTTGAATGACTTGCAGACTGTCTGCACTCCATTCTCCGGTTGCCTTCAGATAGATTCTTGCTTCGGTTGCTTTAGCACCGATTCGAGGATTTAGTATGCAAAGGCCCGAGGTTTCGTTGGTAATGCTCACATCAATGGGGCCATCGTAACCAAAGCGAGAAACCTGCAAAGGTACAACGCAAGCTCCTTGACCAGGCTCAATCATGAACTCCTCTACTGTTTTTGTATCGGCCTTGAGCGATACGGAAAAAGTTCCGACAGGCATGCATTCGATGTAGTATGCGAACTCGTCTCCCCCGCGTTTCAACAAATCGGAAACTTCCAACCGGTATTCCCCTTCCTCAGGCAGTGTCGCATCGAAACTCCATTCATCGGCATCCGTAATCTTGGTTTCGGCGAGCGTAGCCCCGGCCGCATTAAACAACCGCATCTGCAATAGCGTAGGACATCCTAGGCTGCGTGTTTTAACCGCCATGCGGATGGTTTGGCCCTTGGTACCGTGGATTAGATAGCTATCGACCTCGGCAGGTTTTTTCAGACAACCGTTTATGCCAAATGGAATTTCCAAACCGGTTTCTTCCAATCCCTCGATAATTTGCGGGTAACGACTAAGCCACAATGGTGCCCACCGAGAACATACTCCGTTACTCATTCGAGCCGATACTTGACGGATTTGATCCGCCACTGCAGAAGACTCGATTTCGATGGCAGGCGTTTGTTCGCCGTCGGCTCCTGCAAAGGAGACCGTTGCCCGAGTGTCGAACTTAACTGCCAGCGGGAAACAATGAGTTACAATCGGAAAATCACCAATCCGCAACTGGTAGGTGGCACCACCTGCTTGAGAGCGGTTGTCAAAAACTTCGATCCAGTAATCTCCTGTTTCCAAAAACTGAAAACTGAAATGGCAATCGGAATCCACCAGAGTGTCATCAGCAGTTACCAAGGTTGCTCCCGATGAATTCATCAACCGCAAAACAGGATCCATGCTCGAACGCAACTGCTGAGTGTGTATTTCAAATGCAATACGTTCCCCTGAGGACGCGTGGAATCTGTAAAAATCACTGGCCGATGCATCGCAAACCCCTTCAACTGAAGAACCCGTTTTCAAGTGCTGCGCAGTTTCGACCGAATGATTGTGTCCGTTGTCAACAACACAATCCAAATCATCGACCCAAAGTAGATGCGGCTTGATTGCACCGGTAGCCGTGGCAATCCAAGCTGACATTGGGCCGAATTCTACTGTCTCCGGCAGGGTGAGTGCGACAGTTGCTTGGGTGGGCTCAAGCTTTTCAACTTGCCAGCGAGCCGTTTTGTCGCTCGAGGCCAGCCGCAACGAATCATTTAAGTCGGTGCCCTGAATCACCAGCCGCGTTGTGTGGCCAGGCATACAGGTGCGTGGAGAAATTGAGGTAATCGTTTGCGCCAGTCCAGCATGCGAAAACGATAGCACGACCAGGCATGCATGGCAAAGTCTGAAGCCGGCGACATGCACTCGCCTCAAGACGTCCAACAACTTGACAGGACGTCCCTGGTCACACAAGTAGTTCATGCAAGATTCTCCCAGCAGTAATTCGATGAGGCCGATCTTCGCGATCGAGCAATGTTGATTGTGTCGGCAATCCCATGGCGTGCAGAATTGTCGTGGCAAAGTCCTGTGGCGAAACTGGATCAGAAATCGGATAGGCAGCATGTTTGTCACTAGCGCCGTAAATCATACCTCGCTGAATTCCTCCTCCAGCCAGGATTCCGTTGTAGCAGAATGGCCAGTGCTCGCGCCCCGCATTGTTCGCAGTTATTTGCGGACGTCGACCAAATTCCCCTACCCAAGCCACAAGCGTCTCCTCCAACAAACCTCGTTCATCGAGATCCATGATTAAGGCTGACAAGGCCCTATCTGCAGGAGGTATCAAGTCATCCTTCAAGCGTTTGAAATTATTGCCATGAGTATCCCAAAAATTCTTTCCATCGTTATGCCAATTAATGGATACAAGAGGCACGCCATGTTCGACTAGTCGCCGCGCCATTAAGACACACTGTCCGTGAAGGTTGCGACCGTAACGCTCACGAGTACTATCGCGTTCCTGACTCAAATCAAATGCATCACGTACACGGGCGGATCCAATCATGTCCATGGCCTGTGCCTGATGACTAGCATAGGCCGCAGCATTTTGAGAACGATGTAACTGTATCCTCTGAGCATCCAATGTTTTCAGAAGTTCCACACGTGAGTCCAATCTTTCCAGATCCATATCGGCAGGCAGTGATAGGCCTTGTGGCCGCCAATTTGGATCATTCAGATCTCCCTGGAGTAGCATCCCGTCAAAGGCAGACCCTAGCCAACCACCATGTTGACCAGGAGCTTCGCCGCCGGGTGCTGCGGGATGAAATGCTTTCCAAGGCATAGCCACAAAGGACGGCATTCCCCCAGAGCTGGGTCGCAACTTCGCAATCAATGAACCGAGATGCGGAGAATCCTTGGAACTCGGTGGGTCAGCATCGCTTTTGAGCACTGGTGCAAGATGCCCAGTCAATGTCGCATGCCCGCTGGAAAGGTGAGCTGGATCGTCGTGCGTGAGTGATCGGATAATCGATATTTTGTCTGTCAGGTTCGCTAGCTGCGAAAAATGTTCGCAAATCTGCATGCCCGGAACTTTGGTCGAAATTGGATTGAACTCGCCTCGGACTTCTGCAGGTGCCTCTGGCTTCAGATCAAATGTTTCCAATTGGCTTGGACCACCCCACATGAACAAAAAAATGCAGGCCTTGGCTCGTCGTTTTGGCAATTCAATGCCAGTATTCTGCGACAAAGCCGTTCGAGCTTGCAGTCCAGCTAAAGTCAGCCCCAGTGCACCTATGGCACCCGCATGTAGCAAATGCCGGCGGCCGTATCGGATCGATTGCTGGAATTCAACGCATCCGAGCATGTTGTTTTGGAAACGTGACATAGTTATGCGGTAGGAGAGCAGTAGACACGCAAAAATTGGCTAATGAAAAACTATTAAGTCAAACCAGCAATTGGCTCGCCGTGATAAATTCGGTGGGGACGATCTTCGGCATCGTACCAGGCAGCTGTCGCGGGAATTCCCAATGCATCGTAAATAGTGGCAGCAAAATTCTCAGGCGTAACAGGTTGTTCATCCGGATACGCTCCTTGAGAATCCGATTTTCCTATGACATTTCCGCCGACCACACCACCACCAGCAAACATCACGGACTGAACTGCCCCCCAGTGATCGCGTCCGGGTAGTTTATAAGCTTTCTCAAGAAGTGTAATCTGTGGTGTGCGGCCGAACTCACCGGCTACGACAATTAGGGTCTCATCCAATTCGCCTGTAGAGTTCAAATCTTCAAGCAAGGCAGATAATGCTTGGTCCGTTGGCGGAAAGAGATTGTTTTTCAAATGAGGAAACGCGTTTCCATGAGTGTCCCAGGTTTCGTCATTACCAAGGTTCACTTGTACCAAACTAACGCCGGCCGTAACCAATTGACGGGCCATGAGCAGAGACCAGCCGAATGAATTTCGGCCATAACGGTCCAGCTGCTTTGGATCGGCCCGACCAACATCTAAGGCTCGATGCACCGTCGAATCGGTCAGCAACGTAACGGCACCTTGACGTAATCGATCAAAATTTTCAACTTGAGCGTGGACGGTTAGATTGTGGCGTTGAATCCTGAGTGACTCTAGCAGCGCCAATCGTCCACGGACGGACTGCAAGGCATGTCCGTCAGGCGTCGTCAATTGCGGAGCCTGAAACAATCGTTGGTCTGGATCTCCCCGGTCTTGGTGATCGAATGCAAATTCGGGGAACGCACCGTAAGAGGTGCCGTGGAACGGTGAGGCTTCAATTAGCCAAGGATCGTGTTGTGGTCCCATGGGACCTGAATGCTGCCCCGGAATCACTCGCCCCGTGTTGTGAACCAACCGTTCGGGAAGTACAACAGCCGTGGGCAAGTTATTTTGTTGCTTTTGCCTCAGGGCATAGCCAGCAACCGCCGCAATGGAAGCGAAATCTGCTCGACGTGGGTTACTCGGATTGAATCCCGTCGGTAACTCGGTGTGGCCCGTCAACATGATATGATGTGCGGCGGAATGTTCGTTAGAACCATGCGTTAAAGATCGGCAAAGCGACCACAGGTGACTGCAATTGGCCAACCGGGGCAGGTGCTCGCAAATCTGCAGGCCTACAGTTCGCGTCGCGACCGGCCTGAACTCTCCGCGAATGTTGTCGGGCGCATTTGGCTTCATGTCAAAACTGTCGTGCTGCGAAAGGCCGCCAGACAGAAATACGTAGATACACGACTTTGCCTTGCCGCTAGGAGCTACACCATCGGCGGCATATGCTTGGCGCAAACCTGCCAGGTGGTTCATGCCCATTCCTAGAATTCCGATGGCCCCTGCCTGTAGGGCACCGCGACGCGAGGACTGCGCATGCTGCCAATTGCATCGGAGGGGAGCAGGGTGGTTCTTCATGCTGTCGCCCCCGTGTATAGATTGGAGATGACGGTTCCGTTGAGCAAATAGTGAGGACGATTTAGAGGATCCATCAACGTAGTTTCCGCATCCACGCCTAAGGCATTAAAAATCGTGCTGCAAATATCTGCTGGCGACCATGAATTGGTTATTGGGTAAGCCGCTTGAGCATCCGTTTGCCCGAGGACTTGGCCCCCAAGGATACCGGCACCTGCAAACAATCCAGAATACGCATGAGCCCAATGGTCCCGACCAGGAATCGTTTGACCTGGCAGCGTCGATACCTTCGGCGTTCTGCCAAATTCTCCCATAACGATCAACAGGGTCTCATCCAGCCGACCGGTTGACATTAAGTCATCTGTTAATGCGGCCAGACCTTGGTCCAACTGGGGCAACAAAGTATTTTTGAGCTTACCCCAATTATCCACGTGCGTGTCCCAAGTTTGAACAATGCCCATCGTGGCCTGAACAACTGGAACGCCGGCTTCGATCATTCGCTTCCCCAGCAATAGCGACTGTCCAAACTTATTTCGACCGTACCGCTCACGAGTCTCGTCGGCCTCGCGATTGAGTTCAAAAGCATCCGTAAGTTTGCCTGATGTTAAGAGTCCGTATGCCAAATCCTGCTGTTCACGCAGTGCCCGTGTTTCTACACACGTCAAACTCCGGTGTCCAATATTGAGCCGGTCTAGTAACTGACGTCTCGATTGAAGCCGATCGGTAGTTACTCCCTCACGCATAGAAAGGGCTTGAATTCGAAAGTTGTTGTCATTCGGGTCCCCATTAATCTGCCACGGATCATGCTTGGCTCCCAAAAAACCCGCGTGCTGGCCGGGCCAGGTCAACGGTCCCTCAATCAAGTAGTTGGGAAGCGAGACACCTGATGGCAGTCCATCGTTACGGGGTCGAATGAAATCCAGGGCGGCTGCAAAGTTAGGAAAATCATTCCTAGTTTCGACACGATCCAAATCCGAGCCACCACGCGGTACCGGTGTTGGACGCCCAGTAAGGGCCACGTGAGTCGCCAACAGATGATTATGTTCGCGATGGGCCAATGTACGAATGATGGCCCATCGATTTGCTTGCTCCGCCAGCCTAGGCAAATGCTCGCAAACGGCGACTCCAGGTATCGTGGTCGATATCGGAGAAAACTCACCTCGCACTTCCGCAGGAGCGTCCGGCTTCGGATCCAATGTATCCAATTGGCTGGGGCCGCCGCTCAAGAGGACAATCATTACCGATTTTGCCCGACCAAAACCAACAGGTCGCGTAGAATTGCTGGCTGAGCAAAATCCCTTTGGGAACAAAGTCCCTACCACACCAGAGGCGGCGAAACACAATAAACCTCGGCGATCCAATCCATAGTGAGGTATGCGCATGGGCGAGCACCCAATTGGGTAGTTTTAGGAAGGTAGTCAATCACAGGCGGGACTTCCATTCTACACCAAATGCGTTGTTAGAAGTCAAACTAGCACCCCCGTAAGCCTAGGGGCGAACCAAGTTCTAAAATATGGCGTTGTCCTGCAGGTACCTCAACGTCCCTTTTCGCATAGCGCCTTGAGGCGGTTGAGGGCTTCGGTCCATGAGTTACGCAGACCGTCAGATTCCTCCCGGGATTGAATGCGCGAGGTCATGACATTCATGAGGCACTTACCCTTAGCATCCTGGAATTGGACATCGACTTGCATTGGCGCGGTACAACCCGGGTGCTCCCAGGTGAAACGCAGGTCTTTGTTTGGACGAACTCGTGTAAAGCTCCCCTTACAGCCGGCCTGGCAGGAAATAGTTCCACCTTCCTTGACCGCCTGTTTGCCACCATCGCCAAATATTTCGGCGAATCCAGCTGAGCTAGTCCAAATCCTATACACGTGGTCGACTGGCGAGCCAATGCTCTTGGTAACGCAGATAGTATAGCCTTCTGCAAGCCCGTCCTTCTTTTTCACACCGTGATGCGCTTCGTATTCAACATAGATGGTTGTGGGCCACCAGGGGTCTGCAGACTCAGCGTAGATCTGTTGCGTACATGCACGGCGCCCTTTCTTAAGGCCATCTTGGTCATCGAGTGCTTTAAACCACTGCTTCAGTGTTTTACCAGTCGCCTTCTTGCACGCTGCGTCGGTAACTGGAAAATCCGATTTGTTGACAACTTTCATTTTATCTTTTCTCGCTGTTATTCAGTCCTTGAAGTCACTCGCTGACTTTGAATAGATGCTTTTCGCCTCGAATGAATATGGAACCATCGGCCATGGCTAGAGACGCACAAACGTTTTCACCGAGCTCGTTTACCGATACTGCTTTGGGGCTCTCGTCCGCTGTAATCACCTGGGTTACGCCATGTAGATCCGTGATGTAAACATGAATTCCATCCGAAACAGGAGACGCGTAGATGTTGCCTAATGCTCCCAATCGCATTGGGCCAGGCTCCTCCCTACCGTCCGTGATTCGAACACGGGTTAGGATGTTCTGATAGTGCGCTAGAAAATATACACCATCATTTACCATCAAAAACGATGGGACATAGGGTGTACCACGTGTCCGAGACCAGAGCACACGTTCGGTGCCCGAAATGTCCCCCGATGCTCCGGGTAGTCGCAGTGCTGCCATGAAACGTATTTCGTAGCTGCTGCCAACTACCAAAATTCCTGTTTGTGCATCATAAACTGGCGAAGCCACGATGTTGGAAGATAGACCTCCGCACTCCCAGAGCACATCACCTGTTTCCAATTCATATCCGCGCACACGGTTTGTACCACAAACAATGACTTGCAACTGACCGTCAACATTGACAATGATCGGTGAACTCCATGAAGTGACTTCATCGCGGTCTCGACGCCAGATTTCATTACCAGTCCGTTTGTCAAGGGCCACAATAAATGACTGCTCCTCGTGGTCCCAGTTAACAACGAGCGTATTGCCATCGATTGCCGGCGATGCCCCTTCACCGTGTCCATGTTTGGAATGCATTTGCCCGAATTGTTTCTCCCAAATCAGCTCCCCTTGAAAATCTAGGCAATAAAGTCCGTGCGATCCAAACATGGCATAAACATGATTTTGATCAACAACAGGTGAATGCGAGGCGAGACTTGCAGAAACGTGCGCGCCTTCCACTGGGATTGCTTGGTGGACCACTTTCTGCCAGATGATGCGACCATTCTCACGGCTTATGCAGATTACTACGAACTGCATTTCACTGGTCACGGGCAGATTGTCGTGTTCACCAGGACGCCCGCTCATGTGTGGTGGAAGAGGTTTACCAATCGACACTGCCGAGGTTACAAACACATAGGGGCCAGAGACAACAGGTGTGCTGTGACCTCGTCCTACCAATTCAGCTCGCCAGGCTATGTTCTTCTCGGCACCCCACGTAACCGGAGCTCGCTGGTTGCCATGGGTATTTGAGACACTGCCAGTCCCGTTGGGGCCTCTCCAATTTGGCCAGTCTTGAGCGTTTACCCTAGCCGCGACCAATAGCACTAGATGCGCAACCACCACACTATTCAGCTTGCGATACCGGCGTACCATTCTTGGCTCTCACACAACTGGGCAATCAGGACCGAATATCCTTTATACGTTATTGCAAAGCTCCGGTTCGTAATCGGAGGTTATTTGACAGTTCTCGTTGATCGTCGTTGGCCCTAACACTGCCGTCGGGAAGAATCGCGAGTAACGCGATCGGTGGATTGCCCTCCCCGTCGCTGGAACTCCGACCCTCCCTTTCGAAAGTCACGTCGAATACGACATAGCTTTCGGTGGGAGAGTAAGTTGGGTTTGGCAAGTCCGGCGATCAACGAAAAGTGTCGGTTGTTTCCTAAATGAGTGGTCACAGGCTTATTTGGAAACTCTAACGGTGGTGGGCAAGCAATGATGGAGATCGTCGCAGTATCGCCAACCTTGCCCAATGTTCGGACTTGGCACTAGGCGAGCGGCAGGAATATACGTCCCAACCCGAAACGTAAGTGAGGGATTCTTGTTCGGTCCCTCGCTGACGCTTCGGGTTAGGATTGGTAGTTTTA
>JAGQOY010000084.1 GCA_020427005.1 Planctomycetales bacterium
GCAATCTGACCTGAATGTCGTCACTATTGAGATCAATTAGCTGATTTTGAAGCTGAAGTTGTATTCGACCAGCCGTTTGCAATTCGTTGAGCAATTCCAATCCTGAGGCTTCTGCCAGAGCTTTCTTGAGTGCCGGTAAATTCTTACCAATTCGTGGCCCCAGTAGCTTGAAATTAGGCAGGATTTGGTACTCGATGTATGGACTGCTACCTGCGTTGTAGGCAATCTCCTTGACATTCAATTCTTCACGGACAATCTGATCGTGCTCGACCAACCACTGCATGTATTCGTCGCTGGCTAAGCTAACTTCAACGCGCGCCAGTGGCTGACGTACTTTGAGTTTAGCATCCATGCGAGCACTGCGCCCCAAGGAAGCGATCTCTCGCAAAACCTGCATTCGACTGCTCAGTAGATCGTCCTTGCGTTGTTTGACTGAATGCGGATAGTCGCACAAATGCACGCTCTCTCGCACTCGCCCCTTCACAGGCTCGGTCAGCGTCTGATACATGGCCTCGGCAATGAACGGCACGAAGGGAGCAACCATCTTGGAGATATCTAAGAGTACCTCATAGAGTGTCCAATAAGCGTCCGCCTTGTCAGCACTCTCATGTGCCTTCTCTTTGCCCCAATAGCGGTTTCGGCAGCGCCGAACATACCAATTGCTTAATGCATCTACGAGGGCGTTGATTCTTTGGCATGCTCCGTAGCTATCGTAACGATCCATTCGCTCGGTTACGTCCTCAACCACCGCAGCGGTTTCGCAAAGTATCCATCGATCCATTTCGCACCGATTGTTCTGATAGCTAGGCGATCGCGATAGTTCCTCGGGTGTTAGCTGATCTAAAGTACCTTCAATTTCTTCGGGACCATGAAATTCGTCAATTTCGGCATATATCGTGAAGAAACTAAGAACGTTCCAAAGGCGAAGCATGAATTCCGGGATACTATCGCGAATAGCTCGCTCCGAGTAGATAATGGAGCTCCACGGCGGTTGGTTTGCGAAAAAGTACCAGCGCAGGGCATCGGCACCATGAGTATCAAATATCTCTTGAGGGCTACGATAATTGCGCAGCTGTTTAGACATTTTTCCAGTCTTGAATTGGTACTCAGTGCCGAACTGCTCCCGAGCATCTTCTTCCGTTAGTGCTCGCAGCTTGCCATCCTTGCTTTCGTACCATTCGGCAAGCATCAATCCCAGTACGATACAGTTACGAAATGGATGGGGATATTCCGCGGTCTGGCTGAATAGCATGGTGCTAATTGCAAGTTGACTATAGAACCAACCTCGGGTCTGATCGATAGCTTCTGAGATAAAGTCTGCCGGAAAGGCGACTTTGAATTCGTCTTGCCCAGTGTGTGGATATCCCCACTGAGCGAACGGCATTGCTCCAGAGTCATACCAGCAGTCGATGACCTCCGGTACCCGTTGCATGCGCGCGCCTGGAGCAAACGGAGAACTGTAAGTCACCGCGTCGATATATGGCTTATGTACCTTTAAGTCTTCTACTAACTCAGGATTGTTTTCCTTGGCGTGCCGCCACATTTCCGTTCCCTCGAGACCTGGTTTGCCAAGCAGTTCCGCGTAACTGCATACAGCCTCCATTTTCCCAGTCTCACTGCACACCCAAATCGGCAAAGGCGTCCCCCAATAACGCTCACGTGATAATGCCCAGTCAACATTGCTCTGAAGGAAGTTGCCGAACCGGCCATCTCGAATATTTTCGGGAAGCCAGCCTATCTTTGAATTATTGTCCAACATTTGGTCCCGGAACGCTGTAGTGCGAATAAACCAGCTTTCACGAGGGTATTGAATCAACGGATCTTGCTCGGCTCTCCAACAAAATGGATAGTCATGCAGGTACTGATCTAGTAGCAATAAACGTCCTGAATCACGCAAGGCCCGCGATATAGCCTTATCCGCATCTTTGACCCACATGCCTTCATACTCTGGCAGGTCCGATGTAAACTTACCATCTGGCCCCACACAGCACAAAAGCTCTGGCTTAGAACCTTCGTATCGAGCCTGCTCAGAAATCAACAATTGGTAATCAACTTCACCGAACGCCGGTGCAATATGCACCAAACCGGTACCACTATCCAATGTCACAAAATCAGCACCTACTACGCGCCAATAGAGCGATTCAGATTTGCCAGACGTCAAGTTTCCTGTAGCCGTTGAAAGACTTTTGTAGTAAGTATCTGTGGGAGGTAGATAGCGTTCACCAACCAACTGATTCCCCAGCAAACGACGGTCTACCGTCCAATTTTGCTTTAGCTTGTCGGCGATGGCGGAAACCAATTCTGACGCAACTATTAGTTTCTCGTCCTCCCCCTCTACTGTGCAGATAGCGTATTCGATCTCCGGATGGACCGCAGCGAACGTATTGCTTGGAAGAGTCCACGGTGTGGTAGTCCAAACAACTAACGAAGTTCTGTCGTGATTGAGTAATGGAAATTTGACATAAACGCTGGGATCAGCAACCTCTCGGTAACCTTGACCGACTTCGCCGCTAGATAGAGCCGTCCCCCCTTGCGCCCACCACCAGACAATCTTATGGCCTCTGTACAATAAGCCTTCATCAAATAACCTCTTAAGTGACCACCAAACACTTTCGACGTAGGATTGATGATAGGTCACATAAGCGTCACTTAGATCGATCCAGAAGCCAATCCGCTCCGTTAGACGCTCCCACTGCTGCATATAGCGCCAAACACTTTGCTGGCATTTTTGAATAAACGGTTCGATTCCATAGTTTTCAATTTCGTCCTTTCCATGAATTCCCAGTTCCTTGCAAACCTCTACCTCGACCGGCAACCCGTGCGTATCCCAACCGGCTTTCCGCTCGCAACGAAATCCCCTCATTGTTTTGTAGCGCGGAAACAGATCTTTGATTGCGCGCGTCAAGCAATGCCCGGGATGAGGCAAGCCGTTGGCGGTCGGGGGGCCTTCGTAGAACACGAAAGTAGGCGCAGATTCACGTTGCTTAAGGCTTTTTGCATACGTATTCTGCGACTTCCACAAGGCAAGGATGCGTTCTTCTTGCTCAGGAAACCGAACGTTCGTACCGACAGCTTTAAACATAAGATTTCAGGGACTTTTTTTAGGAATTGACTTTTCATTACACAATCGGCTCAGCAAAACTCGAAGCTTTGCCGATAAGTGGCCTGATTTTCGCCGAGGCCAGCGGTTCCTCAAAGACCACTTGGCGACTTTCCTAGGCTTTCTTCTGCCTTGCTGAGCAAAACTACTGTTTTTTTCGCGCCTAGCATCCCCTAAGATTGAAGCTTCTACGGACAGCCACGTTGTGCCGTGCGTTCCATGGGGACTTGCTAGATGTAGCTTCGGGAATTCTGCTGGTTAAAAAACGTTGGTTCGTTGCAGCACCTACCAAACCGTACATCCGCCAGTACAAGGTTCATGTTGGAGAATAAGATATCGATGAGTGATATGGACTACCTAAAAAAATTTCCTGAGTCCCAGGGGGAGGATACGAAGGAACGACCACAACCTGCCGATGAGCCTGCAGAAACCGGAACGATTGGACTGGGCCATGCAGATCTATTGGACATGATGCAACGCACTATCTCCCAGCTTGTCAAAGATGGAACCACGCGTGGCGATCTCAAAATCCTCTCTCGGACCCTGCGAGAACTGCGATACGCATTCAAAGTTTTTCAACCTTTCCGTCGACAGCGCAAGGTGACCTTATTTGGCTCTGCCCGTACTCAGCCCGACCAGCCGGCATATCAGCAAGCTGTTGAATTTGGCCGCGCTATGGCAGGTCACGGCTGGATGGTAATTACAGGTGCTGGAGGTGGCATAATGGAAGCCGGGCACGTAGGAGCTGGACGAGCCTTATCCATGGGTTTGAACATCATGCTGCCCTTTGAACAATCCGCCAATCCGGTCATTGAAGGAGATCCCAAACTAGTCACCATGAAGTACTTCTTCACTCGTAAGCTTATGTTTGTCAAAGAGTGCAGTGCGGTAGTTTGTCTTCCTGGCGGCTTTGGTACGTTGGACGAAACTGCTGAAGTTCTAACGCTTCTCCAAACTGGCAAACAAACTATGTTGCCTGTTGTGCTACTCGATGAGCCTGGAGGAGACTACTGGAAGTACTTTGGTGAGTTCATCGATCGCTCATTGCTGCGTGGCGGGATGATTTCCGAAGACGATAGAGCGCTGTATCGCATCACGGATAGTGTTGCGGTTGCCATTGAAGAGACAATGCGTTTCTACCGCGTATACCACAGCATGCGATATGTAGGAGAATACCTCGTTTTGCGAATCTGCCACGCGATCAGCGATGACGAATTAGCAAATCTCAACGAACGGTTCGCAAACATATTGGTATCCGGTAAAATCGAGCAGTTGGCTGCTCTCGAGGAAGAGTCTAACGAACCAGAATTGAATCACTTACCGCGACTAAGGTTACACTTTGATCGCAAACAACTCGGCCGACTGCGACAGTTGATTGATGCAGTAAACGACACATGTCCCACGTGTAGTGTCTCGTCGACGACTTGTCCCAATTAAATCGAAAAAGGCTCGCACAGCCCAGCTGACAATACTCAGTCGCCCCACCTGATTGTGGAAGACCCCGGAACGTGTGAAATCGGAAGTCTCAGGCGTTGCGAAGTCTTGCATCACTCGGCATTTGGCAGGAGTATCAACATGGATTGGACGTCCTTGCAGACCTGGCTCTCTGAGCTTGAGTGGACTAGGCTTGTTCCTGAATTGGTAGGCAAAGGTCTTGGGTTTTTGTTTGGCTTTATTGCCAGTTGGTACTTGCTCTTTCGCAAGCGAATTCGGGAGCTACAAAAGTTTCAACAAGGTGATTCGGATGACATTCTTTTCCAGGCCCATTACTTGTTACCAGTATCGGCTGGACAAGTGCAAGTAGTATTTCGGAACGTAACAACCAAGCTCACAGTCAACCAACTTTATGACAATCCGGCTGCCAGAGAGTTGATACGACAGTTGACCGAAAAGACAACGCTCAACGATCCTATACTTCCCACGCAAGGAACACTAGGATTTGAATTGCTCAACGATGCAGCCAACTTTGTTGCGGGTGCGTTAGCTACCTCCCCTCATCCAAAAACAATTTGGCTAATGTGCATGACATGCGAGGATCGAGTGGCCGTGCGACGACGCTGCATCCGATGCTTTTTGATACCGCGAGCCGAATTGGAAAAGTTTTCGAATTGGCATTGGGTTCGCACATTCGTTCGCGTTGAAAAACCATGGCACTGGTTTCGATTGGTTGCACTCCATCGAATTTCTCAAGCATGGACGGAAGAGAAAAGTCGTTTCGCGCGTATTGAAAACGACCATGCGTTACCTTTAGTAGATAACCAGTTCGAACACCGGCGCATCGTTCAGCTATCACTCGGGTTACCTGATAACGAGGTAGCCGTGGCTGATCCTTTTGCAATAGATTGGGCTCAACATACGGCAACTCTGAGTCAGTGGCAAGTGAACCTGGAAAACCCTATCGAAGACAATTAATATTAGTGTCGATTCCCTTGTCGAAAAGTGCTGGTTGCAGAAGTATCTAAGGGCTATTCGATTTTCAAGGTTGAGTGGTTCTCTGCTTTCTGCACACTAAGGCTCTATTCAATCAAGCCCAATCAAGTGGCGCTATCCAAGAGTCTCGCAGTTTCCGCCATGTGGACTGAATCAATATTTCACCGCGGCATTTAACTTGAAATTCATCCAAGCCCGTAACTTTTCCTAAGTTGGCGTGCGGAATCGCTTCCAACAATGCAGAGACTTCTGCTTCCCGGCCAGCAGTTACTTCAATGAGGAAGCGTGTGTTGCTTTCCGAAAACAATGCCTCGGTCGAAGAAAGTTCGACATCGCCGCGGGGCAAATTAGCAATATCGATCGTCACGCCTAACTGACCCGCAAAGGCCATTTCGCTAATTGCCACAGCCAATCCACCTTCGCTTAAATCGTGACACGCGCGTACGGCTCCAGATCGCAGCGCTTGATGCAATGAACGAAAAATATCCTTGGCTTCTATCAAGTCGACTTGAGGCACTTGCCCACCGGCCAAGTTTTTTACTAGTGACAAATGGGATCCACCCAACTCTGACTTTGTCCGGCCGACGATAAACAAACTGCTGCCAACATCTTTCAGGTCCATCGTGATGGCCTGCGATGCATCCTCCATCTGACCCATTGCACTTATCAAAAGAGATGGAGGAATCGCAATCGAACGCTTAATGCCATCGGAATCCAACCAGGCAAACTCGTTGTTCAAACTGTCCTTGCCGCTAATGAAAGGCGTCTTCCATGCCAGGGCCACGTCATGGCAGGCTAGTGCCGCGCGAACGAGACTACCCAAGGTTTCGGGTCGATCCGTGTTTCCCCAGCAAAAGTTGTCCAATATGGCAATTCGTTCGGGATCAGCCCCGACTGCCACAGCATTTCTCACTGCTTCGTCTATTGCACTTGCCGCCATATGATAGGGGTCTAGGTCCCCATAGTACGGATTCATCCCGCAACTGATCACTACAGCTTGATTAGAGTCTACGCGAGGCCGCACCACGGCCGCATCGCTGGGACCATCACAAGCTGGCCCCACAAGCGGCTTGACGACACTACCCGCCAGTACTTCATGATCGTACTGACGGATAATCCAATGTTTGCTCGCAACATTTAGAGAGCCCAAAATTTCTACCAACGTAGACTCCAACTGGCTAGGATCCATGAGCGGCAAAGCCAGTGGTGACTGAGGCACTGGAGTATACACCGCGCTGCGGACAACGGGCGGACGTCCTCCGTGCAGAAAGTCCATCGATAGCACACCAACTTCGTGCTGCTGATACATCAGGCGCAAATTGCCGGTCTCTACGAACTGCCCAATAACGTTTACCTCTACACCTTCGGCGTTGCATATGGCCTGCAGCCGCTCAAGATGTTTTGGAGGTACGGCGAACACCATACGCTCCTGAGCTTCGCTGATCCAGATTTCGGTATAGCTCAAACCATCATATTTAAGGGGAGCCTTATCCAACCAAACTTCAGCCCCCAAATGCTCTCCCATTTCCCCTACAGCACTGCTGAATCCACCGGCTCCGCAGTCGGTCACCGCACTATAAAGGCCTTCATCACGGGCTTGCAGAAGAACGTCTAAAACCATCTTCTCTGTTACCGCATTTCCAATCTGAACAGCTCCCCCAGATATGGACTCACTTTCACTCGTTAATTCTGCGCTACTAAAAGTGGCACCATGGATACCATCACGTCCAGTTCGACCACCCACAGTAACAATCCAATCACCCGGCTGCGGAGATTTTTCGACTTTGTCAACTGGAAGCAGTCCAGCGTTTCCACAATAGACTAGTGGATTGCCCAAGTAGCGAGGATCAAAGTAGATGGCACCATTGACAGTTGGAATGCCCATTCGATTTCCGTAATCTCTGACGCCAGCAATGACACCCTTCATTACTCTCCTGGGATGCAAAACTCCCGGTGGTAAGCTATCGGCGTCCACATTGGGTGGAGCAAAACAGAAAATATCGGTGTTGCAAAATGGCTTGGCTCCTAAACCAGTCCCCATAGGATCACGAATCACCCCACCAATTCCAGTGTTGGCTCCTCCATAAGGTTCGATGGCGCTAGGGTGATTGTGTGTCTCCACTTTGAAAACAACATGATAGTCGTTATCAAATTTTACTACGCCCGCATTGTCACTAAAGACCTTGACACACCAATCATGTTCCCCCAAGTCCCGACGAATTCTTTGAGTTGCGGCAAAGATCGTCTCTTTTAGCATGTTATCAAACTGTATAGACTGCGTTCCGTCTTCATAAGCTATACGGCCCGCCAAAGTCTTATGGCTACAATGTTCGCTCCATGTCTGAGCAATGGTCTCAAGTTCTATGTCGGTTGGATCACGCTGCAGGAATCGAAAATGCTCCTGTATTGTTTGCATCTCGGCTAGCGTCAGGTACAACTGGCCTTCTCGACTTAATTTCTGCAAGCCATCCGCATCTAGTTTGCGAATTGGGACCTGGATGAGCTCAAATTGATATTCCGTTCCGACATCTAACCTTTCTAGGTTGAGTGCGCCAATCACGACGCGCTCAATAGAATCATTGAATAGAAGTTTTTGGCACAGTCGCTGCAAATCGATGGCTTCGAGTTCGCTAATCCAATACTTTCGGAATGTGGACACATGTTCGACTGGAAGCCCCATATCCTGCAAAGCTTGCAAGGTGCTGAGTGCCACTGGGTCCATAACGCCAGGCTTTGGGAGCACGTGGACCAGATGCCGGAAAGCTATATTCGAAGGAGCAAGATTCAATATGCCATCACCTACCTCGGCAATGGTGGTCGATTCAGTTATCGAATCTGCTAACAACAAATCAGCTGCTCGTTGCACTTGTTCAGCCGAAAGATCGCCTTGCAACAAAAAACCGTGCGCGGCGGAGATACTCATGTTTGTCTGTAGGCCTAAATCGCTTGCTTCGTGAACAATTCCTTGTCCACTAACATCCTGTTGGCCGACCGCATGGCGAATATCAATTTCCCACAGAGTCACGTTTCACTTTTCCTTGTTCTAAAAGTTGCTTTAGTTGCTCTCGGTCTCGATTCCGCAACGCTTGGAGCATAGTTTGCACGTTCTGTCCAAGTCGTTGAAAGGCTGCCGTCACCTCAACATAGTTTTCTTCGATAATCTGACACCATAACTCAGGATCTCCTCCTGCCACCCGCGTTGTATCACACCACCCAGATGCTACTACAGATAGATACTCATCAGGTGTGCTAGCGGCCAGTACGGACGCCAACAAATGAGGGACATGACTGGTGGATGCGAGTGCACGATCGTGCAAGTCAGGTGACATTAATCTCGTTCGACTCCCCAATGATTCCCAGAATAATTTGGTGCGTTCAACCAACTCAGGTGGCGTTGTTGAAGTGGGGGTTACAATGGTTAGCCGTCCATTGAACAAGCCTCCATCCGACCAACGCACGCCGCTTTTGTCACTGCCAGCAAGCGGATGGGAGCCGCAAAAGCTTTGATGTGCTGCGGTCTCTACTTCACGACAGATTCCCAACTTGGTGCTGCCAGCATCTGTAATCAGAGTTCCTGGAGCTACATGCTGTAAGCACTCATTTACATAGCGAGCAATGGTTTGCACCGGAGTGCAGATGATCAACACATCAGCATCTCGGCAAGCCACCGATACTTTCTGCTCGGTACGATCCACTGCACCACATTCGATAGCTCCACTTAAAGTAGAAGGATTCCTGCCAACACCAACAACGGAGTTTGCCAGTCGCCGCTCACGAAGTGCTTTACCAATGGAGCCACCCAATAAACCCACTCCGACGATGACAACTTGGTTGTAGACAGTCATAGCCGGGAATTGGATCCATGCGTAGGAAAACAAACGCGATCTTTACCGTGTAATGGCCACAGCCCGAATCGATCACAATGGGTATGGCAAAACCGACAATTAAGTGCCGAACAGCTATTCAACTGTTAGCTGCGTGCACCACCGTAACTAAATGGCAACCAAGCCCCGTTTTCTCGACTACTGGCTACACATTGCTGAATGAACAACATTCCTTCTACCCCATCATAGACGTTGGGATAGACCGTATTGGTTCTCTCAACAGCTTGACCTTGCTCTTTGGCAATGATGGCATCGAAGGCGGCGCAATAAATATTCGCAAAGGCCTCGAAGAAAGCCTCTGGATGGCCGCTTGGCAAGCGACAAGCGCTCGAACCGGACGCGTTCATGAACGGAGCGTTCGGGTCTCGGGTATAAATTCGATGCGGTTGGCCATTAGATCGAACGACCATTTGATTTGGCTCTTCCTGTCGCCATTTTAACGAGCCTTTCGTACCGTCAATTTCAATAAACAGGTCGTTTTCACGCCCGTGGCTGATTTGTGAGGCAGTTACGGTTCCTAATCCTCCGTTACTGTATTTGACTATGGCTGTCCCATAATCATCCAGTTGACGTCCAGTTTCAAAAGTTCGCAAATGACAAGAGATCTCGGAGGGCAAAAGCCCTGTCATATACCGCCCCAAGTTGTAGGCGTGCGTTGCAATATCCCCAAAACAGCCTGCTGCTCCACTCTTGCTAGGGTCTGTTCTCCAGGCTGCCTGTTTTTGATCCGACGATTCCAAACGGGTGCGCAACCAGCCCTGAATGTAAAATGCTCGGATGGCTTGGATCTCTCCCAACTCACCGCCCAATATCATCTCACGGGCCTGCCTTACCAGAGGATAGCCAGTGTAGTTATGCGTCAAAGCAAAAACCTGATCAGAAGCGGAAACAAGCTTGGAGAGTTCCTCTGCTTGGGCCAAATCAAAAGTCATTGGTTTATCGCACACGACATGAAATCCAGCCTCCAAAGCCGCTTTAGCAACTTCGAAATGAACATGGTTGGGAGTCGTAATACTCACAAAGTCAATTCGTTCGCCAACAGGCAGAGCTTTTTCTGCCGTAAACATTTCTGCAAAGGATCCATATGCTCGACTTGCACAAACATCGTAGTCTCCCGCCGAGGCCTTAGAACGGTCCGGATTGCTAGAGAACGCACCAGCCGCCATTTCCGCCCGATTGTCCAAACAAGCTGCAACGGAATGGACTTTTCCGATAAACGAACCTTGACCTCCCCCGACAAGCCCCATTTTCAGTTTGCGATTGAGTGGTCCATTTACCATGGCAATCTCCTATTTCAAAAGGCCGTGATCCCAATTTTTTCGAGACCCATGTTCTACCACATTCACCTTTTTGAGGGCAGGCGGGCGATGACCATCCAATAACTTTTTCGCGGCGACATTCGGGGAACAAGCGAGCCGAGAGGAAGCGAGTGCGAGCCCTCGAGATGAGTGCCAATTCTGAACGCTTGACTATTCAGTCACTGACCCAAATTGAAATGCCGCATCAAGAATTGTCGTAAAGTCTGGTAATTCTGTCCCCAAAAGAACTGACCCCCGCCATGGCCTGCACCACTCACACGTACCAAATGAACCTCACGGCTGGCCAGCCGGCATGCAGCTTCGATAGCTTCGGCTTGGTCCATTAGCACCAGCTCATCGCAGTCTCCGTGAAAAAGAAGCAGAGGAGGCATGTGTTGATCTACCAAAAGAGCAGGGCTCGCCGCCTGCTCAAGCTCCGCGTCAACATGTCCATGAATTCTACCTCCGAGCCAACCAAAGCTTCCCGAGCGTTCAGTGTACGCAATCTCGGCTTGAGTCTTTCCACGCAATACAAAATCGCTTGGGCCAAAGTAATTTACAACACACCGAACCTCCAGGCTGCTACTGCACGCGCCAAGCCCAGGGGCAAGATATAGCGCACGTCGGCTCGTACAACCGAGCAACATGGCCAAAGTCCCTCCAGCCGAACATCCAACTACGGCTGGCGGTGCAGACTGATAGCCGTATTCGCCAGATTTGCTGCGTAGCCACACGAGTGCCCGCTGGCAATCGTAGAGTTGGTGCGGAAATATCGCTTGATGAGTAAGACGATAGCTAATACTTGCAAGTGCAAATCCTTCTTCAACCAAACGACGAACCGGAGGTTTTTGTTTGCTACCCTCGCGCCAACCACCGCCGTGAATCCACACTACAAGTGGAAAATCTCTCCCTACCGACGGGAGATATAGGTCTAATTTCAAAGGAATTCCATCGGCAACATGGAATACGAGATCCGGTATCATGAGGTGCGCCAAAATACCTTTTTCGAAGGATAACTACAACTTTCAATGTCTAGGCCCCGACACGATTCCTATCCCAAAGGTTGCATAATGTAACTCCGCGCCTCGACACTTTAGTAGAGTAAATCGAACGCACTTACGAAGAACCAGGATTCGTATCCCAAATAAACATTTGAACGCCAAACTGAGTCATGGCTTCGACAGCTAATTGATTACCTGATGGTGAAAATTTGACCGAGGCAGCGCGAGCATTAGCTGGAATCTGAAATCGCATCAGTTCGCGCCTTGCACGTCGATTCCAAAGCACAACATCCTTGACACTACAAGTAGCAAATGTAAATCCATCGGGAGATACTGCGATCGATTTCTGCCCCGGAGCACTAAAACGCTCAAGCTCTGTTTTCGACTCAAGGCTCCACAGCATCACAATGCCGTTATGGTGCGCGATAACCAAGGTGTGACCGTCTGGTTCCCATGCCAAGCAACTAACATTCTCACTAAGAGAATGTAGTTTACTTCCAGTTTTCAAATCCATGATAATGGCGTGATAACCATCCGGATCCACAAAGGCTACCAACGGTTCCATGGGGTGCAAGACCAGCCCCAAATGTCCCTGCGGTGGCAACGCCGGTAGGTCGGTCGAGGGAGTCAATTCGGACAGGGCCATAAAGCGAAATTGCTTGTTATCTGCCGCATAAAACCAATGACCGTCTGACGAAAACTGACAGCGTTGCGTAGGCATCAGCTCCTGAGGACAATACGGTTCTTGAAGGTCTAAATACTCCGACTGAATCCGGTTATTTGTCAAATCCCAAATAGCTAACGAATTCGGATGCCGACGATCAAGTAAGTGAGTTCTGTCTGGAGAGACCGAGAAAAACCCAGATAATTCTGCAAGTCGAAGTTTTTCGTCGGCAGCCAAGCCATCAAATTCCGACAAACTTGCTTCCTCGTGCCCTTGCACACTGCGAGCTCGGAGATCCCATGCCGTAATCTGACCTAATCGGTCAACCGTAACCATTTCCTCTCCCTGAGAATTGATCTTCGCACACCACAAACTGTTGGCATGTCGATAGACGATAGGCCCGATAGGCTTTTGTTTGCTCGCCCGATTTTCCGGTAGCCGCCAGACTCGCGCAGAGCCGTCTCGGCAGGAGATTAGAATTGCTCGCTGTCCTTCCAAAAAGCTCACAGACTCAATTAGTTGATCAGCTGCTTGAAACTCGAACAGCGGAATCTCAAGCCCGTCATGCAATTCCCAAATATGCAACGTTCCGTTTCCTCCAGCAGCTGCCAACAATTCTTCATCGGAGCTAATTGCCAGGGCTGCCAAGCGAGGTGGTAGGCGGACATGATGCAACAAAGTACCATCACTGAGGTCATTAATCGTAATGAGTCCATCATCGGTACAAGCAGCGAACTTGTTGCTGACAGGCATGACCTTTACGCTCTGCAACCAGTCTCCGCCATGCTTGAGCGACCACTCCCATTGACGACTGTTGAGATCGTAAATGCCCACCGTGTTTGCCTGATGCTCTCCAACGACAACGGAACGTTGTGCTACCAGCAAGCTTTTCCCATCTTGCAAGAACTCTGCGCTCAGTACACTCGCCTGACAATCAACAACCTCACTCAATTCGAAGGTCTCTGCGTCCCAAATACTAACACGACTGTCGTCGCTAGCAGCCAACAAAAAACGTCCATCTGCAGAAAAGGAGACTGTGTTGACATCAGCTGTATGAAAATCTAGATGCCGTAGGAGTTGTTTTGTTGAGGCATCCCAAATGCGCACTCCATCTTCGCCACAACTAACAATCCGCCGCCCATCTGGAGAGTAGTCGACGAAATAGGCATTGCCATTGTGCTTGCCAAATGGCATTGGCAGCTGGTCAATCCAATTTCGGAGGTATTTCCATTCAAATCCGACGATACCAGAGGGCGTATCGTTTTTAGCGTTAGCCAGCTGTTTTTCGGCTTCAGGCAGATCCAGATTTAGGAGAGCCTGAAAGGCTAAATTGATGTCAGCCGTGTATCGTTGATAGCCCGCTTCTTCCCTGATATTCTCCAGCAGTTCTTCCTTCCGTCTCCATTCAACGTTTTGGTTGTAAATGATTGAGCCACTAATAGTGGTCACGATCAACAACACCATCATCGCTAAACCTGAAGCGACCATGATGCCGCGATTCCGTTCACCCCAACGAATAAAACGTTGAGCTAACGTAGGGCGTCGTGCTGTGACTGCCTTTTTTTCAATAAAAGCTTGCAGGTCATCAGCAAGCTCGCCAGCTGATTGGTATCGATCTGCTGGCTCTTTAGCCAACGTCTTCATGAGAATAGTTTCAAAGTCACGTGGAAGCCCGACACTTATTCCGTGCAACTTTGGAAAACTAGGCCCTCGAATAATCTGCTGCAATAGTTCCTTGGGAGAGTCAGCCAAATGCAAGGGACGACCGGCGACAACCTCGAATAGAGTCGCACCCAAAGAATAGATGTCACTGCGATGATCTGTGCGTGCCCTGTCTCCGGCAGCCTGCTCAGGACTCATGTAACGCAACGTTCCCACCACATTTCCCGTTGCTGTCATCGCCGTGTTGTCACCGACTCGCGCTAGTCCAAAGTCTGTTACCCAAACCTTGCCTGACGACTCTAGGAGCAAATTGGAAGGCTTAATATCACGATGGATGACTCCCACGGAATGTGCATAGGCCAGTGCAGATGCCGCTTGACGACCTACATTGGCTGCTAGTTGGATGCGTTCGAAGCGAATGGATTCGGGGAACGAATAATCAGGGACCGTACTATCACTACCGGCAACTTCGCTGACCTCCGATTCTGCATGGGTGGAGGACATAGTATGGGAATTACAAACAACTGTCGCTTCCGAGTTCTTCTCATGCTTGATGAATTGAGATAAATTTTGTCCGGCGACATGGCGCATGGCGTAGTAGTGAATTCCCGCTTCACAGTTGACCGTATAAACATCTACGATGTTTGAGTGATGAAGTTGTGCGGCGGCATAACACTCATTGCGAAAACGCGTTACCCGATGTTCATCAACCAGTCCTGCCAATTGAAGAACTTTCAATGCAACACGGCGTGAAAGCGAAATCTGTTCCGCCTCGTAGACCACGCCCATCCCGCCTCGACCAATTTCCCTTATGAGACGGAAATCTCCTATCGTCCTATCTGGCCCTGCGGAGCCTCTTGTCTCACAGTCGGTGGCCATGCCCTGCAACATTGCAAGCAGCCGAATAGTTGGCAACATGCTGCGTAGCTCGTTGGCCTGGCCAGGATACCCGCTAATGAACCCTTCTAATTCTTGTTCACTTGCGTCCGGATATCTGCTGACAAGGTCGTTGAGAATTTCGACCAATCGCTCTGAGGATGGCAACTTGGGCGGCATCGTTGGTCAATCTAGATGCAACAAACTATACACGTAACTGCAGCGCTGATGTTGGGCGATTATGCGAGCGTATCCGCTTACGTTCACAACCTCTATTATGAATCCATCTCAGGTTTCACGCCAGTTGGGCCGCAGGAGTGTCTAGTAGGAAAATAATCCACCCAGTAGGGGACAAGGCTTTTGACTTGCCAAAAGCAGAAGTTGTTGAGGAAAACCGAAGCGGCATAGAAGTGCCTTAGGGGTGTCAACAACTACTTACCTCGCAAAGCTCCGAGAATCGCATCAACATCGTAAACGCAGCCGCCCCAAGTTCCGCCACTTGCCTGCTGGAGGGAGGCCCATAAGCGTGTGTCGTCAGGCAGACGTGGATCTGGCTGTAGTCCGCGATTTGCATCTCGCCGTTCCATTTCGGCGGCGGAAAGCGGCCTGCCGTCTTCAACCAAGTTCACGGTACCGTCGAGCCTGGAACGATCTACAACGATCTCAATTGTGTCCCCGTCACGAACCTTTCCGATTGGTCCCCCTGCCAAAGCCTCTGGCCCTACGTGTCCAATGCAAGCGCCAGTGCTGACACCTGAAAATCGTGCGTCGGTAACAATTGATACGTGCTTTCCCCAAGGAATGTACTTTAGTGCCGAAGTCAGTTGATAGGTCTCTTCCATTCCTGTTCCAAGTGGTCCGCAGCCTGCCAATACGAGTACATCGCCTGGGTCTACTCGCTTCTCACCTCGACCTTTGATGGCTGCAATCGCGGCTTTTTCAGATGCAAAAACCTTGGCAGGTCCGCTGTGGCGAAAAACACCGTCGGCATCTATTTTGCTGGCATCGATAGCGGTGGCCTTGATGACAGACCCTTCGGGACAAATGTTGCCTCGCGGAAAAACGACGGTGCTAGTTAGACCACGCTCGCGGGCAACTACTGGGGGAATGATCACATCGTCTGGATCGACCCCGGTAACTCTTTGAAGATGTTCGCGCATGGTTGCTCTGCGACTCGACAAACGCCAACGATCCAAAATCTCATCCCAAGAAGATCCCGCCATCGTTCTGGCATTCGTATCAACTACACCAGCCTCACGTAGATGCCACATCACTTCCGGCACGCCGCCAGCCAGATAGAAGTAAACCGTTGGGTAGTTATTCGGTCCGTTCGGTAGGACATCGACAAACCGCGAGATTCGGAGGTTAGCCGCATGCCATTCCTGGACACTCGGACGCTCCAATCCGGCCGCATGGGCGATCGCAGGAATATGTAGCAGCAGATTGGTTGAACCACCTACCGCGGCATGCACAGCAATTGCATTGAGTATCGAAGCTTCGGTTAAAACATCAGCCAATCGCAATTTTGCCTCGGCTGCTGACATGATACAGGCCGCAGAGTAACGGGCAATGTCCAACCACATACTCTGCCCACTTGGAGCAAGCGCCGCGTGAGGCACTGTCATACCAAGCGCCTCGGCAATCACTTGACTCGTAGCAGCCGTACCTAGGAATTGACATCCTCCACCGGCACTTCCACAGGCGCGACAACCTGCAATTTGAGCCTCCTCGAGACTCAATTCCCCATGGCTGTATCGTGCACCTATGGTTTGTACCTTGGCCGTGTCTTCACCATTACTCGGTGGCAGCGTTACGCCCCCAGGTACGATCAAGCTAGGTAAATCGCGGCAACCAGCCAGTGCCATCATTGTAGCGGGCAGTCCCTTGTCGCAAGTCGCAATCCCCAGCACGCCGCGGCGAGTTGGAAGAGATCGTATTAAGCGACGCATGACAATGGCGGCGTCATTGCGATAGGGCAAGGAATCAAACATGCCGGTTGTGCCCTGGGACCGACCATCGCAAGGATCACTACAATAGGCGGCAAACGGAATGCCTCCCTCTGACATGATCGTTTCTGCAGCCGCCCGAACCTGCAAACCAACTTCCCAATGCCCTGTGTGGTAACCAAGCGCGATTGGCCCACCGTCGTCACCACGCAGTCCACCCAGAGTACTCAGCAAAAGGTACTGCGGACCTGCCATGAGTTGAGGATCCCATCCCATGCCTGCATTCTGAGTTAGCCCAAAAAGGTCACCACTGGGCCACTCGCGCAGCATTTCATCTGTCAGACTTAGCTGCTCAGTAGAATTTGTACCATGTGTTCGTATGGCAGCTGCCGCCTGAGAATCAAACGCCAACCAATCTTCCAATGTTTCTCGCATGGCATGACACTTTACAAACCTAGGCTACCAATAACGTTCCACAATCACTTGCCCTGGCGACTTTGCTTTGTGCCTTCGAAGCCCTCGTTGCTCCAAAATGTTCTCCATCTCAGTCAGCATGTCTGGATTGCCGCACATCATGATGCAACTATCAGTCGTTATGGGTTGGTCAGCAACATTCTCGAGAGAGCCAGTGCTTAGGCAGGTAGTTATTCGCCCATTTAACGCTCCGTCCCGAGACTCTCGAGAAATCACTGGGACATAACGAAACCGGGTACCGAAACGTTGAATGTGTTCATCCAACTCCTGTTGATATGCCAAGTCACTAGCATGCCTAACGCCATGCACCAGTACAATGCGCTCGTAGCGCTTCCAAGGTTCAGCCGTTCGCAAGCAAGCGATGTAAGGCGCCAAACCCGTCCCGGTTCCGATTAGCCACAATACGCTGGCAGTCGGACAGTGACTGAGTGTAAAACTACCTGCAGCCTTTTCACTGACATCGATTTTATCCCCTGGTTGCATTTTCCAAAGGTGTGGTGTCAACTGACCTTCTTCAACTAGCACGACAAAAAACTCAAGTACTTCTCCATGTGGCGAGGCTACGCTGTAAGGCCGATGTAAATGCTGACCGTCTTCTAGCGGAATACCTAATTGAAGGAATTGCCCTGCCTCAAATGGTGCCACATCAGGTGCTCGAACTGCCAGCGTGAACAAGCCTTGGGACCATACGATCTTTCGTTGCACTACTCCTGGGGTCCACTTCATTTTCCGAGTCTTTCAATGCGATTGTTAGGCGATTGCCTAGGATCAAGTCGATGATTTTATACCGGGAGCAATTCAAATCTGATTCTTCACCACTGTGTTGGCACTAGAATTGGTCTCGAATATTGTATCCCGATCACTATTACGGGTGCACGTGGCATGTAATCATAACATTGGTCTGCTTGCCGTGGTCTCGAAACTCTGTGTTCAACCAATCTGATCTGAATTTGCCCATCAGCATACAAGTTTCTACGCAACGCAGGTAACTATCTTACAAGAAATTCTCGCCCTGCTGTTTTCGGAAGTTCTACACTGAGAGTCAGTGTTCAATATGGAGCCGCTTTCAACAACCGGCCCACTTAGCAACTAGAGGTTGTAACTGAAGAATTCCCTTGGCGAAGGTGTGTGACATTTCTAGGTGACGCCACATGGATGAAAGTTGAAGTTCAGGCTTGAGCGGAGGACATGCGGTGTGCAATTCAAGGGAAAGCACCGCACAGAAAGAGAAGGTCAAGCGATCTGGGCTCATGAACTGAGGAGACACCTCTTCAAGTTTACCAACAACGCATAGTCCGCATTGATTCGACAGGCGGGGGGGCCGACCCAAACCACTATTCCGCATGCTCAACTGCTGGTGGAGGAGTGGAGTCAATCTGCTGGTACTCAAGGCTATCGCGATAGCCAGCTGCATCCATCAAGGTAAATCCAATAAATAGTGCGACAAAAACAAACGAACTTAAAAAGATGATCGCATTCAGCGGCTTCTCATGGATCATATGCATGAAGAAAAGAATCACCAGGGAAGCTTTGATAGTTGCAATGATCAATGACAAAATGAGCTCAAGATTCCCTAGGCCAAGAGACGCCTGTAGCACCGTTAGAGCTGTTAACAAGATTAGGGCCACAAAGACAGCCAAGAGTTGCCATACTGGCATTGGGTGTGCGAAGCCATGGTGGTTGTCGGAATGTGATGCGTGATCGGACATCGGTAATTCTTACTTCTTAGAAATGCTCACCCAAACTGAGGCCTGCTATGCGGTTCACCTCAGCTAAATTCAGACCCAATAGGATTTACAACTTTTCCACGATTGCTACTTGATGAGGTAAAGAAGCGGAAACAAATAAATCCAAATGAGGTCCACCAAGTGCCAATAAAGGCCCACATAATCTACAGGTCCAAAGTACTGCTCATGGAACTGGTCCTTAGTAGCACGTACAAGCAGCCACACCATAACGACCATACCACCAATGATGTGCAGTGCGTGAACACCTGTCATACAGTAATAAATACTAAAAAACAGTCCAGCGCCTCCTTTTTGATTCACCATGGCATCTAACGGGGCACCCGGCACAACTTTGGGCGCATCTAACGATACAAGATGAGCCTCAATTTCCTTCAATGGTGCTTCCGTACCGGTTGTACCAGAGACGTGGTCATTTGCACTTTCCGAGGTTGCAGATTCTGCGGGTTGGCCTTGAGCATGTTCGTCAGCTGTGACTCCTGCTTCATGGCTGCCGGTGTCGCCATCATGTTCTACCGATATTTCGTGAGCTGCATGAGCTGAACTAGAAGCCTCCGCCTCTTGAAACTTGAGTCCTACAAACACACCCAAGAAATAACAGGCCGCCGTTGCCAAAAGAGTCCCAGCAATTTCACTCATTCGCTTATCACCTTTTACAAAGGTGATAACTAACCAGACTGCGAAAGCTACCAACAGAATGCCAGGTACGATACTTAGATTTATTAGCCACGGTGACAACCCTTCATGGTGTACCGGAACTTCAGGTTGGGCCAGATACGAACCAGCAGGCAATAAGCCGATATCCCACTTGTGCGTATACTCGACCGCCTTGACCCCCAAAAATATTGCAGCACACCCGAGCGTCAACGCCAAGCAAAGAACCAAGCCATTCTTCTGACGAAGTTGCGCGCAACGCACTCCCCATGCCATAGTTAAGCTACTGAACAACAACACACACGTGTTGAAGGCTCCCAAAGCCTCGTTCAGAAACTGGCTGGCGAACATGAAAACTTCTGGATTGCGACTTCGGTATAGGGAATAGGCACAAAACATGCCACTGAAAAACAGTACTTCAGTGACAAGGAAAATCCAGATTCCTAATTTGCCTGAATCAAATTGCTGTTCGGGATCGTCAAAATGGTGAGCCAGAAACGGCAAATGGCCGTGATCTCCGTGCCCACCATGGCCATCTCCGTGATGTCCGGCGCCGTGTGCGGATGTATGTTCGTGTGACATTAGGATTACTAACTCTTGGCTATTTCTGGATGGGCTTGTGGATCAGTTGACTTTGTGGGGCTAATGTAGACCCAACCTTCTTCTTCGCTTATGTATTTCAGCGGCAAATAATCGTAGGGATCGGTAACGCTAGGCGCTGAAGCGAAATTGTAAAATGGTGGAGGTGAAGTGCATTGCCATTCCAGGGTGGCCGCACCCCATGGATTATTCGGAGCACGTCGACCACGCATCAGGCTATGGATGAGCACACCTAGAGCAACAAACAGGCCGGCACCTAATACAAACGCACCTGCAGTTGAAATTTGATGCAATACTTGAAACTCTTCTAAATAACGTGCATAACGACGAGGCATGCCGCGGCTACCCAGCACAAACTGAGGCAAGAATGTCATGTTAAATCCGATAAACACGAGCAGGCAGGAGATCTTGCCCCACAGATCATTAAACATCTTACCGGTCATCTTCGGCCACCAATGGAAAAGACCACCGACGAAGGCAACTAAAGTCCCACCCATCATGACATAGTGGAAGTGTGCAACTACAAAGTAGGTATCATGCAAAGCCCGGTCAGTCGACAATGCGCCCAACCAAAGCCCCGTCAGCCCTCCAATTGTGAAAAGAAACAGGAAGTTAAGCGCGTAGCACATGGGTGTGTTTAGATAGACCGTTCCCTTGTACATGGTCGCTAACCAGTTAAACACTTTAATAGCAGATGGGATAGAAACGCTAAATGTTAAAGCGGAAAACACGACGGTGGTTACTTCTGCCATGCCCGCCGTAAACATGTGGTGACCCCACACCAAAAAACCGAATATTGCGATTGCAACAGAACTGTAAGCAATAAAACGGTACCCGAATATTGACTTATGAGAGTGCACACTCATCAATTCAGAGATGATACCCATGCCAGGTAAGATCATAATGTAAACCGCGGGGTGCGAGTAAAACCAGAAGAAGTGCTGGTATGTTACTGGGTCACCATTCAAATGCGGGTCAAATATTCCAATCTTCAAAACTCGTTCTGCAGCAAGCAGCAGTACGGTTATCCCCAACACCGGAGTTGCCAATACCTGGATAATTGAAGTGGAGTACGTAGCCCACAAAAACAAGGGCATCTTGAACCATGCCATACCTGGTGGACGCATCGTATTAATTGTCACTATGAAATTAAGTCCAGTAAAAATCGAACTGAACCCCAAAATGAAAACTCCCATTGTCGCCCAAACGACGGGGCCCATAGTTCCAAATTCAGAGCTTGAACTGTAGGGCGTATAAAATGTCCACCCCGTATCCAAACCCGTATAAAACAGAGCGCACAAGAAAAAGATCGCTCCCCCAACCCATAAGTAAAAACTACACAAGTTTAGCCGCGGAAAGGCCACATCCTTCGCGCCCAACATCACTGGCACCAAGAAATTTCCTAGGGCAGCTGGAACACTGGGAATGATGAAAAGGAAAACCATCACCGCGCCGTGAAGAGTAAAAACTTGGTTGAATTGTTTGTTGTTAAGAAACAATTCACCTGGCGTGAATAATTCAGCTCGTATTAGCAGGGCCAAGAGACCACCCACTAAAAACGATGACATGACACCCACTAAATACATCAATCCGATGCGCTTGTGGTCAAGCGTTAGGGCCCAACTTAGGAAGCCCTTGGTATTGAACAGGTAGTTTTCAGTGACCTGTGAATGCGAATGTGTCGGGCTTTCAGCTACCGCGCTCATCGCTCTTTATCCTTCACTCTCGGGAATACCGAACTTAATTTCAAAATCAATATCGTTTTTTGCTAGTTGCCAGATACCTGCTCGGCAGCTTGTGCTGCCGAGTCTGTCTCGCCCTCACCAGTCGTGTTTTCCGTACTCTCAGCTGCGGGCACGGCATTCATTTCTTCATCCGAAATGTTGCCATCCTCAAGTGCTTGGAGAAACGCAGTGATTGCAGTAATTTCGTTTTCCTTCAGCTTCCCTTGGAACGAAGGCATTTGAGAGGCTTTAACGAATTCGGGTCGCATCACCGCTTGGGGTGCCAACACAGATTCGCGCACATAGTTGGCATCGAACGAAACGTCTTGCCCCTTAGAATCCCGAAAACTCTTACCATAGCTGCCATTGAAACTGGGCCCAACCACAACTTTATTGGGTTCCAGGGAATGGCACGACTTGCAACCCATCCGCTCATACAGCCACTGTCCATGGGCAACCGGAGCAATAGGTGGTTTAACAGCCTCCGCCAACCAGGCCTCGTAATCTTCTTGAGAGTGCACGACGACCTTGGTTAACATCTCACTATGCTGATCTCCACAATACTCGGCACAGAAGATGTCAAAAGTCCCTTCTCTTATTGGCTGAAACCACAACTGCGTGACTCGGCCGGGAACAACGTCTGTTTTGCATCGGAAGGCCGGCACATAAAGGCAGTGCAGCACATCCACTGAACGCATGCGCAAGCGAATCGCTTTGTCATTGGGAATATGGAGCACAGGATCCCGGGCCCCATTGGGATACTCGAATAGCCAATTCCACTTCCGGGCCTCCACATTAATATCAATGGTCTCCGCAGGGGCTCGCATCATTTCCATATAGCCATACACGCCCCTCGCGAAAATCCAGCACACGATCAAAGTAGGTATGACCGTCCAGGTAATTTCCAATGCGTTGTTGTGTAAGGGTCGAGGATCCCCTTCGTAACCTGGTCGTTGTCGGTACTTGATTACAAACACAATCATGCCGACAACAATTAGTAAAAAAAAGAACAGTGCTATATAAAACAGGGCCATGTAAAAAAAGTCATTCTCCGCAGCAAAGGTCGAGGCCTTTGGTGGAAAGAAAAACGTTTCTGGCTTGTCGGCCAATAAATACGGAAAGGCAATTGTCGACATACGTATCTCTACTTGTGTGAGTCTGTCAGTTCCCCACTGGGGGCGCTGATAGCAGCTCCAACCAACGGATCGTTCATAGTGTAGGTATCTTCCGGGATTGCGGCTGCCTCAACTGAAGCAGCTGGCTCATTTGCCGCACCCTGAATCGCTTTCTTACTGCCAAACCAAAATGGCGCAATGAACGCCAATAGGAAAACAACATAACCGGCAGCACCAATCGCTAAAATCCTCTTCGCATTGGCCGAATAACGGTTAGCTTCTGGATCGTAGGTATAACACAGCTGGACTAGTGCATCCGAAAGTGACTCGACGGCCAATTTGCCTTCAGAAGCATCACCAATGGCTAATTTCATCTGCTGGGGCTCAACTCCCAACGACAATAAATAACGACTTATCCGCCCATTGCTACTGATAAAAAACATCGCGGCAGGGTGGTTGTATCTTTTGTTTACCGGATCGTAAACGTAATGAAAGCCTACGGCCTTAGCGAGTTCCAAAATCTCCTGTTGCTTGCCTACCAAAAAATGCCAACTGTCAGCGGCTTCTGGGGGTAACAATCGAGTGTATTTGTCTTTCGTTCTCGCTGCTTTACCGGAGTCTTCGTGAGGGTCGATACTAACCGTAACTATCTCAAATTGACTACCCAAATCGTCGGTATCCATTTCCCGCAAGGTTGCCACCAGATTGTCCAACTGTGCTATGCAAAGGCCTGGACAATCGCTGTAGTTCAAGGTCAATACAATTGCCTTGCCTTGCTTAAAGTACTTTCCAAGAGCCACGGGATTCCCTCGATCATCGGTGAATCGTAGGCCCAAGGGTACAAATCTTCCAACTTCATCAGTGACTTCAACGCCACGCACATTTGGCGGCAAATTCTCCAATAGAATCTGTGCATGCAGAGTCTTCGGCAAGACACTCACCAGTGCCAGCCACGCGATAACTCTAAAAACATGCATTGCAAAAACCATAACGCTATTCAACTAAATCCTGGCTGCCAAAAAATGAATTATTGATCAAGTTCCCGGTGTAGCCATTTCATGTAACACAATTTCACGAGCCTGATCGATTGGTATGACATACCTCTCCACCTTAATGGGTTTCCCATTTTCATCCGTTTGCTCTGTTACGATCTTGTCGTAAGCTGCCATGAGTTGACGCTGTCTCGTTATTTCGGCATCCGAGGTTTCATAATGAGACTTGGCTAATTTATTCTCTTCTTCAGTCTCGATCATTCCGTTACAAAGTGCTTTGACTGCGATGATAATCAACAACAACAAGACACTTCCAGCGACCACCGAGTAAGCAATAGCACCAGTATTTAAATCGTCGTAACGAGCCATAGAATCTAACTTCAGTTTTTTGTTGTTCAACAAAGCCGTTTTGCGACTGACGAGATTCGTCGTGCATTCACGGCAAAACAAACACTCCAACGAACATGCTCTTTTATGCTGTCAAAGTCTCAAACATTGTGGTAAGCCAACGCATCTGGCAACCATGGATCTTTGAGAGCCACGATCGGTGTTTCGCCGACACGCAGCAGGAAAAATGCGGCAAAAACAGTTACCATTCCTACCCAGCACAGCAGGTGCCCCACTATCAACATGGGTGACAGAGGCACTTCGGAAACATTTGGCATTACCAAAAATGTAAAATCAATCCAATGCACAACCAATATGAAGACCGCCCAAAATGCCATCAGCCCAGGGTTGCGGCGCACATGCCGGGACATTGTTCCCAAAAACGGAATGACAAAGTGGCAAATGATCAACAAAATTCCCCAGTATTGCCATCCATGGTTCATACGATGGCGGTACCACAAAGTTTCCTCTGGAATATTACCGTACCAGTAGAGTAAGAATTGGGAAAACGCAATATAGCCCCAGAAAACCACAAAGCCGAATTGGAACTTACTAAGATCGTGGTAATGCTCAACCGTAATCAGCTTTTCAGCCCGTCCCGCACGCTGCAACATATGGCAAATGAAAATCGTTGTTGCAAAAAAGCTCAACATACTGGCCGAGAATAGATACACACCAAATATCGTGCTGAACCAAGCTGGATCAATCGACATCAACCAATCGAATGCCGCAAAGTTTACGGCTAGTGAAAACAACATGATCAGCGGGCCAGCCAATCGTTGCAACTTGAGTGTTATTGCGTGATCACCCGACTCATCCTGTTGTCGACTGGACGTAAAGTAAAGTCTGGCTGCCAATATCCAAATGCCGAAATAAACGATCGTCCGCAATGTGAACCAACCCGGATTCAAAAATCCCAACTTGCTTTCGACTACTGGAGACAATCCCTTACCTTCCCCCACGGTCCAACTGTATAAAGCGGCAGAACTCGCAGTTTCTTCTGCTCCCGAGGCCCAAACGATGCCTAGGATCGGCAGAAACATAACTGCCCACCATGGGAGTGTGAAAGCAAGTAGTTCAGCTAGACGGCGCACGGAAGCACTCCATCCGGCCCGGGCCAAATGCTGGACCATGACAAAGAACAAAGCTCCCAAACAGATACTTAGACAGTACATGTAATTCGCTAAATATGAATGGCAAAATGCCTTGAACCCAATCGCCGGTGAACCTGCACTGACGGTGAAGTAAAACACACCGACACTAATCAGTAGACATACAGCGCCAACTGCTACCAGTACCGGGGCAAAGCCTCGCCAGGTGGCAGGCAAGGTAACGTTGTCATTGGGAATCTGTTCAGCCATCGAACTACCTGAGCTCTCAATTCTTATGGTGCATTGATTGAATTGGAATGTACCTACCCCAATTAATCAGATGCCTACTGGGCAGCGGTACTGGAAAGGGTCACGTTTTCGGGGATGTCACTGGACTTGGCATTTTGACTGCGTTGCAAAGCGCGAACATACAAAACAACAGCCCAACGCTCTTGAGGTGTCAATGAAGCAGCATAGCCCCCCATCTTCCCCTTACCGTGTGTAATGGTGTAATAAATACGGCCGACAGGCTGTTCCACAATCCGCGATTCGGCCAGATTCGTTGGTTGCAACCAGTACCCTTCCGCCAAGTTCATTGCTCGCTGCGAAACAAGTCCTTCGCCATTACCAACTACTCCGTGGCAAACGGAACAGTTTATATCGAACTTTTTCTTGCCAAGGTCATACATTTTGCCATCGACCGTTCCGGGTATTTGAGTCAGCCACGCATAATTCAATTCAGGAGCAGCGGCCTCAGCTGAATTTGGGTCGTTTACTTGGCCGGCGCTGTTAGCATCGTCTGCTTGCAAGCTTACAAAGTGACTTTCGCGTTCGTTTGAAGCTGTTGCATCGGGATCGTACCCAAGATAATACGGATCAGACGCATAAAGCTCGCCCCGCGCAACTGTGCCCGAAACGGGCGGACGCTGGACTCGATGATCAGCAAACCATGATGTTGAACCTTGCACCTTGTGGTTGGGTTGATAATCCATGTCAAAAAAGACTTGAATACGAGACCCACGACTGCGCGAATTACGCATATCCAACACAATCACGGCAGGTATCAAGCTAACCATAATCAGCAAGATGATGGCCCAGATAATTCCCCGAGGAATTTCAGTCGGTGAATCGTCCTCCTTGACTTCCGAAACCTCAACCGGACTAGTACTCTCCAGAAGGCCTTTGACCTTTTCTGAATTAAAGTACTTATCATTCGAATCAACCCATAGGAAAAAACGATCATCGGTGGAGCGATCGAATTTTGGATTGTTGAAAAGTGGATTGCTGAGTTTTGGCAAGCCATTAAGACCCAGCATGGCAAACACAGTTGTGAAGGCTGCAAAAAGAACCGTCAACTCAAAAGTTACCGGAATGAATGCTGGCCAACTAGCGTAGGGTTTACCTGAGATGATATACGGATAATCTACCGCGTTCATCCACCACTGCATCAACAATGCAACGCAGGTACCGGTGGCACCAGCACACAATGAAAACCAAGGTAGCCCAGTCGGCTTGATTCCTAGCGCGTCCTCAATGCCGTGTACCGGAAATGGTGAGTATGCATCTGTACGTGTATAGCCAGAGTCTCTTACTTGACGGCAAGCGTCTAGTAGTTGATTCTCATCAGTATACTCTGCCATCCAGCCAACTGACTGCGGTGGTTTGATCTTCTTCTCAGGCTTGTGATCGCTCATAAGACTAGCAACCTGACCTATATCTAACTAAAGATTTTTCGCTTGAATTAAAACGTCGCAAAACAGTACATCTTTTGATGTTGCTGTTAGTATTCCTAAACTAGTGGTGCCCGCCACCATGGGCATGGCGATGTTCATTATGTGCATGTTGGCTCATCACACCCTTGACTTCACTAATTGCAATGACAGGAAGGAAGCGGCAGAAAAGCAAGAACAGTGTGAAAAACAAACCAAAACTACCCACCAGCATTCCAATATCGACCCAAGTAGGGTTGAAGTATCCCCAGCTGGACGGCAGGAAATCACGGCTGAGTGAAGTAATGGTGATTACAAATCGCTCGAACCACATACCGATATTGACGAAAATCGTAACGATCCACATCAATACAGTGTTTTGTCGAAAGACTTTAAACCAAAACACTTGCGGTGAAATCACATTGCAAGAGAACATGGCCCAATATGCCCACCAGTAGGGGCCAAAAGCACGGTTCTTGAAGGTGAAGTACTCATATGGATTCTGGCTGTACCAGGCCATGAAGAACTCAGTGATATAGGCCAACCCAACCATGGAGCCCGTTGCGAGAATGATCTTACACATATTCTCAAGGTGGCGAGGAGTGATCAATTCCTTAAGGTTGTAA
>JAGQOY010000085.1 GCA_020427005.1 Planctomycetales bacterium
GACTCTCCCATACCTCCTCGCATTGCTCGGAATGGGAGGGTAAGTGCCATGTGCTGCCCGGACTTCTGCCGTACCGAGTTCGGATTTTTCTGCCGTACTGAGACCACGCCACATTTCAAAACATTTGACGGCGTTTGAAGTAATATCACCCTCCCCTCGCTGTCGCTCGATTCTCCCATATCTCCTCGCATTGCTCGGAATGGGAGGGTAAGTGCCATGTGTCCGGAAGCAAAAACGCCGCACGATCGGGTCATGCGGCGTTTGAGTAATTGAAGAACTTGTGAGGCAGTTAGGTCAATGCAACGGCTGGCACCACCGAAGAAAACTAGCAGTGCCAACTCGTTGTTCACCTGCCAGGATCCCTACTTGGTCGGTACGGATTGGATTGTCTTCAGCAAGCGAGAAATGATCTTGTAAGGATCGGCTTGCGAATTTGGCCGGCGATCTTCTACGTAACCTTTGTGGTTGTTCTTTACAAACGAGTGTGGAACACGAATGGAAGCTCCGCGGTTGGCTACACCCCAATTAAACTTGTCAATTGATTGGGTTTCATGGAGACCGGTCAATCGCAGATGATTGTCTGGACCATACGCTGCGATGTGTTCGTTCATATACTTCTCGAAGGCCGCCATGAGTTTCATGAAGTACTCTTCGCCACCTACTTCACGCATGTGCTTAGTTGAGAAGTTAGTGTGCATACCGGATCCATTCCAGTCACCTCGAATTGGCTTGCAGTGCCATTCTATGTCTAAACCATATTTTTCGGTTGTACGCATCATCAGGTAGCGAGCCATCCACATATCATCGCCGATCTTCTTTGACCCCTTGGCGAAGATTTGGAATTCCCATTGTCCCTTGGCAACTTCGGCATTGATGCCTTCTAACTCGATACCAGCATCGAGGCATATGTCGATATGATCTTCGACTACTTGGCGAGCAATGTCACCAACGTTCTTGTATCCCACACCCGTGTAGTAGGGACCCTGAGGTCCTGGGAAGCCATCAGCAGGAAAACCCAAAGGACGGCCATTTTCCATCAAGAAGTATTCTTGTTCTAGGCCGATCCACAAATCCGGATCTTCATCCACGGTAGAGCGGAAATTGGATGGGTGCGGGGTCATGTCTGGATTTAACACTTCGCACATAACCAAGAATCCGTTCTTGCGTCCGGCGTCGGGATACAGAGCCACTGGCTTGAGTACACAGTCAGAGCTATGTCCCTCAGCTTGTTGCGTTGAGCTTCCGTCGAATCCCCAAAGATCCAAATCTTCAACTGAGGATGGTGCTTTGTTTACAATTTTTGTCTTGCTGCGAAGATTTGGCTCGGGTAGGTAACCGTCTAGCCACACATACTCTAGTTTGTACTTGTTGTCAGAGGACATTCGGCAAACTCTTTCCTGAAAGGGTGAAACAGAATACATCGATAACTGGCGATTCCCTGCAGACTCGAACCAAAAAAGGGAATCTGAGGCTTGTTACAACTGGGAAATGCAATGCTCTAGCTGACTTTCAACGACGAGGCCAAGTCGCAAAAAAGCTGGTGTCCCCTACCCTATGGGCACGCAACTCGTCACGCTAATCGACCTCGGTGGCAAAGCAAACGCAGAATCGCAGTACGGCTGGAGAATAAAGCTAACACGTGAAGCCGGTTCCAACAAGAAGCTAAAAAGCCCCCTTGAGTGACTTTCTGAGACTCGTGATGGTCCAACCCGATAGTCAATAACCAAAGCACGATCAGATGAAAGAGCGTTACAAGTATACCTCCTGTTCGCAAACGCAATTCTACGGTTGAGAACAGCTCCCTTATGTTGAACTGGAGGCTGAAGAAGCTTCCTTACTGCACTTGGAGCCATCGCAATTCGGATCACAGTCTGGTCCAGGAGCATGCGATCTGTTCATTCGGGAAGATAACTCTTGGCAAGCCGCATCTGGGTTTGAACAGAGCGAACATGAAGACTCTCCACCCTCTCCCATATTATTCCTGAGACCACCGCAGCTGCCAGAAATGGAACGACGTCCCATGATGACGCCAATTGCCATAGCCAGAATCACAGCTAGAAACATGGCAAGGGTTACGCCGAATATGTTGAAAAGTGTCATTGCATAATCCCTTTTGGAGGATTCAGAAATATCCTAATGGTGAGAGGCTCCGGCTCAATGAGCAGAACTTGTTGATAGCTGGCGATCGAATTCTTGCGAATACTCTACGGTCAATTTATCCTCTACACGCAGGATTCGCATGACTGCCCAACCTTTGTTATTGGCTAACATCAAGCCTTCCGAACCCATAGCCATCATACAGGTAGCCAGTCCGTCGGCCAGTGCACACGACTCAGCCAATACCGAGGCCGAGGCGACGGGGCTCTCTACGGGCCAGCCGCTGTGGGGGTCGATCGTATGTGAAAAACGCTTGCCTTCAATCACATAAAAATTGCGGTAGTCTCCACTGGTGGCCAGTGCGCGGTCTTCAAGCCCAATAACTTGTTGTATCTCACGTTTGTTCTCAACGGGCTGTTCAATGCCAACCTGCCAGGGCTGTCCGTCGGCCCGACGTCCCCGAGCAATCACTTCTCCGCCAATCTCCACAAAGAAGCTCTTCGCGCCCAGTTTTTCTAAGACTGTCGCGACCCGATCTACGCCATGCCCTTTGGCAATAGCCGACAAGTCAACGTGTAACTCTGCGTTGTCTTTTCGCAAGGCGGGTGGATCGAGTCGTACGTGCAGGTTCTCATAGCCGACACGAGCCAAGGTTGCATCAATGATCTCTTGACTAAGTTGCTTTTGAGGGGGCGTTTCTGGCCCGAAGCCCCACAAGTCAACCAATGGACCAACGGTTACATCAAACGCTCCCTGCGACCAATCGGAGATTTCCAGTGCCAGTGAAACAACGCTGGCCGTGTCACTCGATACCTCAAACCAATCGGTATTCTTGTATTGGTTAAAACGGGAGACTTCCGAATCAGGCAGGTAAGTCGACATCTGCTGATTGACTTGCTCCAACTCATCTTGAATTAATCGCCCCACCTCCAAGGGACTTTTGTCGACTCCCGAAGGTAAATACTTGACCAGGTACGTTGTACCCATTGTAGAACCATTCAGAACGGGAACAGGCGTTCCAACTGGAGTTGGCGCATTGCAACCTAGTGCAAACATTAGCGTGCAACAAACGACAAATTGGCTGTGCCCGATTTTGAAACTCGCCAGCCCTCTCCGGAAAATTAAGAGGTTAATCGGAACATCTTTTTCCAGCCCTTCCAAGCTTGAAAGGGGAAGCTGACGTTCTTCAACGTTCCACAATTGCGATTGATTAGTTAGGCAGGGAGTTTGACGGGCGGAGTGTCCAATCAAGGTCTTTATTTTTTGCAGAGACGCTACCATATATTGCCGACTCTCCTTGATCGCAGCTGCGGATGAATTGCGGTTAACCCAATCATAACTTGTTGCACTGCTTTTGCCGATGAGTGTTGGAATTCGTGATGGCCGCATGATCATTTGAACGCAGAGGACCCATTCATTCCTTGCAAGCGGGAATGAATGGGATGCCAGGCCCTATGCAACCTGTCTATGCGAGTTGAAGGCAAGGCGTCTCTGTAGGATTGGGGCTATCAATACACGAACGTCTCGTTCGGCTCGCTAGACGTACCAAGAACTGGACGCCTTTTTGCTTGCAGCCATCACCTTCCCAAACGAGTTACTTCCAAACAATTCGTTACAATGTGCAACGGGCCTAGAAACCCTCGGAACGACATCTGCCCACACCAAAATGTGCGTGTTAGCCATGAAACAGAAACAGCGGAGCACTGGGATGCCCAGCCAGAATGCTTGCCACTCGAAGAATTCGATTTGCTGCTTGGCCAGTTTCTGCGTAATCGTTTTGACTGTTTTTCCGATTGGATCCGCTGCCGAGCCAAATGTATTATTGATTCTAGCCGACGATCTGGCTTGGTCTGATCTTGGCTGCTATGGGCATCCTTGGCATCATACGCCATACATTGATCAATTGGCTCGCGAAGGAGTGAGGCTAACTCAAGGGTACGCTTCGGCACCCATTTGTTCTGCCTCAAGAGCGAGCTTGCTTACCGGCAAGTCACCTGCCAGGCTTCATTTTGAATTCGTGACCAAAGATCGACCCGGCAAGCAAAATCTAGATGTGCAAACATCACTTGATGCACCCGAGTACACGATGGATTTGGACCTAGGCCATCGTACATTGGCAGAGGAACTGGTCGAGCGAGGGTACGTCGCTGCCATGACCGGCAAGTGGCATGTGAACTCGCATTACGAACATTACTTGGGTTGGAGTCCAACACATGGTCCTCAACAACAAGGATTTCAATTCACCTTTGAATCCTTCGGCAGTCATCCTTATGGATGGGGCAGCAAGTCACCGCCGGCGTTGACTCAGCCGAACATTTTCCCGCAAGACGACATGATTGATTGGGCGTGTGACTTTGTTGAACAGAAACGTTCGCAACCATTCTTTTTGTTTGTATCGCTGTACCATGTGCATACGCCCGTAAAAACCGAATGTCAGTGGCTGACGGAACAATACGAACTCAAGATACCAATTGCTTCACCCAAGCGAGACAATCGAGTTCGCTATGCGGCTTGCGTTCAGCAGATGGATCATTACGTCGGTGAGCTCTTGAAGGCGGTGGATGAGGCCGGTTTAGCGGATAACACCCTCGTGGTATTTACGTCGGATAATGGAGGGCATCCTGAATACGCGGCCAATGCCCCTTGGCGCGGAAATAAGTGGAATCTGTACGAAGGTGGAATTCGCGTGCCGTGGATCCTGCGCCAGCCGGGTAGACTTCCATCAGGCATGGCCAGTTCACAGGTCATGCTTGGATATGATTTGTTGCCAACTGTTCTCGAAGCGATTGGTGGGACGGCGAGTAACCAAGAAATAGATGGCACCAGCATTTGGCAATTTCTGCAACCAGAGTCTTCGTTGCTTTCTCGAGACGTATATTGGCACTTTCCGTACTATCATCCCGAGACCGGTTTCGGTATGGCTCTCCAGGAAATCGGCCTAAACGATTTTCAAGTTAGCCGTACCCGGCCCTGTACGGCAATGCGAAGTGCTGACCTTAAACTGCACTATTTCTATGAGGACAATCGCCTCGAATTGTATGACCTTTCTCAAGACCCATCCGAAGCTCACAACCTAAGTTCAGAAAAACCTGAAGTGGCGGACCGAATGCGACGTCAAATGTTCGATTACCTAACGACGGTCAATGCACGCTTGCCGCAACGGCATATTTCAGAATGACCGAGTATATGTGGTAACATAGCCGTAACGTTTAGCAACAGTTTACGTGCCTCGCGGCAATTTCCGTGGAATTAGGAATCAGAGGACCCATTTAATGAGCACATGGCAACAAGTCCTGTTGGTGGATGAGTCTGACGAGCCACAGGGTCTTGCAGAAAAACTGGCGGCACATCAGCACGGAGGTCAATTGCATCGGGCATTTTCAGTTCTGGTATTCAATGCCAACGGAGAATTGCTGCTGCAACGGCGTGCCATCGACAAGTACCACTTCGGTGGCCTCTGGAGTAATACGTGTTGTGGCCATCCAACTGGAGCGCGCGATATCACACTGGATGCCGAGAAACGCCTGTTTGAGGAGTTTGGCTTTCACACGACGCTCGAATCCAGATTTGTTTTTCTATATGTAGCTCACGACGCGGCGAGTGGTCTCACGGAGCGAGAAATAGATCATGTACTGGTAGGGAGATTCCTTGGAGAACCGGCTCCGGACGCAACGGAGATTTCCGAATTCAAATGGATAAATCCCCAAACGCTGCTTGAAGATATGAAATCCGAGCCGGAGCAATACACTCCCTGGTTTCGAATCCTCATGGAGGACAAACGCGCTTGGGCGCTATTAGAGGCTGTGTCAAAGTGATTCTGTCCTCGAAATCAATGGCTGGTTAAGGATAGTCATAACAACCCAGGCAAAACCGCTAATTAGTGCGAGTCGCACGGACGCATAGTGTGTGTTTTCATGGAAATAATGGATCAAATCGGCGAAAACAGGCTACTCTCATGTGAACTTTGCTGCTCGAAAGCAATCACCTTCGTTTGAAATCCGCAGTTTCAAGAACTCTTTGAGGCAGTGCGGCAGTGGCGAGGATCATAGATTCATGTGCGTACTTTGGAGACAATCAGTACGCGATCTCGATAGATGATTGAGAATCTACTTTAACATCCCGCTCGGCCCGCGGGACGTACGAAACATTCAAAACAGGTTTCGATCTAGCATGCGATAATTGATGGCTTCTTGGAGATGGTGAAGTTGGATTTCGTCGGTGGGATCCAAATCGGCGATAGTTCTGGCAACCCGTAAAATCTTGTCATGGGCACGGGCAGAGAGTCCGAGCTCATTGCAGCTGTCTCGTAATAGATTCTTACCGGTATTGTCCAAGGGGCAGAATTCTCGCAGTTGTCGGCTCGACATCTGTGCATTGTAGATAGTGCTCGACTTATCGAATCTTGATGATTGCCGAGCTCGCGCTGCGTGGACTGCGGTTCGCATCTCATCGCTGCTGGTGCCAGCTACATTGGAAGATAACTCTTGAAAGGGAACCGCAGGTACTTCGATATGAATATCTATGCGATCCAACAATGGCCCAGATATTCTTGCCATATAACGTTCTATCTGAGTTGGAGTACACGTGCAATTGCGGCGTGGATCGGTCCGAAAACCGCATGGGCAAGGATTGAGGGCTGCCACAAGCATAAAGTTGGCCGGGAACGTCGTGCTGCGAAGAGCGCGCGAAATAGTTACCGTTCTGTCTTCCAACGGTTGGCGCATGACCTCGAGAGTGCGGCGATCGAATTCTGGCAGCTCGTCAAGGAACAAGACGCCGTTATGTGCCAGACTAATTTCACCGGGAGCCGGAGGGCTACCTCCGCCTACGAGACCAGCGTTACTGATCGTATGGTGAGGAGATCGAAACGGACGCGTGGCCAATAAGGGTTGACCGGCTTGGAGCCGTCCCAAAGAACTGTAGATGCGCGTTGTTTCGATGGACTCTTCGGCAGTCAGTGTTGGCAGGATCGATGGCAATCGCTTGGCGAGCATGGTTTTGCCTGATCCGGGAGGTCCCAACATGAGAAGGTTATGTGCGCCAGCTGCCGCGATGGTTAGAGCTCTCTTGGCGACCTCTTGTCCCCGGACGTCGGCGAAATCCAGATCGTAACGGCTATATTCGGCGAACAATTCGGAGAGCTGCGAAGGGTGTGGTTCGATCTCCAGTGTCCCAGCCAAAAAGCCGACCGCTTCAGCGAGCGACGATACTGGAATGACTTCAATTTCATTTACAACCGCAGCTTCTCCCGCATTCTCGCTGGGCACCAGCAGTCCTCGAAATCCGGCGCTACGGGCAGCCATGGCCATGGACAACGCGCCTTTGACGGGTCGCGTATGCCCTTCCAAGGCTAATTCTCCGACGACTGCATATTGCGAATAGGAATCAGACTGGAATTGTCCGCTGGCCGCCAACACGCCGAGCGAGATTGGCAGATCGAAAGAGGCCGCCTGTTTTGGCAACTCGGCTGGAGCCAGATTGATGACGATGCGTTCAGAGGGCCGCACAAAGCCGCTGTTGACGATAGCACGTTCCACGCGATGGACGCTTTCCTTAACTGCCTGCTCAGGAAGTCCAACCAGCATCGTCTTGGGAAGCGCCGATGACGAGACGTCCACTTCGACCTCGACTGGCAGGGCTTCTATACCAAGTAGCGAGAGTGTATTTAGTTTGGCAAGCATGTCGATCACCATCATGAATGTCGTTACTTAAGGTCCGACATTGTGCCTGACATACAGCGTCGTTTCAAGTTGGACTCAGAAATGAGGAACCGGCAAAAGCCATTGAGCTAATTGCTTGGGCAGGTCCGTCAGATAGTCAGAACGCTCTCTTTGTCTTGTCCTGTGATTTGTCCAGTCAGAACCATTTAGGGAACGATGGGACCACAACATCCTCAAGTCTAGCAGGCTGCTGAAAAAGTAACCCGCAGCGTCAGCGAGGGAATGTGCCCAGCCCCTCGCTGACGCTCTGACGCTTATAGGTTCTAACACTCCCGATGGCTTTGCGAGTCTAGCCGAATCAAGTTAAGGCCGAATTGCCTCTAACTGTGAGGCTAGGCGGAACCGCAAAGCCTCGCAAAACTGAGGATTGGTCAGCCAACGAGACGTTACGGATTACTCACGCAGCCATCCGACGGCTTCCCGAAGACTTCCGAACGTCCCGTTTGCTTTGTTGTAGACGGATCACTCAGATGATGCTCGCGAAGCTCACTATAAGCACTCCGCTAACAAAGCTTGGCTGAACCAGATTCGACCAGAAACCCAAGCCGGAGTTTACCATGGAGCAACAACAAACCCAACTCAATCCCGTCCTGTTCATTGGAATCGACTGGGCTGATCAAAAACACGATGTCTATGTGATCGATGCCGAAGGAGGTGGCAGGCATTGCCAGATCGACAGCACAGCTGAGGCCATTGAAAAGTGGGTTACCGAAATGAAACGCGAGGCAGGCGAGGCACCGATTGCAATCATGCTCGAACAGTCTCGGGGTGCATTAGCACATGCCTTGATGTTCCGAGAAGGAGTCGTCCTTTATCCCATCAATCCCAAGCAATTCTCGCACTACCGAGAGAGTTACTCTGCCGCGGGTAGCAAGTCAGACCCTTCCGACGCCCGAATGATGGCAAGGTTGTTGCGGGAGAGGATTCAGATTCTTCGAGCTTGGACTGCTGATGACGAGGAAACGCGTCTGTTGGCCCGGCTCTGTCAACAACGACGAAAGTTCGTTGACGAGCACACGCGGACACGGCAACAACTGATTTCTCAACTAAAACTGTACTTTCCTCACGCTCTGGAGCTGTGGGGCACTAAGCCACAGGAAGAGCTCCTGGCTGACTTGCTCGGCCGATGGCCAGATCCTCGGCAAATGAAACGGGCAGATCGACGGCTCTTAGCCAAGGTGCTTAATTCACACGGTCTTAGAAATAAAGAGAAGCAACAAGAAGTAATTGACCGAATTCGGAAGATGACATTGTTAACCAAGGATGAAGCAATCATCAAACCGCTTGCCATCACGGTAAAGGTATTGGTTACTACATTAAGGCAATACAAAAAAGCAGTAGAGAACCTTGAAACGGACATCGATTCCCTTGTAAAGAAGCACCCTGATGCATCGCTATTCACTCAACTTCGAGGAGCGGGCAAGGCTTTGGCCCCCAGGTTGCTAACCGCTTTCGGGTCACAACGAGACCGTTGGGCCAATGCTGACGAAATCGCAGCTTTCTGCGGAATTGCTCCGGTCACCAAACAGAGCGGCAAGCAGAGGCAAGTGCACCGTCGTTTTGCTTGTCCCAAGTACTTAAGGCAGACCTTTCATGAGTTCGCTGACCATGCACGCAAATGGTGCCCTTGGACGGGTGCTGTCTACCGATTGCTTCGGCAGGAAAAGAAGATGAAACACCATGCAGCGCTCCGGAAGATCGCCAGAAGCTGGATAAGAATTCTATTCAAAGTTTGGAAAGATCGTTCGCCATACCAACCTGATAGATACCTCCACCAACTCATCCAAAAAAGGCCGGAAATTGTGAAGTACCTTCCAACAAAATGATCCTGTAAACCCTATTGACAAAACCTCAGATGTCTTCGGGTTACTTTGTCCGCAGCCTGCTAGCCGCGACGAATCTGCGAGCCACGGAAGTTGATTTGAACACGGAAAATAATTTTTTCACGCAACTCGATTTCACCAGTCGTCAAATCCACTCGCTGCGGGATCTGCTGAATATGCTTATCCACGACTGCCTGAAAACCACGTTCTGAAAAGATGTCAATCAGCATCGAAAGTGCCAACGGATTGTGAAATAGCAGGTCCTCGGTGTTGACTTGAGCTCGCCCCGAAATGGCATGTCGCTGAATGATCGGCATGAATTTCTTGTGAATTACTTCCACTACCTGCACAAACAAATCCGTATGTTCAAGCTCGTAACTGTCTAAACGCTTGACCAACTGCTGGCGAGCATGAAGGACAATATCCTGTGCAATCGGCAGTATCCTCATGCGATCGTAAGTGAGCGCATCCAATTCAAGCGAACTTTGATACTGCAATTCCCTTAGAATATTGGCTTCGACCTCAGCAATTGGACCTTCTGCATTAATAAAATGATAGTGGTAGATTTCCTTGAGAGATTGCAGTGCGTCCCATGTCTGCTCTTTGAACACGCGGTAACGACGTCGTGCAGTTCCTTCTTGCAGATCCGTAGTCCGGAGCGGTAGGCTACTTCCTATACCCGTCTCTTCGACTTCGCGATTGTGCTCGGCAATTTCCAGCCCACGTTTCAACTGACGCTCGATGCTGGTTTTTTCTGTAACGAACAAGACCATCGCATGCACCGTTGGACGACGAAAATCGATCGCATGTTCTGTATGGGCAAACTCCCGGTGCAATTGATTGACGCGGTCAACGAGCAATTTCAAACATTCGACTTGAACTCGGGTACGTGGAAAGCCATCAATTACGGCCCCATCGCGAAATTGTTCATCGAGCAAGCGGCGAAGTAATATTGCCACGACTTCCTTATCACCGACCATCCCTCCATGGTCCTTGATCTGCTGGGCCTCCGACGATGTCAGTAATTCACTGATAACAACGGGAGCACAGGTCAAGCCTCGTGCTAGCATTACGAAACGTGTGTGGGTACCTTTGCCGGCACCCGGCGCGCCGCCAAGCAAGATCAACTCTTTGGGAAAGCGTAGGTTATCGCGGCCCACATCTTCCTCCAACTGTTCCCACACTGCATTAAAAATCAAGTGTGCGTCCTTGATTTCCAAATCTTGTGTTTGTGGAGTTTTGGCGTTTTCGTTCGTCATGCGTAATCCATTCTTTTGATCGAGCTAAAGTCGCATACAGACTGCACGCAGATATTCTGATTCAGGACATGCTACTGAAACAGGGTGGCAAGCTGCAGCACCACTTTGCCAGAGAATCTGGGGGCTCCGGGCCTCTGGCGTAGGGTTCCAATCCGACGGCCGGAAGGCCGCACGTGCGGCAGAGCTCACCAATCGGGCAAACTCATCTCCTGCCAACAGTCCTGCACAGGTGCAAGTAAGCAGGATACCGCCAGGTTTAACCAATTGCATAGCCAGGCGATTCAAATCAAAGTGTTTTCGGGTCCCTTCTTCAATCTCCCCTCGATTGCGAATTAGCTTAGGGGGATCGAGCACGACGACGTCAAAAAATCTGCCACCTCGCAACATATCCCTCATGTAAGCAAACGCATCGGCTTGTGTAAATTTAACCCGAACTTGATTCAAGTTCGCATTCTGGCGGGCCAATTCCAACGGTGCTGCGTCCAGGTCAACACCTATGACTTCACTTGCTTCTCCTCGAGTTGCCGCCATGACGGAAAAACCTCCTGTATAGCAACATAGATCCAGCACGCTTTTTCCGCGTGTGAATTCGGTAAGCCGCCAACGATTCTCACGCTGATCACAGAAAAACCCGGTCTTATGACCTGTCCCAAAATGGACTCGGTATTTTGTTTGATGCTCAGTTATGGTTACCTGGGAAGGCAGACCTGGGGAGCTGCTGGATCGAAAGTCACCTCCCTCCTGACTGAGCAAATGTGGACTCGGCTGAATCAACCACTCTTTGGTGCCGAGAAGGCTGCCCAGGCTTACTAACAAATCGCTGCACCTGGGCAACATGGCCAGACTAAATACTTCGGCGCTCAAGCATTCGTTGTATCGATCGACCACAATGCCTGGCACTCCGTCGGCCTCGGCATGCAGTACGCGGTAAGCCGTTGTTTGATTATCTAAACCCAGCGTTACTCGCCGCAGCTCAACTGCCCGTAGAATTAGATTGTCCCAATATTCTTGATCTGGGCACTGGTCGCCGAAGCGTACGATACGAACGGCAATTTCACTTTTGGGGTTATAGACTCCATACCCAATGAGCGCCGATTGTTGATCATCGTCAGCTAGTTGATAGACGGCTACCCAACTACCCAACACTGGTTTGCCATCAATTCTACGAATGCGTTTGCGAAAGACGTTGGGGTGCCAAGTCGATCGCGAAAGAAAGATGGTAGGGAGTTCGGAATCGATGGCAGTACACCTAACCTTGGACGAGAATTAGTAACTGCTGTGAAATGCAAAAGGCTGGCTCGGGTTGAGCCAGCCTTCTCCTATTCGCAGCGTGAGCGGCAGAGCCTGTCGAATTGGAAATGATCTCCCGTATTCGTACTGGCCTACCGATTCAGATTTTTCCTAGTGAACTTAAGCTTGGCTCGCTTCCTCTTTCGACAGCGAGAGCACTTTGTAACCACCAATGGATGCAAAATATGCAAGCAAGGCGATGTAAATGACCGCCATGGTAGCAGGGATGATCGAATCGGTCACCAGCGTCCGGCGATCACCGGCAATCGAGGCCGCCAGCAACTCGTCGCTCTTACCCTTCAGCTCTGAGGCATCTTGTTGCCCTTTCTCAAGTTCAGCAATCTGATCCGACAATTCCCCCATTTTCTTGCTATCTAGTCCCGTTGCTTCCGGGAAGACCAGGAACTTGCTCGGCTTTTCGGCCCTGTATTCATCAAACAACGTTGGGTTGGAAACTTGCAAGGCTTCACCTGCGTACCGATCCTTGAAGTAGCCCAAGCCTGGCGAACCAATCAACCCAGCGGACATCATGCCGATACCACCCATAATGCTAATAGCGATCGCACCCGTTCGCGGAAAGCGGTCCGAAGCGACTGCCAACATGGTGGGCCAGAAAAACGTCTTGCCAATGCCGTAGATGGTTAGGGCTAACATGGCCATGACGAACGTTTCAACTCGGGAGGTCAAATTCAACCCAACACAGGCCAAGAGGGCACAAACCAACAGAATTGCAACCGGCGAAAAGCCCAATTTCTTTTCGATAAAATCTGCACAAAAACGCAGTGCAAACATCACCGAGGAAGTAAACACAAACAGGATCTTGCCTTCACCACTACTCAGAATGTTACCGGTGATATTCTGAATCCAACCGTCTGTACCAAGTTCGACTGCACCTACCAACGCGTGCGTGACAAATAACACAAACAGCAAAGGAGAGCCTACCGAACCTTTCGTTATGGCTCCTATCCCAAGCAGGAGAACGCCACCTACGGCCCAACCCAGCGCCTTGGCAATCATACCTTGCTCAGGCGACATCAGCTGCGAGAACAGATCTGAGAAAAACAAAGCCAGTAGCAAACAGACTACGGCACCACCCAACAACCCCACATCCCCGAGCATTTGCCCCAAGGACAAACCTTTTTGACTGGCCTCGCTTTTTGGAAAACTTTGACCAAAGAACATGAACCCATATGCCAGGGTAGGTAACAGGAATAAAGCCAATTGAATCTTCCAATCTAACTGCAGGCCGTCATCCAAGACCCAACCCAAAGCGCCACCGATGATCAACCCAGCCGGCCAACTGGCATGCAGAATGTTCAAGTAGTGCGTTCGATTGTGAGGGAACAAGGTGGCCACAAGAGGATTGGCAACTGCTTCGAGGGTCCCGTTGGCAACTGCGAAAATAAATGTGCCCCAGAACAGTAACGAATAGGCAAGTTCCCTTTCCGTACCACCTACTGCCGAAAAGGTCACCAGGGCAGATATGACGTGAAAAAGGAAGGCGGCAATAACAAGTTTGCCATAGCCAATCTTGTCAACTACCACGCCGCCGATGATGATTCCGAAACAGAATCCAGTGAACCCCGCGCCACCAATTACCCCCAGCTCAGCGCCGGTAAAACCGAATTCTCGGCCCCAGTTATCTAAGATTCCACCGCGAATGGCAAATCCTACACCAGCTGCCAAGATCGCCGTGAAACCCGCCCACAAAAGCCACATAGCGTTATGAGCCGCCGGCTCGGAATTCGATGTATCGCCTTTCGATACAGAGGCATTCGACGAATACGGATCTGTTGAACTCATACTTATCTGCTTCTAAAAACGACCTGAGAAATTTACCTGGCACCACCTCACCCGGGGTTCTCAAATCCGTCCGTCGCAAATCCGGGTCGCCGATAGAGTAACCAGCAAGCCATCTAAGTTCAACGAGTCCAGTACCTTAGGCGAAAAAAAACGCCCAATATGCCGCCAATGGAGTGCGAGTCTAACAACGCGTGAAAATATCCGGTCAACGGAGCAGCAACGAAAAACGGTCACGGAACGAGTCCCGCGACCGCAAAAGTGTCTGCCGCACAAGTGTTTAGCATGTTTCGCCGACCATTTTTTGTGATGCAGACTCGTTGCCTCGCCCTTCATGCACGAAAAGGTTGACTTTCCCTGTAGCCGCTCTTAAAGGGCTTGAAAACTTGCCATTTCCCTGGCCAAACGCTTTCGAGCAACGTGTAAACGGCGCTTGATCGTTCCGATGGGAGCCTCGAATACTTCAGCCATTTCGACCAAAGTCTGCCCGCTCAAGTAGAACGCCTCCAAGGTCTGACGGTCCATGTCGCCCAAACGTGCTAACCCCAAACGAACTTGCTCGCTCTGCTCGACATACAAAACGTCTTCCAACGGTGAAGCACCTTGGACGTCCATGGACTCCAAAACCTCCCCTTCTAAGGAATAGACCGGGCGATTTCGAGTCATGCGGTTGATCGCCATCCGACGTACAATCTGACGCAACCATCCACCAAATGCTTCGGCTACGCGCAATTGGTCCAGACGATCAAAGGCATGAATGAATACGTCTTGAACCAACTCTTCTGCTTCGTCCCAGTTTCCTAACTTGCGGAATGCCAGGGCCAAAGCCGAACCGTGGTAGCGCGCATAAAGTTGGCTTTGTGCATCGCGATCGCCAGTTTGAGCGCTGTGAACCAACTCGGCAACGGTAGCCAAATCATCAATTACTTCGTAGCACATTGTTCTCTCTCTGACCCGCTCGGCATGCAACACCTTTGGTAGGAATTCGCACGAGCGATATAAAAGCATCTTGGTGAGCTGAACGAGGTGGCTGTCAGGAAGCGTGCATACGGCTTGAATCAAGACCGATTGAACTAACGTTCCATAATTGGAGTTACACGCTGTGGTGTAGCTACCTATCACCTATAGGCAAAACTGCCCGTTCACTTAAGGTTGCGTTCGAAGTCCTACTTCAAGCGCTAGTAGTCCGCGATCAACTCGCTTAGGACCCTTGCCTTCCGACCACACATACGGGGATGGGACAGACGGCCACATCCACGATGCCAAACAGCGACTCGCTTATTTCCGAGCGTTTATGCGCGGAGTAAGCATTGCCCCACTGATAACTGCCTAACTCGCAATTACCGGCGGAACGTCCGAGTCGTTGATGTCGCGGCTGATGCCAACCCATCAATCTAAGATGCAATTCGCGCATCCCTAGCCGAGCAAGGCGATCCACTGCGATCACTGCAATCACTGATTCGCTGGCAATTACGCGTGCAACCGCGGCGGCGAACGATTTTGTGGTTGTTGTGAAACGCATGGCATTCCTCCCTCACGCCGGATGACGTGAACTGAGAGAGACTACAGAAACGGTAAATAAGGGTTCAAAGCCGTTCGGCGTTTTTTGAACCAAATTCGGGACACGCACTCGGCATCCCAAGAAGCCGTGGCGACCGGCCACGCACTCCTTTTTTAACTATTAGGTCGAGCAACTTTTTGCTGCTGCAACAACCTCCAAACTAACCCTCCCTGCGGGAGGGTCAATCGCGAGGAACGAGCGGTTGGGGAGGGAAATTGTGGGTCCGCTATTCACTGCGGCACACAACTCCTTCAGTAGCCCTTTCCGCGAGTTCCTCGCGACTCTCCAAGGGGAGAGTAAAGCAACTACCTTCAATCAAACAGCAAAAAAGGTCTTTCAAACAAACAACCTCTCGCTACCCCCAATTACAGGGGCTCTTCAAAGATACATTATCGGCATCTTCGAATCAAATGGATTTGACTTTTTCCACTGGTATTCTGGCAACGGTCCGCGAGGATATGCCGATCCGTTACTAAGTACACAAAAACCCACCCCCTGCGACGCAGGTACCTTTAGGACTCTATATAGGATCTAGAAGTTCGCTAGAGGTTTCAATTTTTTCAGAAATACACTTTTCAAGCGATTGGCTAGCTTCCAGTCACGCGCCCAGTCCTAGCAAGATATTATGCGCTGCATTGCAATCATTTCGACTTTTTGTTGGAGACTTCTTCCTTTGCCCCAACCTTGAGCTGCTTTTGCATATTACCTCGCAACAGCTTGGGCAGGCTTTCTTCTTCGTATGAGAAGTAGGCACCCAGCAATTCCTCTGCCGCCTTGCGCTGCTCAGGAGACAACTCTGCAAACATCTTGGCTCGAGCCGCCGTTTGAATCACCGCAATTTGTTCCCGCACTTCCGCTTCAATGGCAGCCGCACGATCCGTCAAAAATTGCTTTTGATCGTCGTAGATGCCGATTTCTGTCCCTAAACGACCGTTTACTAACGATTCGCCCAATCCAACTTGAGCAATCTCTATCTGAAACGCCAACTGACGAACTCGCTTCAATTGATCTGGCAACAAGATTTCTTCGATGGCAGCTTCCGCCTGAGCTCGGTGCTCCTCAAGCAAGGGTTTCATGTTCAGCGATATCTTTCCAGCACCCCCATCGGCCATGGATGACCTAATGGCTTCAGAGATTCGTTTGGAGGATTCCTCGACGATCGTCTTTACTCCTTGCTGCTGTTCCTCAGTCAACTGCAGCTCCTGTCGAATTGACTTGTTATTTAGCAGTTGGAAAAGCTGGCTTTGGCTGTTCGGATCAACTCCACCAAGAAAGCTGGGCGAACTCCCCAGAAAAATACCAGCTGCCCCCTGAGCCATTTTTAATTGCGTCCCCGCCGACGGTTCCGCGCCTGACTCGGTCACTCCAATAACTTGTACAGCCCCAAACTGCACCTCCTGCGCATCCGAATGCGCAAAAAATACTCCATAGCAACTCAAGACAAACAACGGCAGTATCAGCTTACGCATGAACTCGCTCCAAAAAAAATACGGACACTGGGGACATTAATCGGCTGCCACCTGCAAAATGGAAACAACTCAAGAATATAAGGCTCGCACGTGGGTTCGGGAATCGTTGCCGCTGAAAGGAAATTGATGCGGCGTTTGGCTGAGAATCTTTTCGTTTCTTGGTGAATTGGCGACCCATTTACTCAATCAAGCCAATGCATAAACCGTGGAAGGTTAGCCTGTCATTAACTTACAACCCCGCTGGGGAGGTGGCGAGTGAAACGAGCCGGTGGGGTCGAACCACTAAGGTTTTTCTGCATGTGGGAACTTAGTCGAATCCTAGTGGCCATGTGCATAAACACGAAACGACAATGCCCTACATCACAACTTCGCCACAGGCAGGAACAACCCTACCCGCTCGCATCCGCTCGCGACCTTCCCAGAGGGAAGGTTAGTTTGCGGTTAACCCAAGGGGAGGGTAAGTTGAGTGCTTCGGTAGCGCATCACCCCAGCGGCTCGTCCCTCGCGGCTAGGTCCTCGGGACGGTCAGAGGGAGTTTACGATTCGTGGGGAGGGGTTAACGCACACAGGAAGAGCATTTTCCCTAGGTAGATCAACATCTCACTGTAATCCAGTCTATGCATGCTCGTACGATAGTTTATCGTTACAACCTGCACTTGGGACAGCCGAGAAAGCATTTCCACTTCTTGAGTTTTGACCGGACGCCAACTCAGGCTGTTGATTTGATCAGAAATCTCAATTCCATGGTGAGCCGCTGGCCGTAACGCCGCGGGGATTAGCTGATTCCCGGCCGCTAACGGGTCGCCACTCATTAAATCAACTAGCCCCAACGCAAGGCCGCCAAGAACAAAATAAGTCGGCTTCCTAGCTATCACAATGAATTCAAACTTGTCGAGAGTCCCGCATGCAGCGTTTTCGATCCCTGATTGCTGACACCTGGTGGTTGTGGCTGATTTTTATTTTAGCTGGCACAATATTAACCACTTTGTTAAGCAAAGTTTTCTTACTGACCATCCCGATTTGCATTTTTACTTTTTTATGGTTTGCGTACGTTCGGTATGACGAAGACGGAAATTTCAAAGGCACCTAGCCGCGATTGTTCAGGAGAAGTTGACTGCACAACAATTGGCGATTCAGCGACTGCGTTGGATGCGACCACCCATGCTCAACAAGTCAGCCGCTCGGACCTGCAAATAACCCTAAACACTCTGCAACGCTTTCTACAAGACCGCGGCCAACTGCTCAACTTTTCCAAGTCGTTGCAAACCGAACTTCTGAAAGCTGCCGGGCAGCTTGCTCATCCAGGACGTGCTGCACGCAGACAAGTTGTTCGAGCTGCCCGTCAACAACGCAAAGCAGCGGTCGACTTGGATAAACATCAAGATTCACGCGTGTTGGAACAAACGGGCATGCGTAAAGCGAAAATGCGACGCCAAGTTGCTGCTCCCCCCCATCCCTCATTGATACCCAAATCACTGCCGAGTTCGAATCATGATGCCCAGCAATTTGTGGGGCAACTCCAGTGTTCACGCAATTGCTATATATGCAAACAGGACTTCTCCCAAGTTCACATACATTACGATTCGCTTTGCCCCACTTGCGCTCAATTCAATTGGAACAAACGAAATCAGATCGCAAATCTAACCGGTCGTTATGCACTTTTGACCGGAGGCCGAGTCAAGATTGGATTTGAGGCAGCTCTCAAGTTACTTCGATGTGGAGCAAATTTGGTAGTCACCTCTCGCTTTCCGGCCGATGCCATGCAACGCTTTCAATCCATGGCCGACTCTGCCCAGTGGTGGAGCCGCTTGCATGTCTACGGACTCGACCTGCGTCATCTGCCTAGCGTAGAGGCCTTTGCTGATCACCTACTTGGCCACTTGCCGCAACTCGACTTTGTTCTGCACAATGCTTGCCAAACCGTGCGCCGTCCTAGCGGGTATTACAAGCACCTGATGCAGGCCGAGCGTACTTTGATGCTTGCCTTGCCAACAGAACTCGCAGCACCACTCGACGGTTACCGGACCCTTCTCAGTGAGCCCGATCGGATAGCAGATAGACTGAAACCGTCAGCAGAAGAATTGCAAATCAGTAGCACCACGACTGAGTTCAATTCAAAGGACTACCTTAACTCGTTAGCACAGCTGGCACCCTCTGCCGAACTCTCCCAGCTTGCTTTGCTGCGGGAGGATCAGCACGCCTCCGACAACACGTTCCCCACGGGACAGTATGACGAGCACGCGCAGCAAATCGATATGCGCTCCACCAACAGTTGGCGATTGCGATTGGCGGATGTGTCCACGATTGAGTTACTCGAAGTACAGTTGATTAACGCAACTAGTCCATTCATTCTCAATGCTCGTCTTAAGCCCCTGATGCAGCGGACTGCGACGCAAGACAAGCACATCGTAAATGTCTCCGCCATGGAGGGTGTTTTCTACCGCGCTTTCAAACGCGATACTCATCCGCACACCAACATGGCCAAAGCCGCCCTCAACATGATGACTCGAACTAGTGCCGCGGACTATGTACGGTGTGGCATTCATATGAATAGCGTGGACACCGGCTGGATCACCGACGAGGACCCACTTGAAATTTCGCAGCGCAAATCCGCCGAGCGTGACTTCCGACCTCCACTCGATTGCATCGATGCTGCCGCGCGAATATGCGATCCAATTTTTGACGGCCTAAACTCCGGTCAACATATCTGGGGAAAGTTTTTGAAAGACTATCAGGTTTCTAACTGGTAGTCAGTGTTTGGGGCGACAAGGATTGTGCCACTAATGAGAACGAAGATTGCAATCTAGGAGCGAAATAAGAAATTCGCTTGCTTTCGGTAGTCAAGTACTGTCTCATTTAGGCATGTAATGTTTGAAGATTTGGCCGGACCATGAGTATCGTAGCATGTTTGACCTTCTCTTTCTTATTGCAGTAGAACTGTCTGCCATCGCAGTTGCAGTTGAATTCTTGGCCAACCGTATACCGCCAGAAATAAGGAAGGCGGCACAAGAGAATTGTTTTCGGCTCGAAGGAAGTCCCTCGCGGAGCCGCACAAGGAAAGAGAACAAGGCGAAGTTCAAACTGCGAGCCGACCTTTGGGCAGGATTTCTGATCGTCGCATTTTTGGGCAATGGGCTACTGCTATTTGTACATAGTTTTGTCATGCCGCTGGATCTCGGTGTACGGATAGTAGCCACGATCTCAGGCTCTCCCATTCAGGCTCGCGAGCGCATTTTGTCTGAGGGCTACGATGTGGCCTACCAACGCTGGAGCAGAAGTGAACACGGTTCGAGCCGTGAGGATGCAACGAGGAATTTGAGAATCCTATGGCGACTTTGGCCTGCCTTCCTCGCTGGCGGAATATTGTTTGGGGTCGCCTTGCTTGTTGGCCTGCGTAGTGTTCATGGGCGCGCTCTGAAGGATTACTCAGACGGGCTGGCATATCGGCAAGAACAAAATCTGAATCGGGATCTAGCACGAATTCAGGATGCCGCAGCTCCCGTGCCCAGCGTAGCAGGTCATCTTGGTGCCGACTAGAACACGGAAGTTGTCACAGGCTCTCATGCCACTCTGGAAAGATTTATTCCATAATACAATGAGTATTTGCTTGTGACTCCAGTAAGGCAACTTCATCTATCAACATCTTTTGAATTTGATAACGACATGAGTAGACCGTTGCTATTTTCATGTCCAGAGTTTTTGCGACTACATCGCCATTGATCTGTTCAACGGCTAACATTTCCCATGCCCTCCAACGCTTGGGATCCACTCGAGAGCGAACACCCGTTTTGGCTAGGTCGAATAATTCAGCACGAGCGAAGCGGAACGGAGGGATAGTTTGTGCGTTGAACTTTGTGCGTGGCTAAGAGGAGTGTTATCAAGTTTCTGCTTGACTTCCACTTTCTGTCAAATCTATGGCAACGAGTCCTGTTGTTTAATTAATGTATCCAGAAAGTCTTCGCTCTGTGAATCAATTGCGAATCCGCTTTCGTCACAAACAATCGCACCATCCGCTACGTATTTCGCAAGGATTTCCTGGACACTTCTAGCTCCTTGATAGAGAGCTTCCTCTATTGTCTCCCCAAATCCACCATTCATGATTGCGTTGCATAACGGCCAAACTTCCACCGAACACATGACAATTGAGAATGATTGCTGCACTTCCGCCGAACAGAGCAATGGCAATCCCAACGAAATTCTCAGCGGAAATCTCCGATCGCCTTGCAGTATGATCGAATAGTTGCTGATCGAGATACCTGCATGGCGATTTACACTTTTGAAATTTGCCATAGATATTGACTTTGGATTTTTCAATTGACGCAGAACGGCGGGAATAACGAAGTCGCGTCAGTAGACCTTGTGAGCAAAGTGAATAAGCCGACGCGACTTTCGTCTATTCCATAGTTCGCTTGTTTAATGGTGCCGAAACTGACCACGAAGAATTGTACTACGTCAGGCAGCCGCGGGTGATGGTCGAAATGGATGTCGTGTGCCCCAAAAGTAAACGGCCAAAAACGCTACCGCCATTACCAGCATGGAGAATAGATCAGCGGGCGTCAAAACCGATGCGAGAACAACGCATCCCAGCAAGACAAGGAACCGGCTACGTTGCTTCAACCGTCCGAGATACATCGCGAAAACGAGGATAGAACAAAACAGAATCGCAGCTAGTTCGAAATATCCGATTCCCAATGGCATAGCTAGAGTCTCCCAAAAATAACCTTGGTTGGTAAACTCGCCGAATGCCTTACGCCGCCCCTTGAGGCGCGTATAGGAAGCGAACAGGAAATCACTATATCAAGTGAGTGACAACGAAACAATACTTCCAACCATCTCCCCGCTGGTTGTCGACCAGCGAACAGTGGGAATAATGAAGTCGCGTGAGGTGCGACACTATCTCCATTGTTGGCCAACATTCTGCTGGACGACTTTGACAATGAGTTGGAAGCGTTGGAGCTGCGAATACGCAAATTGTAAATATCCCGGCAATCCGCATGCAAGTGTCTCTGTCGCCATCCGGTAGAGGCTTTGTAGAATGCCAGTTAAACTGCTCAGTACAGCGGCAATTGTGACGAGTAGTAGAATCGCGCGTATGGAAATCTGCATTGGAGCCTTTTGAGCGACGAACGTCGGCAGTCCGACTGACCCGTCAATAGGTGTGTAGCAGATATACCTACTCTCAGAGTGTTTCTGGCCAATATCCGGGCAAGTAGTGTGTGTGTGTACGCTTCAAGGCGGCTGTTACCAGACGCGCTCCAACACTCGATACTGAGCCTCTGGCTAGGAGCTTCTCAGGCAGGATTCCTACCCGCTTGTCAACAGACCGTTTCCAGTACGCACGTGCATGTCATTCTTCTCCGCGTTTGCGAGTTTGCCGACCAATCCACGATGATATCGTCGGCGGACCGTAGACGAAGGTATGCGAATAGGCCCAGTCATTGTCGTCGGGCATTACGACGTTGGGCATTCGTCTGGTTGTAGGATACCAAAAGTTTCCATCGGGTTCACGCATTCCGCAGCACAGTGTGGCAAGCATGCAATTCTCACGAGTGGTGTCTGATGCGACAGAGAATTTTGCAGGAGCGATCCCGTATCCGTTCGGAGCGTCGAGGAAATACAACCGAAAGTAGAGATCGAGCGACGTGCCGAGATCAATTACAACGGTCTCAAGTGACACCCCATCGGATACAATGCACTCGCCACTCGTGTATTGGGCCACCACCTCACGGAAAAGCTCATCAACCGTGCGGATAAATTTGGAGTCGGAGCGAAAGTCTTCAATCAGTATCGCGTACCGTTGGCCGCACGCACTAGCAGAGTCGTAGTGACGCAAGCGATCATTCACCGACCGGAAGACAAAGTCGAATTTGAGATTGAACACAGAGTCTCCAAATCCGTCGGGGAACGATTGGCGGTAACCGCAGTTTGCCGCGATTTTGATGCAACAGTTCAGGCACCGCATGCAACGACAATGATCGTAATCAGCACGAGCACGACAAATACGGCAAGCCAAGTCCAAAGCCGGGATTTAGGTATCAACCTTACATCATGTAGACATGTGAGCAAAAATGCCGATCCCCAACATACCCAAAGCAACGTCCCCACAACGCCCAAAAATACATTCAGTTTTCGAAAGCCATCTCCGATACTTCCGCGATTCAAATCAGGCACGTATTCTCGAACGGCAAAGAATGCAGGGATAGCGAGCACGGGCGGCGCCAGCCAAAGCAATCTCGCAACATTTCGTATTTTTTGGAAAGAACTAACACGAACTTGAACAGGTTCTGGGTCTACTGCGTTCGCTGCTTCGGGAGCATTGTGAGGATTCGAATTCAAGCTTCTGGGTTCTTTGGAATAACGGTTGGATTATCGCGGTTTATCGGCACCGGATTCGATTATCCTTGGCCGGAATACAATCGCTAAATCATCACCCAATTTTGGAGCACAACGCATTCCCGGCCTAAGGAGAAATTGGGATTGTTCGGTATAGGATTCCGTTACGAGGCTGCCAACTGACTGCTTTGTGGATTCGTATTCGAGAGACATCTGAATGGTATCGTCTAGTTGCTTAGTAGCCGTAATTGATAAGGACTGTCCGTCGTTGAGTTCAATTTTCCTTGGGAATCCGGAAACGAATTCAATTTCACCAAGCATTTCGATTGGCATATCGGATGGAATTGACGAGAACTCTTGGCGAATTTTCGCCTCCTCCGCGCTCATCTTCGAACATCCGCAAATCAACAGCGGCGTGAAGATGAGGAATTGGCCAAAGATGAGGAGGCGGGTGGTTTGCATAGTTTTCTGGGTTTGACGTATAGCAAACTATTCTCTGGCGCGCATGCGGCGGTAAATGCACGGTCTATTCTAACGTGATTAGTAGACCGAATGGACTATGAGAACTGTTGATTAGTGCCTCATCCTCCAACATGTAAAGCTGCGTCATATCGAGAGAATTATGCCCTAAAATGGCCTGTAGGCGTTTTTAGAACTTTCGAAAAATGTTGTAGAATTCGTTCAAAATGCTGTCCGCCATGGATAGAACAGAAGTGGTCAGGAACAAGGAGACGTTGTCGCGCCAGCCCAAAACAATGAACGGTCCACAGACCCATATTTCTCAATGGCTTGATAAAACATCCATGATTCAATGCATACTGCTATTCAACTCCGGCTCTGCTTGCTTGCGACAATTATTGCAATCAACGCAAGTTTGGGTTTCTCTGGCGATTCTTACTGCGGCCGCGTTGGCGACCATCGATGGTAGTGCCCAATATGCTAATGCCCATGATGGACATGGGGCAGTGACCTATGAAGTCAGTGAGCCGCTTACAGAACCGTATGACAAGGTCCATCTACGGCTGCTGATTACCGACGAGGCTGACGAACCAATTGCTGCGAGATTCACTCTGAGCGTCGATGGCAAGCCGTTTGTTCCCTCCCAAGTTGGCGACAATGGCCTGAGATTTATGTCGGTTCACGAGGGCAAAGGCAACAGATTCGTAGCCACCTACGCCCGAGGTAACGGTCCAGTGGTTGTTCCACTGCCCAAGGGTCTGCGCGGTACGGTAACCGCCGCCCACGGGTTTGAATACGTTTCCAGTAGCGAATCGTTTGAGATTGGCAACGGCAGTGTCGACTGCCACGTACGGCTGCGCCGGTGGAGCAAACTGGCTAACGAAGGCTGGCAGGCGGCTGATGAACACGTGCACTACGATCGGACGGACCGCCGATTTGACGCGGACTGGCTCAAGATGCTGGAGGCGGATGGACTGGCTCATGCACATTTCCTGGTACTCAAAGGTGGAAATGTACCTGACATTTGGGCTCGGCAATATGCATTTGGTTCTGCAGGCGAAGCCGGCAATGCGAAACAGTTCATTCGCTCGGGCGAAGAGTACCGGGATTCCTCACAGGGGCATATCAACTTGCTGGGATTGAAAGAGGTCATTCAGCCTATTTCGACCGGAGGTTTGGTCAAGTCGAACACGTTTAATTACCCACCTCTTTTCGACGTCTTTCGCGCTGCGCACCAACAGGGCGCCATCGGAGGCCCAGCTCATGGTGGCGCGCTTGCGAAAAGCTCGACGGCATTGCTGGACACCGTGCTCGGTGAAGTCGACTTTTTTGAAATAGCCAACAGTCACCTCTACAAGACGGATGTGTGGTATCTGCTGCTCAACTGTGGATTCATTCTTCCGCCAGTAGCCGGAACCGACCTGCCGAACTTCGGGTATCGCGATCCATGGCAGCCTCTGTTCGGTGAGGTCAGGACGTATGTGCAAATGGGCTCTGAATCAGGATTTGAGGCGTGGCAAGCTGCCCTCAAATCGGGCAAGGTGTTTGTCACCAGTGGTCCACTACTGCATTTCACCATCAACGACTTGCCAGTCGGATCTGTTGTTAGGCTGCCCAAGGGAGGCGGTCCGATCGATGTGGTGGCAGAGTTGCAAAGCCCGCGCGTTTTGGAGTCCTTGGAACTCGTATGCATGGGCCAGCCGGTCCGTGTCACCGCGACACCTTCCACAAACGATGGTATTACTTGTTTATCGTTGAACCATCGACTCAACATCACCGAAAGCTGTTGGTTGGCAGTGCGTGGAACTGGCGGTCCGAAAATTGCCATCGAACAGGGGCTAAGCATCGACCAGCACGAAATCGCTCATTCAGGCATCATCCAGGTACTGGTCGACAACCAGCCTATTCGTTCAACAGCCGACACAGCAAGCCTGCGCACGAGGCTCGTTGAGCAGCAGGAATTCTACCGCGCGCAAGGTCGTTTTGAGTCCCCCGACGACCGCCGCCGATTCATTGAATTGTTTGAGACGGCGATTACTAAGCTCGAGAACTAATTGCGGGATTTTACTGTGGAATTTGGCAAGGTAATCCGCCCACTTCTATTGGCATCCATCCTGTTGCCGTACGCCGGGCGGGGATACTCCGCTGCCCCTGCTCCCAACATAATAGTCATCTTGGTGGATGACCTGCGGTGGGACGAAATCGGCTGCGCGGGCCATCCTTTCGTACGCACGCCGAATATCGATCGGCTGGCTAATGAAGGGGCTCGCTTCCGCAATGCTTTTAGCACCACTCCGCTCTGTTCGCCGGTGCGAGCTTGCCTACTGACTGGAATGTACACACATCATCACGGCATTCTTGACAATACAGACCGCAGTTCGCAAAGCCACCAGTTGACAACTTTCCCCTGGGCTCTGCACGAGCGAGGATACGAGACAGCCTATGTTGGCAAGTGGCATATGGGCAATGATGATACACGCCGCCCTGGATTCGATTATTGGGTCAGCATGAAAGGTCAGGGAACTTCATTTGACCCTGTCCTGAACGTGAACGACCAAGAACAATCCTTCAGCGGACACACTACGGACGTTTTGAACGAACTGGCACTCGACTTTGTTCGCCGCCCGCGCTCCAAGCCGTTTTGTTTGTACGTCGCCCACAAAGCTCTTCACCCTGAATTAGTCCAGCGCGATGACGGCAGCCTCAGTGACCCGACGGCGTCACAGTTTCTGGCTGCGACGCGGCATCGGAAATTATACGCCGACGACGCGATTCCTCGTCGCTTGAACGTTCTGGACAAGCTTGATGGCAAACCGGCCCTGCAGCGTCCAGTAAATGGCTTGCCACCACTCAGCCAAACCACAGGTACCAGTGACGAAACCGTACGAGATCGCCTAAGGATGTTGGCTGCTGTCGACGAAGGTGTCGGCCAATTGCTCAGAGAACTGGAGGAAGACGGCCGACTCGAGCGAACCATCTTTGTGTTTACTAGCGATCACGGCTATTGGTACGGTGAACATGGCCTGAGCGTCGAACGGCGGCTGGCCTATGAAGAAGGCATTCGCATTCCATTGCTTGTGCGCTATCCGCCACTCGTCCCGTCGGGCAGGCTGATCGACGAATTCTCCCTGAGCATCGATTTGGCACCAACTATGCTGGAATTGGGGGGAATGGAAACAATGCCAGCTATGGACGGCCGGAGCCTGGTGCCGCTTCTCAAAGGAGGCCGTCCGACGGATTGGCGAACGTCATTTCTCATCGAGTACAACTCGGATATTGTCTATCCTCGCATCAAAAACATGGGCTATCGAGCACTTCGTACTGAGCGCTGGAAGTATATTCGTTTCAACGATCTGGAAGACATGGACGAGTTATACGACCTGAAACTCGATCCCTATGAGCTACATAACGTGATCAATCAACCGGAGAACATTACCGTACTGGATATTCTTCGAATGGAACTCGACAGTCTATGGAATGCGCCCTCACGCTAACACGACTTGCTGGCCATCATCCACGGAAAGCCTCTCCCTTACGATTCGGCTGAGACCTCGCAATGACAAACTGCATTTTGTTCAATCTACTGTTCCTGATATTGCTAGGACCGTTATCTCTTGCCGCTGTTGGTGATGATTCGCGAGAGTTTCGCGTTTGGGCAACTAGCTGTGCTCACGTTCCAGCTGACATAGGCCACGGGCGCGAAAGTATGGCCGAGGCCATACGTCAGTCGGAAGGTCGCGTCAGCGGCGCGCCGGCTTTCGAATGGGACATTATGATCGACGCAGGCGATCTTTCGGCTCATCAGAAGCCGCCTGACGATCAAGACGGGCAAGAGCTGATCCGTCAGTATCGCGCGCTGACCAAGCATCGACGAGAACAGATCTACAACGTGCCAGGCAATCACGACGCTCCTTACTACGATCATGGGCCCGGTTCCTGGTTTCAAAAGTGGGGTGATCCGCTTGGTGAACACACTGCCTTCTCCGGCGTGGATGCTCGGCGCCGCCCATTTGCAGTGCAGGGCAGCTGGGAACGCTACCGGTTTCAGGCGGGAAATATTCTTTTCCTTATGCTGGCCGA
>JAGQOY010000086.1 GCA_020427005.1 Planctomycetales bacterium
AATACATAACCTCCGTTGGCAGAGCCAGAAAAACCGCCCGGGTAGGAATTACCACTCCGAAACCAATTGGAAACGGAGTCAATTAGACCTCCATTGCCGAAACCGGAAGTCGTGGCCCCAGGAAATAACGCAGGCGGCGACGAATTGGGAAAAACTCCAGGAGTTCCATAATTTGGCTGTAATGGAGAAAATGTGCCTACGTTACCACTTACTCCGGTTCCTGGTTGGAAAGGTGAGGCGCCGTTGTAGGTCGGAAAGTTCCCTGTGACAGCTGGCACACCATAGCCGTAAGGTTGAAAACCGTTAACAGTTGGAGACGGATAGCCCGCCGACGGCATGACGGACTGACCTGGCAGGACCGGGGGTGCAGAAATGGCCGGCGTCGTTCCTGCTCCACTTGGAAATCCTAGCTGTGGGTAAATGCCTGCATTCGTAGCATAGGGGTCAAAGCGGGGTAAACTACCGGACGTTGCCCCAATGCCAGGATTGATCGGTACCAAAGGCGTGGTTGTCGGTAATGAGCCTTGATCGATAGGACGTAAGGCTGGCGCTGACCCTGTCGTAGAAGGAAAAGCAACCCTTGGCTGCGCAAAGCCCCGGGTGCTCGTGAACACGAGGCACGTTATCCAGGCGGCTATGCGTAGAAAAGGATTCATTACCGGCTCAAATATGACTTGCTGTCATCATCGCTACGCTCAAGACTGCCTGCGGGCGTAGCTCGGCCTCTGGCCATGCTGGCATTTTCAGTTGTCGACGGTCGCCTTGATCGAAACTCTGTAGTGAAATTCGAATCGCGAACTGCGATCAGCCTGTAACGCTCGAGTGACAGTGGTAGCTGCTAACTAACGCATATGAGCCAATAAAGTCAAGATCTTTTAATATTTTGACTAAAGTTTAGAGAACGCGATTGATTGCACTGTGGCCACAGTACCATTTCTAAGAGTTAAACGAGTTTGACTCTCGAAGAATCCTCGCCGGAGAAAGGCTAACGCTAAGTGTTGATGACCCCAAGATGCAGTTGAAGTGAGCTGGCCAACGACTTTATCCCCTTCCGACAATATCTCGGCGCACTGAAATTCCTCGGTGCGTTGAAATTCCTCGGTTCGTTGGCCATCTAAAGGAATGCTAAGCTCCAACAGACACAGTTTTCTTTGAAGCGAGCCGATGGCATCCAGTCGAGCAATGGTTTCTTGTCCCAAGTAACAACCCTTGGTAAAGCAAATGGCATGCGAGTCGCGATCCAACTCTTGTGGGATCGTCTTCTCCAGAATCTCGCGCTGTGGCAGAGGCCAAAAACAGCTGATACGAAAAAAATCATACCACTCGGCCTGGGCTAGATATTCTGCACTGAGACGATTGGGCAAAAGTAACCACGTCGACGAAGTTCCTAGATCGGCGCTATCTAAAGTGATGGCTTGAGTCACGGCTGGGTCGTGAGTCGCTGCTTCGGATGTCAATGACTTCCCATTGGAAGCTGGGAAATGACGTGCCAGCAATGATTGATCCGCGAGAGAACTATGAACGGTAGCATACGATTGGGGGCTACAGTACAGATGGAATTGCTCTGACAAATCTTTCGCAGTCGCATCTTCGTTTATAATGTAGCGATCAATATGTTGGCAAACGGCCTTGGAGTCACCTCCCTGCCCAACAAACCACATTCTCTCAGGGGACAACTTGATTGCGAATCCAAGTGCAACCACCCAACCGCGAACATTTGTAATGAAAGTTTCGCAGCTCATGCCCACGGGCAAGTCGCGAACATTGTTAGTGCTTAGATTGTTGAAGATTTTGATAGCATCACGCCCGAGTATCTCAACAACACATGTCGAGGGTGACGGGAAAAGTGTGGGTGGTGTTTGGGAATAAACTTCCATGTCTCGAATGCCATCCTGAATTGAGATATGCAACGTTGCCACACTTTCGATAGCGGCGTTGGCGCCGTAGCGACGAACTGGTTACTCGGCCGCCTCTTCGGGCAATGGTAATGGCGTTGCCCCTTCACCTGGAATGAGGTTTGTGCCGACAGTTGGAAGTTGGTCTTCCCAAGGTTCAGGCACTTTTTTCTCTTCCGGAATAATGCCCTGCAAGACTTCAATGGAGATTCCGTCACGCATCAACTTGCCCGCGTGTCGGCTTGGCATGCGTGAGTGGATTTCCACGTGGTCATCGTGAAACTGTTTGCTTATGACCTCTCCGACTTTATTGATCCAGGCCAAGTTGCGACCATCCGAAATATCCAATCGGACCCGCAAAGTAACGAATCCATCGCTGAGTGACTCGCTGACGCGTTGAGCCAGCAAATCGATACCGAGACCAGTGCGAGCGCTGATGGGGATAGCGCGTGGGTAGCGATTTTGCACTGCCTGCAAGCGCTGCTGTGCTCCTTCGGTATCGACTTTGTTGATTACCAACATGGTTTGCTTTTCATCGATTTCCAACTCATGCAAAACGGCAAAGACGGCCGAGATCTGATCCAAAACTGCGGGGTTACTTGCATCGGCAATATGCAACAACAAATCGGCTTCACGGGTTTCCTCTAGTGTGGCTCGAAAGCTCGCGACCAGATTGTGTGGCAGATCTCGGATAAAACCTACTGTATCGCTTAATAAGACGGGTCCCCAACTAGGTAGATTCCAGCGTCGCGTACGAGTATCAAGGGTTGCGAACAGCTTATCCACTGCTTCGACCCCTGCCTGGGTAAGCGTATTCATTAGCGTACTTTTCCCGGCATTGGTGTAACCAACCAACGAGACCGTTAGATAGTCGCGTCGTCCTGCTACCTCTCGTGCTTTGCGGCGTTCTACCTTGTGCAAATCCTGCTTGAGTTCGTGAATTCGCTTTTCCACCAACCGGCGGTCGACTTCCAATTGCTTTTCGCCTGGTCCGCGCATCCCGACTCCCATCGTCTGACGGGAGAGGTGAGTCCACATGCGTTTCAGTCTGGGCAAGGAATACTCAAGCTGTGCAAGTTCTACAGCTAGACGAGCTTCATGGGTTCGAGCATTGGATGCAAAGATATCAAGAATCAGTTCTGTGCGATCAATGACTTTCGTGCCAACCGCCTTTTCTAGATTCCGAGTCTGACTGGGGGAGAGATTATTATCGAAGATCACCACATCAGCAGAATGGTGTTCAACCATTTTCCTCAGCTCTTCGACTTTGCCCTTGCCTAGAAAAGTTTTAGGATCGGGAGATTCTCGTCGCTGTACTACACCTCCAACCACGCAAGTGCCAGCTGACTCGGCTAGTCCCGTCATTTCGTCTAACGGGTTGTCGGTAAATGTGTCCACGGGACCAATCATGCGTGCCAACACACATGTTTCCCGAGCTACACTCTCTGAGCGAAAATGTTCTTGCACCGTTGTATTGCGGCTCCCGTGTAATGAATCGGAATCAGTCATCCCTATACCTTTATTATACTCCACCTTGTTAGGTTAGAAAGTATTGCTATTGGCCATGAACTCTATTCTTCCACAACATCCGAGCAAGACCTGGTGACCGTTTGGGCCTGAGGCGGAATCGGAGGGCGAGGTTCGATGTGGAAGGGGCTACGAATCTCAGCCGCCATCTCATGTGTGAGAGTAGTCACACTTGCAACTACTGTTGGTCTTGAATTAACTTGAAGTTGTTAGGTAAACACTCTGCACATAACAAGTAAATGACGATAGTTAGTGATGACCAGATCTCAATTGCATAGATGGAGCTGGTAGGATCTGGGTTCGCAACTTTCTTGCAATTTGGGAAACGCTTAAAAAAGAGTTCGGATGGCCATAGCAAAACTATCATGCACTTCGACTCAGGAAAAATCTAACACTGCCTTGATGCAACCGTCCTTTTGATGTGCAAATATCTCATACGCCCGCACTCCGTCTGCGGCTTCAAAGCGGTGAGTAATGAACGCATTGAGGTCGATGCTTGCCAACCAACTTGGACGTTCAAGCAATTGCTGCATGTAACAGCGTGCCGAGCTGCGCCCCGTTCGATAGGTCAGGTTCTTGTCATAGGCCTCGGCTGGTGTGAAAGCAAAACTTGGACTGCTATGGCAACCAATCACCGACATAGTTCCTCCCGGCCTAAGCAATTCATAAGCCAATTTTTGTGCGGGCGCCAGGCCGACTAGTTCCATTACGCTATCGGCGCCCCGGCCTTTAGTCAGATTAGAAATCACATCCGCCGCTTCATCGGGCGTCGCCGGTATAGCCCCCAATTGCTTGGCTTTTTCAAGACGCTGTGGGATCTTGTCAATGGCGACGATTTGCCCGCCGCTTATTTCCCTCGCAGCTAAGATACTCAATAACCCAACGCACCCACAGCCAATAATTGCGACGAGTTTGTTGCCTGGAATATCTGCCATCGATGCACAGTAAAATGCGGTGCTCAAATTGTCACCAAGCAACAATGCCAACTCGGGAGGGATGTGATCGGGAATGGTTAATAGTGTAGACTCGGCTAGTGGCACTCGAACCAATTCGGCTTGCCCGCCGTGTAGGCCCTGGCCATTACATCGCCAACCAAATAATTGCCCTTGCTCGCAACGGCTGGTAAGCCCGATTGAACAAAAGAAGCATTTTCCACAGTTGGTGGTGAAGGGTGCAAATACCCTCTGGCCGGTTGAAAGCTGAGTTACTTGATCACCAACTGCCACGATTCGTCCAACGAATTCATGCCCCATGACAGTACCATGATCGAGTCCAGTTTCGCGACCAAAATAGGGATGCAGGTCGGAACCACACAGCCCCGCCATCTCGACGTTAACGACTACATCTGTCGAAGCTTCTATGCGCGCGTCTGCCAGTGATTTCCATGCAACTTGCTGGATCCCGTCGAAACAAATTCCACGCATTGTCTTCCATTTTCATTCGAAAGGTGGCTGGCCAGTCTTCCGCAAAACGCGGCGATGATACACTCTAGTGCAATTCGTTTGATCATCATATTGCACTACTAAATTGCGCCAACAATTCTGTTGGCGGGGATCGGTTTATGAGTTTGAAACTCTCAGGCATCGTACCTCCGTTGATCACTCCTCTCAAGGCACGGGACACGCTCGACGAAGCGGGATTGGAACGTTTGATTGAACATGAAGTAGCGGGAGGAGTAAGTGGGTTGTTTATATTGGGAACTACTGGCGAAGCTCCCAGCCTGAGTTATCGTTTGAGAAAACAATTTATTGACCAAGTATGCCGGCTTGTCGGCGGACGCATTCCCGTACTTGTTGGAATTACGGATACGGCATTTGTAGAATCGGTTGCGTTGGCGAAACATGCCTCTGCCGCTGGCGCGGCGGCGGTTGTACTTTCCACGCCCTATTATTTCCCGGCGGGGCAGACCGAGCTTAAAGCCTATGTCGACAATATGGTGGCCGAGCTACCGCTACCCTTGGTGCTATACAACATGCCCAGCTTGACAAAAGTCTGGTTTGAAGTCGACACGTTACAGGCTCTGCAAGAGCATCCGTCGATAATAGGTGTCAAGGACAGTAGCGGTGACCTGGCCTATTTCAAGCGAGTTGTTGAGTTGAAAAAGCATCGACCAGATTGGAGCGTATTTATTGGCCCCGAAGCCATGTTACCTGAAGCCATGGAGTTGGGTGGTGATGGAGGCGTTGCGGGAGGAGCGAATATCGTTCCACACTGGTTTGTAGAATGCTATGAGGCCTGCCGCCGGCAGGACGAAATGCAGCTTGCGCTAATCAGAGAGAAGATTTACCGTCTCCAGGAAATTTACGAGATTGGCAAATATGCATCTCGATTCATTAAAGCCACCAAATGTGGTGCATCGCTACTCGGCCTGTGTGAAGATCACATGGCGGATCCATTTCACAAATTTCTGCCACCCGAGAGAGCACGTGTCGAAGCGATATTAGTGGACTTAGGAGTGCTTTAGCAGGGTGATGAAAAAATCGATTTGCAAAATCTTGTGGACGATTAGTAACCCGAAGCGTCAGAGCGTCAGCGAGGGGCAGGGCTTCGGGTTACTTTTTCAGCAGCCTGCTAGTGCCAGTCGCACCGACGAATAGCTTGTGTTTTCAAGCAAATGGTTGATCAGCCGGGCGAAAATCCGCTACTCTTACGCGAGTTTTTGCTTTCGATTGAAAAACCTTACTTTAGTCGTTCGCCAAAAATCTTCATACGTCCTTCGAATTTGGCAGCACACGCTTTGACCAAAGGTAGCTCAGAAGGTGCAGGGGTTGCATGCCACTGGGCGGCAAAGTCGTTGAGAGCGAATTCAAAATCCTTTGCGGCTTGATCTAATCGATCTGCATAAAAGTTCGATACTGCAGAAAATAGACCGTCCGCGTATTCGAAACTTCCAGCTGCTCGAAAATCGGAAAGTGGTCTTAATGCAGCTTCGTCCCCTCCCCGAGCGATTAGCCATAACGCGGCTCGACGGAGTTCGGGTGTGATGTTGGATACTTGGGTAATATCCTCCAGGGATTTGGCCATCTGAGACCGAAGATCGCCACTAGCATTGAGCAACCAAGAGGCGAAAGCTAAACGCCAGGCAGGATTTGTAGGTTCAAAGCCATCCGGGGTGACGAGCAAATTGGCAACTTCTACTAAACGATCGCTTCCTTCGCCACACAACAAAGCTGATATCCGCGATAGGACGACCTGCTGACGACCTGCTTCATCGCTTATTGGGATGTTGAAAAATACTTCACTCAAGTGACTGGCGGCTTCATCGTATTTGCCCTCTTCCGCTAATGCGTTGGCAACAGCCAAGGCTTGTTCAGCCGCCGATGAGATTCTAATTTTTCGCTCATTAGGAGCTGAATTATTGTGCAGAGATGGTGGTTTACTCTCTAAGGCCTGTCCATCTTCGTCAGCAGATTCTTCCGAAGGCTGAATCTTATTTTTTAACTGCCTGTCACTTGCCAAAGCCAAGGATTCAGAGGGAGAAGAAGCAGGAATGATACTTCGGTAACCTATCCAAGCACCATACCCCAATGCGATTAGCAACGTACAGACGAATCCGGTTCTGACCCAACTTCGGAAAACCCAACGTCGAGCTTCATCAATTTTGGCTTGGACAAAAATGATTCCAGCAAAAATTGAGTCGCCTGTTTTGTTCCCTAGTCGTCGAGTCGTCGTAACTACTCGCACCATGAAGGGTGTACCCTTGGGGAATCTTCTCATCCGTGCGTCGCGTTTGAAGTCCTTTTTTCGAATGCGTTTCGAGCTCTGCTCATTTGAATGAGTCTTGGAAACACGGATGGGCTCGGGAAGAGTACCTGTTGAGGCTTGGATTATCTTTTTCCGTCGTGCGCTGGAGTCAGAAATGGATGCATAGTTTGCACCGATCGATGATTTGCCAGCCGTCATTAAGCCAGCTTCAACCAGGCTTTGCTCCTCAAACCTCGAGCCCCACGTTTGGGCAAGCTGAATTTCAAGGTGAGAAATCTGATGTGGAGTTAGGTAACCATACTTTTTCACAACCGAATATACTGATTGATCTTGCTCGTCCAGCAGTGACCGCACGATTTGGCGCAATTGGGGCCCATTCAAAAAGCCTTCGTGAAAAGCGAGCAATAAGACGCGTTCTTCACTGTTAAACTTATTTAGCTCGGACACTCAAACACCTGAACAAAGGCAAAGATACCAATTGGGATTCATGCTAAAGGCTTGCAACCGGGCGTGGGTGCGTGTCCGAACTACCCTCAACGTCGATTCGTTTTGACACTCTGCGATCCTAACTTGCCAACTTGACCATTACAAGGCATTTAACCGAAATCTGGCGAGCCCCCACCGAACGTTTGGAGCGATTACAACGTCAATTCGGATCGTAGTTTAGCTCCGGGCCGCACCAAATCGAGATTCTTGTGGAAGTGCTGACTTGTGGATATACCGCAGAGCACCAATTTCTCAACTAGGGCTCGCAGTCGGACGAGGGGGATACTACAATTGCTCCATGCAAATGGGCTTGATATGCGCGTGAGCTCGATTATTGATGAGGGCTCTCGCGGGCAGGCCGATTGGATGGGTGGCAGAGCGGTTGATTGCAACGGTCTTGAAAACCGTCGTACCGAAAGGTACCGGGGGTTCGAATCCCTCCCCATCCGCTGCACTCGGTCCATGCATTTTTGGGCGGGGATTCATTCCACCCCGTTGATCCAAACATTTCTAAACTGCATTCCGAAGCCGCCCGAAACATTTGGGTGGGCTGTTGTTCATGCTTCAAGAAGTAGTCTTTTGTGACTGGCGTCCACCTAATACACCATCCACTGGTAGAGCATCACCTCACCATACTGCGGGAAAAATCAACGCACCCCAGTTTGTTTCGCCAACAAACCCATAGATTGGCCACACTATTGGCATCCGCTGCTACCGCGGATCTGCCGCTTCGACCGCTCAACGTTCAAACCCCATTGTGTCAAATAGAAGGGCAGACGTTGGCAGTACGCATTGCGATCGTCCCAATCCTTCGCGCTGGCTTGGGCCTAGTGGAGCCCCTACAAGAATTGCTGCCAGACGCTGAGGTTTGGCACCTTGGAATGTACCGGGATGAAAAAACTGCTCAGCCAATCGAGTATTACTGCAAGCTTCCAGACCAAGACCCCTGTGATGTTGGTTTTGTCCTAGATCCCATGTTGGCCACTGGGGGAAGTGTCGTTTCAGCAATTGAGGCCTTGCAGCGTTGGGGTTGTGGGGATATCCGTGTCCTGAGCGTTATTGCCTCGCAACCCGGAGTGGATAGACTGAACCGCGATTTTCCAGAAGTCAACATCTTTGTGGCCGCGATCGATCCAATTCTTAACGACCAAAAATTCATCGTGCCTGGATTGGGTGATGCTGGAGATCGAATCTTCAACACCATGCGATAAATGATGTCAGCTAGAAACAACCGGCATGACGCCTCGCAACGGTGGGGTGATGTTTCGCCCTTTACTTTTCCAAGCCCTATCTACGTTCTTAGGGGCGTTGTGGCGTTGTTGTGCTGCCTGTGCTCTTGCGGTCCATCTCCCAAACGGCTGCCCGTGGACCGCCGTGAATTTTCAAGCACGCTAGATAAATCGGCGCTAACGCCTGAAGAGCTGGCCTCGCGATTGTCCCAAACGATTGAGGCTGGTTTCGTCCGACAATTGAACACGGATAAGAACGCGGCTTGGCAGATCATGCATGGAGTATTGTGTTACGGCGACAAATTGCAAATTCGCGATGAGCATGGTGGAACGACCCAAGCTACGGACTACTTACTAAATGGCGGACTTGTCGATGGCTTCGAGTTACAACTGGGTGATGACTTGTTGCCAGTTACTCAGAATTTGGGAGTTCGGGCTCGATTGGAACCGGGCAGCTATACCGGACAAGGACACGTGGATCAATGGATAGCCGTTTTGGCCATGGCCGGGATTCCCGCAGATCGGAAAGTCAAAATTGGTACCAGCGAAAAGCTCGTTTCTGATTGGGCACGACAGGCGCAATACGATGTTACGCGGAATCCTCTGGATGAATTTGGGTGGACATTAATCGCGTTGACTTACTACCTACCTGAAGAACCATCCTGGATAGCCCAGGGCGATGCGCGAGTGACATGGGAAGATTTGGTGGCGGTGGAAGTTGACCAAGACCTAAACATGGCAGCTTGCGGTGGTACTCACCGACTTTGCGGTATCGTCCATGCGCTCCAACAAAAAAAACGCCTGAAACTATCAGACTCAGCAGTTTGGCAAAGAGCAGACGAGTTAGTTGAAAAATGCAAAGCCGAGGTTCGAGAATTCCGAGCCCCCGATGGAGCCCTATCGTGCAATTACTTTGTTCGACCTGGAACGAGTAAAGACCTCTCGACGGAGCTAGCATCGGCAGGGCATCTTTTTGAGTTCTACGCGTTAGCAGCAACTGACGATGAGCTAAAAGAGCCTTGGGTGGAAGTGGCGGCAAATCACATTTGCGATTTATTAGATGCAGCTCAAGCAGTTGACCTTGAATGCGGTGCGCTTTATCACGCCATCCACGGACTCAAAATCTACCATCAGCGACGATTTGAGTCGGACGACTAAGGCCCCAGTCTGTCTGCACATAAGGTACTGCAAGGCGAGCGGCTGAAATAAATCTACCAACCCTAACCCGAAGCGTAAGCGAGGGACCGAACAAGAATCCCTCACTTGCGTTTCGGGTTGGGACGTTTATTCCTGCCGCTCGCCCAAAGAACCTCGCGTTTCGACAAGCTTCGCAATCGGTACGAAATCTAAATGGGAAGCAATACGATTGGATTTGCCGGAATGCATAGGACAGGCAATGACAACGATGCTAAGCCAATCAGAGTACGTGGTAACCCAATTGCGCGCGCGTCGTTACTGCTTGGCGGATGTCGAAGTCCCATGAAGAGAACCAAGACTAGCATAAGTGAAAAAAGAAAGACCTGAGTAAATATCATGAAGGCAATGGCTCCAATGAAGGCCGTAACGCCAACATAGTAGGAATTTCTACCAAAGATACCAAATGTTACGTGGCCACCATCGAGCTGCCCCAGAGGCATCATATTGAGACCAGTAACCAACAATCCAACCCAACCGGCCATCAATAGCGGACTTGATTGCTTGTTTGAGACCAGCACATAAGCTGAGGCCTGGTCAGGAACCAACCAAGCGGCCAGCCCCTGGATGAGCAGCGGCTGCCCCATATCCATGACCTCGGCGGGTGCAAATGTGATGGGAGATGGATGAAGCAATCCGTAAATGATAATGGGCACAGCTACCAGGAGACCCGCCAAGGGCCCGGCCAGTCCAATATCAAAGATCTGGCGTCGATCCGCCGTTCCACTCTCCATGGCAATAATTGCCCCTAAAGTCCCGAAAGGAGAGAACGCAGGAAACGGAATAAATAGGGGTGGAGTACTGGGGACTCGATAGACCAAGGTAAGCACATAGTGACCAAGTTCGTGTGCTACCAATATGGACATTAAAGCAATAGAAAATTGGAGTCCGTCGGACCAATTTGCAAGCAAAACGCGTCGAACCGGCATCCAGGATTCTTGCAACAGGGCCAATCGAAGCACTACGTCTGGCACCCAAGCTCCCACTCCCGCCCAAAAGGTCGATAGCACTGTAGCAATAGCCAGAAGAATCGCCAAACGATGCATCCTGCGAGAGGGAACCGGCTCTCTACGAAGCTCTTCTCTTAATTCAGCCCGACGTTGAGAGTCAGCCAAGAATTGTTCGGCCGTACAGCGTTGTCCTGACAATGAATTCACGAACTGCTTTTCCTCTTGCATTTCACGTAGTGGTTCCCTATAGCTTGGCCTCAATGGTACTTCTTTTTTCGGAACTTGTTACTGCCCGTACCTGTTAACTACCTAATCAACTGCTCAAAACCACCATTTTTTCGACTGAAATCAACTCTGCTTGATACCCATTAGGGATTGACATGCATTGTTTCCAACAATCTTTAATCCACCCCAACATCCCATGAATGAATTGGCGAATTAAACGCAATTCTTCGGTGGCACGCTTTCCATAGATAGCCAAGAAAGACGGTTAATACACGTCCAATTCTGCAAGACTAATTGCCAATGCCTCAAATATCTTACTTTCGAACCATCATCTTGATCCTAATACTAGGTTGTTTGTACCTATTTCAATTGGGTGCGGCACGGCTTTGGGACCGAGACGAACCTCGAAATGCCCGCGCGAGCCAGGAAATGTTGGCTCGCGGTGACTGGGTAGTGCCAACGTTTAATGGTGCGTTGAGAGATCATAAGCCGATTTTGCTTTACTGGGAGCAAATGCTCGGATACAAGTGGCTAGGCCAATCCGAATGGACTGCCCGTCTACCTTCCGCATTGTGCGCAGTCCTGGCCGCATTGTCCGTCGGGGTACTAGCAAGCCGACTCAACGGTGTGCCTCGGGGAATTAGTTCCGAAGGCTTCTGGTCGGCGAGTGTTTTTTCTTCGTGCCTGATGATGGTTTTGGCAGGGCGTGCTGCAACTCCTGACGCAAACCTAATCGCATTTTCGACTTTGGGGATCGCATTACTTGTGATTGCTACCTTAGTCCCACATGGACCGTATGCGATAGGTGGAGTAGGACGTGCCCGATGGATTCCCGCGCTAAGCGGTTATGTGATGCTGGGTTTGGCCGTGCTTGCCAAGGGGCCAGTTGGCGTCGTCATTCCGCTTGCCGTTGTACATATCTGGTGGCTGATTTGCCGCCACGACAGCATTTCGAATGTGGACGTTGCGCATCGTGCCATTAGCTTTTCTAGGACCGTCCTTTCGATATGGCGAATATTCAATCCCCTTCAATTCGGTCGTGCGATTATAGCCTTACGCACGTTGCCAGGTGTATGCGTGGTCCTTATTGTGGCTGTGCCATGGTACTATTCCGTGGGTGTTGCCACCGATGGTGAATTTCTACGCGGATTTTTTTGGCGGCACAATGTGGAAAGGGCACTAGGGAGCATGGAAGGGCATGGTGGTTCGGCTCTGTTCTATCCCCTGACTCTGCTTGTGGGTACTTTTCCTTGGTCTCTATGGTTCGTACCTGTACTGCTTTGGAGCAAAAACACCTTGATGAACAGTCCCGTTCATCGACCCCTAATATGGCTTGCGATAACCTGGATATCCATCACACTAGGTGCGTTTACCATTGCGCAGACCAAACTTCCGAGCTACATCACATCTTGTTACGGAGGTGTCGCCTTGGTGGTTGGGTGTTATTGGCAGCAGTTCGCAAGTGGCTGGCAATTACCATCGATCCGCTGGCGTCTTGCCGCTCATTCAATTGCCATGTTGGTGGGGCTGATAATTAGCGCTGCGATATTTTGGCTTAGCCAAGACAAGTCCATGCCTCAGCTCGCGTGGGTTGCTATGTCTGGCCTGTTCATTTTTTTGGCCGGTTTACTAGGGATGTTCTGGGAGTTTTACAAAAGGCCTCAACGGATTCCGAGCACATGGCTGACTGCTGCTTGTTTATTTAATGTCATGCTATTCGGTTATGGCGCACCTTTTGTCGATGGCTATCGCAGCGAATTGACTTCAATCATCCAACTTCAATCTGACATTCCGCAGAAAAGCTGGTTGACTATTGGCACGATTGAACCCAGTTGGGTATTGTATTTGGATCTACCCATAGAGGAGGTCGATGCATCAGATGATTGGCAGGATGCGCTGACTGAATTCTTGGAACGCAATTCGACCGGTCGCATCGTGTGCTCCAGTGAAGAGCTTGCTTCGGAAATTGAGTTAGCCCTCCAAGAGCCTTCGCTAGGACTGGAATCTCGGCAGGTGGCGGTCATTGGTCAGTTCATGAAATCCAGTTCACTAAGGGTCTATGATTTCCAGCCTTCTGCGAAACGGATTCCAGCAGAACTAGTTTCTACCCCAGTGTTGCCAGTGCAAGCAAAGCAAACGCCCATAGTCGAGCAGCCTCCCCAACCAACTTGGTCAGAGGAATTTCCAATCAACGTCCTACGCAGTCCATCCAAGCATCAGGAAAGCTGGTTTACGGATTCTCAAAAGGAACGCGAACAGTAGAGAAGTGGAACGTTTAGCAATGTCATCTCGTTCCCCGCAGTCATCTCGTGCACCAAGTTCATCGTGCTCGGTTTCTATACAGATATGGGTTCGCTCGTAACGATCCATTCGATTAGGAGTACCGGGCTGAGCCTTGAGTACAAGTACGATCAAAGCCAGAAAGACTAAGCATGTTCGCTCATTGAGTTCGGCGAAACGCTCTGGCAAGGTTGCTCGGAAAACTGAGAAGCTAGTTGACTTAATGGGACTCGTTACTGGTCCGATACTTCCAAATGCGCGTTCACAGAACTCTAGCCGGCGATTTCAGAAATCTCAACGCGTGTATACTGCTGGCGATGACCGGTACGTCGCTTGTAGTTCTTGCGACGCCGGAACTTCTGTACGTAGATTTTTTCGCCTTTTTCTGTGCCAATGACCTTAGCCGTCACCTTAGCGCCTTCAATCGTAGGCGAGCCAAGACGTAGCCCTTCATCTCCACCAATTGCCAGCACCTGACTGAACTCAACGGAATCTCCTGAATTCAAGTCTTTGCGCAGATCTACATCCAAACGTTGTCCCTGTACAACTCGGTATTGGCGACCACCGTCAGCGATAATGGCGTACATTCTTACTCTTTAAACCTCAGAATCTACAATTTGTCCGGCAGCCTCCGGCCGCAGCGAATCGAGAAATTTAACCTTCAATCGGTAATTCGTCGAGCCCTAATTATCACGAATTGAAACCAGAGCGGGCTTTTGCGTTTTCCAGGCAGACGATTGGAATCCTCGAGTTTCAGCTGACGCAATCCGAAGGTTGTGAGCCGCTCTCATCCCAAGTGCCGTCACGGATCTAGGGTTTTGCGAAATTATCCGCCTCAAACACCCCTTTTATAGAACAATTCTGCGCCTTTGAGCTCTCAACTGCGTTTCCACCTTGTTTGCAACCTGCATGGCGGATAAAACGTGGAATCGTTCGATGAGACAAAATAATTCGAGGAAAAGCAATGAATACATTAGCCACAAGATCGGTAATGGGGCACAAACCCGGTTTGTTTTTGCTCTTTTTTACCGAAATGTGGGAGCGGTTTAGTTACTACGGAATGCGTGCCTTGTTGGTCTTGTTCCTAGTGAGTGAACATGCCGCTGGCGGATGGGCTTGGACACGGGATCAGGCTCTTTCGTTGTACGGAATCTATACGGGATTGGTCTATTTTTCGCCGATCCTTGGTGGTTTGGCAGCTGATGCAATTCTGGGTTCTCGACGAGCCGTTATTTTGGGAGCCTTCTTGATGACCTGCGGGCATGCGTCGATGGCCCTGGAGTCGACAGCTGCATTCTATACTGGCCTGACCTTACTCATCTTGGGAAACGGATTTTTCAAACCCAATATTTCTTCGATGGTCGGCCAGCTGTATGCCAGCGAGGAAGATCGCAAGGACTCGGCATACACCATTTTTTACATGGGCATCAACGCAGGCGCATTCCTCGGGATTTTGCTCTGTGGTTATCTCGGTGAAAAGATCAGTTGGAGCTACGGCTTTGGGCTAGCCGGCATTTTTATGTGCTTGGGCATGATCATGTTTTGGCTGGGGCAATCCATTCTGGGTGAGAAAGTCGGGAACATTGAAAACAATAAGATTTTGTCTTCAACCTCAGCTGGTGATACGGAAGATGCGTCGGTCGTTCGAGATCGTCTGATTGTGATCGCCGTCTTATCGTTCTTTACCATCTTTTTTTGGATGGCCTTTGAACAAGCGGGCGGGTCTATGACCATTTTTGCAAAAGACTATACAGGCAGAGTCCTACAGGGCAGCCATGCTACCATGTTTACGTGGGCCAATACTGCACTCACTATCGGACCATTGATAATCGTTACTTATGTGCTACTAAGGTTGGTAGCTGTTACCTATACTCAAATCGCATTTTCCAATATATCCATCATTTTCAGTTTTGTTTTAATTTGGGCGTGTGCGCTGTGGATGTTGCAGAAGGAATGGAAGATGAGGGCCTACGAAGTCTCATTTGCATCCTTGAAGGTAGACGCAGATGGGACGACTGCCATGCGCACTATTCAGAGTGATTTGAGCCTTACGGCAGGCGACGAAATCCTACTGGTCGACATCGAAAGCAAACAAGGCGACGGAAAGCTACGGATCATCGCGCCTGAGCAGGCGGAGTCCTATACCACCGAGTTTAAAGCTACCGTAGTCGAAGAAAAGTCAAATCAAATCGAAGTTCCCGCGTCCTGGTTTGGAATCTTGAATTCGTTCTTCATACTAACTTGCGCCCCATTCCTAGGACGGATCTGGGCCAGCCGCTTTAACCCGACTGCACCTGTGAAATTTGGAATTGGTTTGGTGCTGCTGGGGCTGGGTTTCGGAATCTTGGTAATGGGAAGTGCAGAAATTGGAGAAGGACAAAGGACGGCAGCGGTCAGCATGTGGTTCTTGATCTTGGCGTACCTGTTACACACTTTAGGTGAACTGTGTGTTTCTCCAGTGGGCCTGTCCTATGTAAGCAAGCTGGCTCCTGCGAAGATGGCAGGTGTCATGTTCGGTGTATGGTTCCTGTGTACGGCAATTGCAAACTACCTAGCTGGTGCTACGGGATCTTATATTGACGCCATCTCAGAGAGGTATGGGCTGACAACTTTCTTTCTGATTTACACCTGTATCCCGATTGCTGCCGGATTGGTTATGATAGCCATGAACAGAATGCTCATTCGCAAAATGCATGGAATCAGTTGAAGTACAAGCCTTACCATTTCAAGCCAACTCAGCGATATCGTAGGACGTCAACGTATTACAAATGCTCACTTGGCGCGTTGATAATTTGACAATTGATCAAACATAAGGAGATTCGACTATGAAACTGCAACTTGTCAGTAGCTTGGTAGGATTCATTCTGTGTTTGTCAGGTTGGTGTAGAGCGGACCAACCTGCGGACCTATCACGCGGAATGCCTCTGGTATTCAGTGAAGATTTTTCAATGGGGGTTTCGCGTTGGAATACAACGGATGACTCCAATTGGTCGCTGCGCAAAGAGGGCGATAATCAGGTCTTTGGACTCAACCGTCGCATTAGTGAATACCAACCTAAGGTGCGTAGTCCTCACAATATTGCAATGATCAAAGATATTGAGTTGACAGATTTTGTGATTGTCTACCGGGTTAAAAGCACCAAGGATACTGGCAATCATCGTGATTGCTGTACTTTTTTTGGTTACCAAGATTCAGAACATTTCTATTATGTTCATTTGGGGGCTAAACCCGACCCAGCCAGTGGACAGATCATGATCGTCAACGGCGAGCCACGGCGTCCGCTGACAGAAAACCAGAAGACGGTGCCCTGGGATGATGGCTGGCATACAGTTATGATCGTTCGAGATAGCCAAGCAGGAACCATTGAGGTGTACTTCGACGACCTACAAACACCTCACATGAAGGCTGTAGACAAGACTTTTGGCAAAGGCCGGTTGGGAATCGGATCTTTTGACGACATGAACGACTTTGACGATATTCGCATTTATGGTAGCTAAAGTCTTTCCTGCGAATGAACGGGCAGGGAGGGAATCCACCAATCCTCCCATGGCATGTCGATTAGAACTCCGCCCAACCTGGAACTCGCGGCATGGGAATACAATCGCGAATATTCGTCATGCCCGTTATCCACTGGACTACGCGTTCAAAACCCAAGCCAAATCCGCTATGGGGAACGCTTCCAAATTTTCGCAACTCGAGATACCACCAATAATCAGATTCACTTAGTTCCATTTCCAGCATGCGGCCTGTCAAGACATCCAATCGTTCTTCGCGTTGGCTGCCGCCAATGATCTCCCCAACCCCTGGCACCAGAACATCCATGGCTGCCACCGTGCGACCATCATCGTTACATCGCATATAGAATGGCTTTATAGTTTTCGGATAGTTATGGAGAATGAGCGGACCTTGCACATGCTGCTCCGTCAAGTATCGTTCGTGCTCGGCTTGTAAATCAATTCCCCATTCAACCGCATACTCAAACTGTTGGCCGCAGTTCTGAAGTATTTCGATGGCCTCCGTGTAGGTCATATGTACAAACGGTTTTTCCAGTACCTGCCGCAGTGCGAGCAACAAACCAGGCTGGACACGTTCATCGAAAAAGTGCATGTCTTCTGCACATTTGGACAGCACGTCCGATAACAAGCGGTCAATAAATCGTTCCGCTAGAGCCATGTTATCTGGCAGTTCATAAAAGGCTGCTTCTGGCTCGATCATCCAGAATTCGGCCAAGTGCCTGCTTGTGTTCGAATTCTCTGCGCGAAACGTGGGACCAAAGGTATAACAACGTCCCAGGCTGGTTGCAAAAATCTCCGCTTCAAGCTGCCCGGATACTGTTAGATATGCCGGCTTGCCAAAGAAGTCTCTAGCATGGTCAATCTGGCCGTTAGCTGTACGAGGCAATTTGTCCATGGGCAAAGTAGTGACTCGGAACATTTGCCCAGCGCCTTCGCAATCGCTGGCAGTAATAATGGGTGTATTGACGTAATAGAAACCCTCATCTTGAAAAAACTGATGCACACTCATGGCCAGTTGATTGCGGACACGTGTAACGGCGCCAAATGAATTAGTGCGTGGCCGCAGGTGAGCCCATTCTCGCAGTTTTTCAAAACTGTGTCGTTTCTTTTGTAACGGAAAATCGTGCGGACAGTCCCCTACAAGCCTTACTTCACTGGCCGCTAGTTCCGTAGCCTGACCTTGCCCTTCACTCGGCTTCAATTGCCCTTTCGCAACGATTGAGCTTCCGACTGAAAGACAGGCTATTTCGCGATCGTAGTTTTCCAGTTGATTGTCAGCGACGATTTGTAAGTTGCTTAGGCAACTACCATCGTTCAATTCAATAAAGCTAAACCCTCCCTTGCTATCGCGCCTCGTACGCACCCATCCACGAACTTCGACGTCCCGTCCCACATTGGCAGGCAAGCGGGCTGATGCAACCGATATCCAATGCGGGGCACTAGGGCTTAAGCCACTCATTCTGATTCCTTTGTGAGATCTTACGGGTTTCGGATTTTACGCAAACGCAGAACCGCATCGCATTCAATCGCAGGCTGCGACACGTAGCGGAAGTGAAAGTGAGGATTTTACTGTGACAGTGAATATATCCGACTCTCCCAGTTGATTGGATAGGGACTAGTGACAGCTTCAAACAAAGTCCCTGCAGCCTGCCGACCCTTACATCCGATGTTGCCGCCTCAAGTTACCGCGACATAGTGGTATCCGCCAATCCAAATTCCTTTTTATTGCCAATCTTTAACTAGAAGTCAAAACACGGCACAGCAATAGAGAATTCCACCTCCGTTTCATGAAATGTGTTACCTGTAGTAACCTTCGACGCCGACCACCAGTGTGTGCGCCAGTCATCAAGGATGGATCCTCTTCCGGATGGCGTTCCCGCCCCTACAGGTTGGATGGAGCCTGTAGGAGTGATTCGGTTTTCACAAGAAAATTACTCTGCAAGTTACAGAACTGACGACTGGATGTTTCCGTCAGAAAAACTGTCAGAGTTTTCTACAGAGGATCAATTTGCCATGTCATTCATTCGACGTCGCTGGCCATTTCTAGCCTTTTTCATTTCGCTTATTTCTTATTGGATAAGCTACTATCAGATTGAAGGCTGGGACCAATTACGATTCGTTTTGCGACAAGCCACAGAAGGATCAGGGCAAACAGCTCATCCATCAAATTCTCCCTGGGCATTTGACGACTTTGGTACAGCTCCAACGCACTTCGGAATAGACCGCGTCCCTAGGAATTCCTCAGCCTCTGCATGGAGTGAGTTGCTATCCACCGGTGAGAAGTTAGCGTTGTATGAGCAACAGCCGTCCGGGGATTACGGAAGCAGTTCAACCACAAACGGTCATCCGGCCGCATTCCCATTTTCTGGACCCTTGCCAGCACCTGCGGATATTGCTCCAGGTGGAAAGCTTGGCACTATTGGGCTGGGCGGGTCCGTTCCTGTCGGAACCGCAGTCAGCACAAACAATCGCGTGTCCCGTCCGTATGATCCCCGGGCAACCGTTCGAGTCGCAAGTTTCAGCTTGGCGGAACTAAACGAGCAAAAGCTTCAGCTCCCCTCTGTACTAGAATTGCTGACTCAAATACTCTCACATTACGATTTAATTGCACTACAAGACATTGTCTCCGAACGAGACGACATATTGCCTGTAATCGTCGACCGCATCAACTCTGCAGGCGGCACTTGCGATTATCTGATTGGGCCACGAGTTGGTCGAGGAGATACCTTTCAGCAATATGCCTACGTATTCGACGTTAAGAAACTTGAAACGGATCGGTATCAATTGTATAGCGTTGAGGACCCGGATGATGTCATGACCTTCGATCCGCTTGTAGCTTGGTTTCGATGTAAGCAACCAGCTGAGAATGAGGCCTTCACCTTTTCCTTAATAAATCTCAAAATCCAACCGGCTCTGGCTGAGCAAGAGCTACGCATCCTGCCGCAGTTGGTTAGTGCTGTGCAGCGAGATGGACGTGGCGAAGATGATTGGATACTTCTAGGAGATTTCGGCTCAAATGGCGAGCTTGGGTTCAATGCGATTGCAAACTCATGTAGACCTGCATTGCACTCCATTCCCAGCACGATTGACGGGGCGGCAACGCGGGATAATCTAGCTTTTTCCCAGGCCGCGACGTCCGAATTCACAGGCAAGAGTGGTGCATTTGATTTCCTTCGGAAATACAATCTCTCGCTCCAAGAGGCTGCTAAACTCAGCCAGCATTTGCCGGTATGGGCAGAGTTTTCCATCTACGAAGGAAGTGACCCTGGACGCGTCGGGGCTAGATGAATAGCCCATCAAGGTCACGCATCAATGAGACGTCCTTTTCCTGCAATCCTAGACCAAGTGGTTGGAAAACTTTATGGACTGGGTGGCGCCGACTTGCCAAGCGCGAATAAGGCTCCATATAGCCCACCGATCAAGAGCACTGCTCCCACGGCCGCCACGACTTTCAAAGTCCCATTCTTGATTCGAAAAACTCGAAGCGTGTCGTCTTTATACATGTAGCTAGCAATCAAGACGCCAATGATAAAACTAATAAAGGCCTTAAAAAACGCCATCTGCTCGAACCCAGACATGATCGTCAGAACCAAATCTCCAAGGCGGTCAATGGCGGAACTGGTGTAAGTTATGGCCATGCACAGCCAACCCCACCATTGTTTTAATAACACTCCAATGCCCGCAGTTAGGGACATCAACATGGCCACAGAACATATGGCCAAAATTACTGCATATCCCAAACGGGCTAGCGGGAACTGCGCTGCCAATTGATCAACGAATCCTCGACTGGCGATCAGGATCCCGACCAAAACCAGTGCACCAATCCCAGAGAGTATATTCATCACCGCAAAGAAGATCAGGACCCCAGTCAGCTGACCTGGCTTGGTCGCGATTTCGCCTTCTATCTGGTCTTCAAATCTGCGAAGTACTTTGGCATCGCCGGAGTTCTTGGGCGGCTCGTAGACAACCTTGTATGGTGATTGTCGATTGAAGTCAGATTCAGTAAGGTCATCGAACACTGACGCTAGTGCTGGAGACGACGAGCCCTGCTGCGCAACCCCCGCCGAAGCCAGGCTGGGAATTCTAATAGCGCTACCGCATTTGCACTTTCCAGACTTTCCAGCAAGCTTTTCGTCAACCGTCAGAACAGTCTGGCAACTTGGGCAAGCGAACTTTATTGGCATAGGGAACCTAAACGAGGAAGATCACGATACGACAAATTCTAAGAACCTTGAATTGACTTGAGTTCATGGTGACGATACCGAACTCCAGGCCCATATCTAACAAATATTTCAATACTTCTCGATGAAAGTCGGCCCTTGAGGGGAAAAAGAAACGCAACTTCGGAGAGGGTGGAATGAAAAGCCCCTCCCCGTCGCTTGGCTCCGTCCCTCCCGACTCGGGAGGGTTATGAGTACGACTACTCGTGGAACGTCCGCATTTAACATTTTAATTGGCTCCCCCAAGTTCGCCCATCCCGACCATCTAGCTTTCACCGAGATTACATATCCCATCGGGAATCATGGTTTAGCGAAGCGGTAGGTCGTTAGTACGCAGTTCCCGAAGTTTTATGGCCATTTTTTGTTTGAGACGTTCTACTTCGTGCTCAAACCGCGGGTCGTGTACTAAGTTCGTGAACTGCTGTGGATCGGATTGCATATCGAATAGTTCTGCCCCCCCACTGCCATCCTCTTCATATTGGATGTAGGCCCATCGTTTTTCTCTCATCAAGAATCCACGTTGCATCGGAGATACACTAAATGCAGCCTCGCGAACTTCCTGTTGTGGGTCGTCCAATATGGCCGATAAGTCCTTGCCCTGTAGCCGCTCGGGAATTGGTAGACCACACAGGGATAGGGTCGTCGGAAACAGGTCCAGCAACTCCACGAGGCTGTCAGAGACACCTGAGGCTTTCCCCGGAACAGAAATGATCAGGGGTACAGAGGCAGATTCCTCATGCAGGCTGACTTTCGCCCAAAAATCGTGTTCCCCTAAGTGATATCCGTGGTCGCTAGTGAATACGACGATCGTATTGTCAGCTAGTTTGCTAGAGGCGAGCTCAGCTAACACCTTTCCAACCTGAGCATCCATAAACTGCACGGCTGCAAAGTAGCCACCCAGTGCTTTCCGTTGGCGGCGCAAATCCATTTGCATATTCCGACTCGTCTTGTAATTTATGCCGCTGCTGGGAATGTCGTCCCAGTCGTTCTCCACCTTAGCCGGTAACGTGAGGCCATCATAGGGTTTAATGTTCTCAAAGTATTTACGAGGTGCAACAAATGGCACATGGGGACGCACAAAGCCGACCCCAAGCCAAAACGGGACGCCACTATCCGACGCGTTCTGATGATTTTCATTTGCGATCCTGCGCTGCCTAAGTAGCTCTATGGCAGTCTGAGCTGTCCGTCCGTCCGAATGCACGGAATCGTCTCCATCGGCTTCAACCACCACGAAGGTATTGCCCCCTTTGACCGGCAATTTGCCATCCGGATTCCCTTCCAACGTTTCACCGTCTCCCAATGCACGCCACTCCGGCCCTGGACTATTGAATCGCTCCGTCCAGGAAAGTTCATCATCTGCCCCATTGCCACCATCGTGATCACGGCCATCTCCACCAATTTCGATTCCACCTGGTACCCCCATGTGAAAAATTTTACTGACACGTGCAGCATAGTATCCCTGGTTCTTGAAGGCCTGTGACCAAGTTTCGCGATCGCCGATCAAGGGTCGCGGATTCTTATACCCTAACTCGCCGACGGCGTGCGGGTAATAGCCCGACATGAATGATGCGCGTGAAGGCCCACAATAGGTTCCTTGGCAATATGCATGTGTAAATCGCATTCCGCGGGCCGCTAAAGCATCGATATTTGGCGTTTTGCAAACCGTATTACCGTAGCACGACAAAGCAGTTGAAGTAAGGTCGTCTGCAATGATGAACAACACATTGTATCTGGGTCGCTCTTCCGCCTGACACGAGTCAATGGGCACACACAACCAACACAACGCTTGGACTACAGTCAAGACGGAGAATTTGAAATTGCGACTCATGATTGTCCTACGAAAAATTTGAGCGTGGCGTCGAAACAAGCGGTTAGGCTATCTAGCGTTCAGGCGGTTCCGGGTGGATTGGGTTATGGTGTAACATCAATCGATGGGTGGTACTAGCTATGCCAGTGTGCTTCACAGACGACACAATTTGTTTGTTATCTCTCGGTTAATCAAATCGCCATAATAGTACGCCGGAAGCCTGTACAGAACCACCACGAATCAAGCCATCTGTACGATTTTTGCTTTGCTGCCTTGCAGCAATTTTAAATAAAAATGCAGGGCAGCCATAAACGGCAATCTTTCTTTAGAGCAGGTTTGACGTAAGAGTAGCGTATTCTCGCCTGTTTGATCAGTGAACTCCGTAAAATCACATGCTATCGGTCTGTGCGACTCGCACTTGTGCGGACATTTCCAGAACCATCCTCTACACCATCAGTTCTCCAGGTTGCCATTCGGACATCGATTAGATGCGGAAGCTTTGCTCGAAACTACACTGGCTAAGCCAGTGCATTCTTTCAAACGGTTGGAATTGCCAAGTCTCGTTATATTGGCAAATGAGGGATGGGCCCAAGGACTCACTGACTGCGACTGACTCGCTGAGCTGCCATGGGGCCAGCTTCCGAGTGTTAGTTTGGACTCATTTAGGCACTGGCAAAGCCAGTGGCACCCTTTTTCTTCTGACCGTACCAGCCCATTGCCAAAAGAACTTGACTCCAGGAAGTTCGAGTACGAGTACTATCAATGCCAGAATACACGTGTAGTTTGAGCGATGCTAAAGGCATATACTAGACAATTCAATCTTGGCCACTGCTGCTAGTGAGCAAAAGATTCCAGCCTTCCCAAGGCAAGAAAAGTCAACTGACTCGAGCCACTTCGAATTTGCTCAACAATTATTGACAGAATTCCAGTAGGATAGGCAAGGCCGGTAGGCTCCTCAAAAAACGTGCTTGAACTTTTAACAAGGGACGCTGAGTTACCTCATGAATGTTTTCAAACAAGTTACTATTTGGTCGTTGGGAGTGGTTGGAATAGTTGCAACTGGGCTGAGCGCCCAGGATTCAATCTATGGGACTTGGAAATTGGATTTCGATAAACTTGCGGCTGATATGCGGGCTGCGGGAATGGACTCTTCACAGATCGAACTGCGGCTTGGCCGCATGAAGCAAATTCGCTACATGCTCAGCGCGAACGAAATCACTATCGTGCAAGACGGCTACCCAAACACACTCAGCTGGAAGCTCGTTTCTCGAGGAGACAATGAATTTGAATTCAAAAACCTAAACGGCTCGGAACAGATTCGGCTTAAAATAGCGGGCATGGAACAGCTGGTAATGACGACTATCACGGGGCAACACGAGATGGAGGTCGTTCTAGTAAAAGAGTCCGACTTGGATGCCTGGCAAAGACCTGCGGACTTCCAAATTGGAATGGCAGCTCCACCAGTTGAAATTATGCATTGGTTAACCAAACCGACAAAGCCGATTCAGTTTGGTGATGGCAAGGTGTATGTCATCGACTTTTGGGCTACTTGGTGCGCTCCGTGCCTCGAACAAATGCCCAAGCTAGTTGAACTGCAAAAAAACATTGGGGTTGAAGAATTGAGTATTATTGCAGTTACTAGAGAGAGTCTCGACGACGTCTCGAAGTTTGTTCAACAACTACCATCTCCAGCTTCGAATAACAACAAAGGAATCGGTGAGCGAATTCGGGAAATGAGTCAGACAATCTCGATTGGAGTAGATCAGAGCGACCAGACTTTTCGAGCGTATATGGTTGCATCCGGCACAAGGGCGATCCCAACGCTCTGCATTGTTGGAAAAACAGGGCGGGTTGAATGGATGGGATCCCACGCAGATTTCGAAGAAACGTTGCAGCAAGTGCTCGACGGAACCTGGAATCAAGAGGAATTCGGTGAACGATTTGTGGGCTATCAACGGGCCTACAACGAATTCCCTCGCATTCAACAGTTAGCTGCTAGCGGTCAAATAGAAGCTGCTATTTCCTTAATTGTGGAACTTCAAGAGATTGCCAATGAGCCACTTCAGTTGCAATTAGAGGCGCTGAAAGCTCGTTTATCCCAAGCCAAGTAGCGCGATATTGCTACCTTTGACTACTGCTTTCAACTTCAGAGTCTCAAAAGCTTTGCGGAGTAAAAGGAATAGCAGTCCACCAGGGCATCTTGGCCAAATCCAGCGGTTCTACATGTTCGATGTCCTCTGGAGTCGTGGGATCTGGAAATGCCCAACCCTGTGCAGGTCGGGGTAACCCATGAGCTTGGTGATATTGTCGATGGTGGCTATCAATCCAAAACAAAGACTCATTGGGAAGTCCTCTCGCAAAAAAGCCCCGCGCCTTTGACAACTGGCGTTTGGCTCCTTCAAAATCTTCTTCTGCAGCCATGGCTATCGCCAAGTTATGTTGGGCTGGAGCCGAGAATGGATATTTCTCGACCACACGTTCCCAGTATGTTCTGGCCAATTGCCATTGGCCTTGCCTGGCAGCTTTTACGCCTCGACGTGTAAGCCACGCTCCAGGTTGTAACCACGGGCGAGCAAGGCGCACCTCTTCAGACTGAACTGAGGGAGAGACAATTTGCCAGCTCTCCGCTGCGACCGCCGTCAACAATCCCTGCGTTGCGTCGGTCTGTCCTTGAAAGTACTCAGGATACAAGCGCCTGGCATCTTCCGTATTCAATCGAAAAATCTTAATACCCAGCAATTCGCCACTTCCCACTGAAACAGCTTTCCAGCACATAACGACGCTCTCCTTGATCTCGTCATCGGAAGCGGGCTGGGAGAAAAACGCCTGATTCATGTTCACAGGCGGTTCGCTTATTGCGTTTTCCTCGGTCGGCTCGATATCGGCTTGCAGGATCTCGCCTTGTAAAAGGACGTCGATTCCATGATTTCGGGCGATGTCGAGTGTTATCAACTCCGACTTCGCTGCTGCCGAAGTGGACGCCAATTGGACGTAAGAATCCATATTCACAAGTTGCGCCGGAGAATAGACCCACATATCGCCTATGGCCTGTGGCCTTTGAAGCAAAAGCTGGTCTTCAATGGCTTTTGCAATGCGTGTGTCGCCGGCGATCGGAGAAATAGCGATCTTGTAAGCATTTCCCAGGTCTGAAATGGCGGGCTTCCAAGTATGTATAGGTACAGACGTTCTGCAACCTAAGGAGCCGAACAGCGGGCATGTTGCCAAAATAGAGAGTGAGAGAATCCAAAAATGGGTAGTAAACCTGCTTTTACTCCACATGCGACCGGGCACCAGTTCTTAAGGGTCCTGTTCTGATTGTTTAGCTCATAAAGTAAATGCAATCGCCATCAAGGATGAGTGGCCATACCAGGATTAGTGTGGGGGTACCAGATCAGATCAGTGCATGTCAACTCGAGATCCGTGTTGCAACCATAGGTCCGACAGCGATTGCGGCTGGTTGAACAGCCCAGCAGAGGTGTTCTGCATGAGTGATCACTATATTTCTACGAATTCCCAACGGGCAACTTTGAATAGCCGAGGAATGCTGTCTTGTCTCAGAAATGACTGCAAACCATGTTTCTCCGCAGAAGCAACTACGGATCTTGAAAAGTCCTAATTGCAGGACATGATCGTGGAAGTTCGGAGGTCCATCAACCAAAGGGATGGAAACGCTCATCGGCATGAGTAATCATCGGGAAAACTCGGCTTGCCGCTAGCCAAGCAATGCCAAAGGAAACTAGTCCGACCATTTCCCCAAAGTACGTTAGACGTTCAAAACCGGAGCTAATGGCTCCACCACTCAGGCTATCAATTCCCAAAACAACAATGGAAATGACAATTGCGATACCGCAACAAGAATAAATAAAGGAACGCCGTTTTGCCTCATCGTTTGGCTTGGCTTGCGCACGCTGGCGGAAAAGGTAGCAGAAGATGGCTAGAATCAAGAACATCACTGCGGCACACACTCCGTGTACTGCAGGCACGATCTCCTGGTGGCTCTCACATTGACACGGGAACATGGCAACGCCCAGGGCTGCAATGGCCGCGACTTTACTGAGGATCATTTCGATGCGGCTGTAGCCATTATACGCCAGCAAAAAAGCAAAAATGGCAAACAACGAACCTACAAAATAGTCACGTGCCCAGCCTCCAGCGTGATATGAAGCACTGACCGAAGTAATGTTGTTTTCCGTCAGTAGCCCTGTGACGCTTGCCAATGAAACTGCGATGACGCCCACGATTAGCTTGATCGTGTGATGGTCAATTTCGTGGTGTTTTGGTGTAGACAGCATTAGCCTTCTTTCCTTTTTTGAATCTGTCCAAATTGTCCGTCACAGTAGCCCTAGAAACCGTCCATTTCAAGGATTGAAGTCGAAACTGTCTGGTCGCAATCGTGTTGGGGCGTCTCAAGTCATCTCGTTCAACAAGCTGCGAAGCGACACAGTCTTACTCCAGTCCATCGGAGAAGTTGTAAATAGGGTATATTGCTGCTAACTTTGAAGCTCAGTAAGGCGAGCGGCAGAAATAAATCTACCAATCCTAACCCGAATCGTAAGCGAGGGACCTAACAAGAATCCCTCACTTAC
>JAGQOY010000087.1 GCA_020427005.1 Planctomycetales bacterium
CGCAATCGTCGAAACCATATACCAAGTGGAAATTGCGACGTAGTTTGCAACTCGAACGAATCCATTGTTTCCGAAGAGGCCGAATCCTGCATTGATGCCTACGAGGACTCCGAACGATGCAATAATCATCATTGGAGGCACCCATCCTTCAGAACGCCGCAAATGATTTACTACCTCAGTCCATCGAAACGGATGGATTGGAAGCGTTACGCCCACGATTTGCTCAATTAGGAACTGCATGAGTGGCCTAATGCCAAATTACGATTGTGTTCACGGTGTTCCGGGAGTTGACTCGTTGTGCAAAGTGAGACGGCCACCGGAATTACCGTTCAACACTTGGGTCGTCAGTTTTCGGCACCTGCCAGCTAGTCACCAATTTCAGATTCCAGCGTCCAACTCCGTAGTTTTACACCCTTGAGTTCGGTAAGCGACAATTGCGTAGCAGAGATGTGTCGAGTACTCATAATAGGTGATTTGCCCGACTCATTGGCATCAGGTGAATCGGAGAACGCAAAATCTCCCACCAATACAGTTCTCACCAATGACCGTAGGTTCTTCTCGTCGACGGTCGCAGTCAGAGTCACAAGCCGATATTGACTTCCTTCACTCGCTACGTGAGCACTGTGTTCGATTCGAACTTGGTCGTTCTCAAGATGATCAGCAATGAAGGCAGTTCTCGTTATATTGAAGTTGCCCGTGATTTCATCGCCGTCGATAGGTCCAGTGATTTTTATATATTCTTTCGCTAGTTCGCCGGACATTTCGAGCGTGATGACTCGAGTCTGTTTCTCGCGAGAAAACCGAGTCGGTTCTTGGGAAAATAGGTAACCGTTGGATAGCACCATTAGAGCGACGAGAATCGTAAGCGTTCGAGTGAGCATTCGGCGCGTCCTTTCGAGGAACGAAGAAAATGTCTCAAGTAATCATGGTAGAGAAATCTGCCGAGTTTGAACACCTCGACCGGCCATTTCGATCTTCCTTGACTGACGAACGTCCAAAATCACGCGGTTGCGGTCACGTGACTTACCATCAGGAAACACGCGACCGCAACCGCGTCCATCTTTTTGTTCGTCGATTGTTCTGTGGAGCCTGCGAACTATGAGATCAATTGGGATCGTGAACAGTACCCTCTCCTGTGTCGAGCATCATTGCGATTCGGTCGGATAGTGTGCAAAGCCAATCATCAAGTTTCAGTCGATCGGCTGGTGTAATGAGTCGATTTCGCATTAGCATTCCGTCCTCGTGAACACCCCACGCACGCGCAAGATGACAAATGCCCCAAAGCGAATTCATAAGTCGGCGATCAAGAGTCGGCGCATGCGTCAAATGGTCCGAAACGGCTTCGAGGCACTCGAGAAGATCATTCCACGCGTCTTCATTTAGTTTTCCAGAATACGGCCGTAACGATTGAAGAAAGCCGTTGTCCCAACGCGGATCGTCAGTCGCCGGATTCGTACCACTATGAAACGATAATCTCTCAATCGCAGTTTCGAATTCCATTGGTGGCAGAAATCTCCTTCGACGAACGACTAAGATCACGCGGTTGCGGCCAAGTGACTTACCATCAGGAAACGCGAGATCCGCAACTCGCGTGCATTTTTTTTGTTATCCGACGTCTTGGTTTTAATGCCGTTGAGCGAGATCATTCGCGTCACGTAAGATCTGGAAGATTTAGCAATGGGAAGGTTTGCCACAGTAAGTCTCGGTTGATCATTTCAAGCGTGACAAAATCGTTTTCATTCATCGGCCGATCGAACGCGCAGCCTTTTTCGACAAGATAAAATTCATTGTAATCTCGTCGGGGTTTGTTCACGGGATCGAGTGAGACGTTTTCAAGAAAAGCCTTCCAATGTTTGTTGAAGTTTCTTGCCGATTTAACGAATTGACGCAGCGCAGAACCATTTGTTTGGAATACGTTTGCACTAATTGTTCGGTCAGATGAAAGCTCGTTGTGCAGGAGTTTGAGCTTACCGATTTCATCAATTGAAGCAAAATTTCGCTTTAATCTCATCCAATCGCCTCCAACCCGGCAATATAAATCAGCGTAATGGCGTTTTGGCCACTCGAGCATTTCTTCGCGCTGGGTGCGGCAAGACCGAATAAAATCATCCAATGCAATTTGCGGTGCAAGTCCACGTGCAATAAACGCGGGTTCTTCGCCGAATTCGGCGAGGAGTTTTAAGAATTCTCCTCGGGAGCCTTCGTATTCAAACATCATCAAGTAATAGCGAGAGCTTCATCGGTATTTGCGTGATTTGATAGGACAACGTACTTGAAGACAGTATAGCCGATATAGATCCGACGATACTAGCTGAAGTGCTTAGATTGTCGCTGCAGATTCACGATTGTGCGCTCTGAGCCGTTTGTGCGATGCAACTGCGGACAACAGCGCTGCCGACGACGGATTCTAGCACGAGCACGAGTAAGATAACGGGAACGAGTAAGAGTAAGAGGCCTCGATGCTGAATACGAGTTCAAGTTCGAGGAATACCAGTGGGTCCAAGGAGCCAGAACACGTCGTTGCAACCAAGTTCCATTGACCGAGCGATCTTGCACAACAGCCCAAACCCCGGAACCGGCTGAACGCCGGCAACGATGATGGTTTTGTGTGGTGAACCGAGGACCGTAACGGCATCAGGCAGCACACACACCCGGCCGCTTACGCGTCGCGGCTCACCTATACCAACGCGCCGCGCGGCCGCTCACGCGGCTCACAACCATAACTATCCAGTGATAATTCGAGTTCAAGATCTCTCACGGTCATTTTGTAAGTTGAGCAGATCAATGTCATTCTTTATGGGTGAGCTCCGTACCTGGAAGGTAAGTTACTTACTAAGCAACATCATGTGAGGTAATTCGCCCCCTCCTGGCCGCATTGCGACTCTGTGGTCGAGCATCCTCACTTGGGAGCGTGAGGGCTACTTCGGCGAGTTTCTGAGTGATTTCGAATTCGATGCCCGGATTTCGACGGTAGAATCTCGGCCTGGCTTGTAGATTGTTTTGCAGCTAGGCGTCGAATGGTTCAATTCAATGATTAGAAAGCCTCAAGCGTGAGCACGACAAACGGATGCACCGAAAGAATGGACGAATATTATCAGGCTCTCGTCGAGCGTGATTCCTCCTACGAAGGCATCTTTTTCGCCGGGATCAAGAGTACGCGCATTTTCTGCCGTCCCACCTGTCCCGCAAAAAAGCCGAAACGAAATAGTTGTGAGTTCTTTGAATCGGCACGCGACGCGTTGTTGGCCGGATACCGACCGTGCAAACGTTGCCGACCAATGGAGCTGCCCAACCATGAGTCGGCGCTGGTTAAGAAGTTGGTGAATGCGGTGGAAGCTTCGCCGGAAAAGCGATGGCGCGATGCGGACTTTCGCAGTCTGGGTGTCGACGCATCCACCGTTCGCAGACAATTCAAGAAACGTTTCGGAATGACCTTTGTCGGATATGCACGCGCCCGCCGCATGGGACTGGCGTTCGACGCAATTCGTAATGGTAAGCGTATGATCGACGCACAAGTTGGCGTGGGCTACGAGTCGCGTAGCGGTTTTCGAGATGCGTTTTCGAAAATCATGGGAACTCTTCCCGATCGTGGCAAGCAGCATATTCTGACGGCGGATTGGATTGACTCGCCACTCGGCGCCATGCTTGCGATCGCGGACGAGGAAGCCCTACTTCTGTTGGAATTCGTAGACCGACGAGGTCTCGAACGCGAGGTCGAACAATTGCGCCAACAGCAAAATGGAGCGATTGTCCCCGGTCGAACATCGCCCATTGATGCTATCGATCGGGAATTGAAAGCATACTTCGCCGGCACGTTGCAGATATTCCAAACACCCATTCGTATGATCGGTTCCGATTTTCGACTGGCCGTTTGGAACGAGTTGCGCTCCATCGAATATGGAGAAACGCGTTCGTACAAAGAGCAGGCCGAAGCAATTGGCAATCCTCAGGCCATTCGCGCCGTAGCGAGAGCCAATGGCATGAACCAGCTGGCCATCATCGTTCCCTGCCACCGAGTCATTGGGTCGGACGGAAGCCTGACGGGTTATGCTGGTGGTTTGCCTCGCAAAAAATGGCTCCTTGAACTCGAAGCGGCAGGCAGAATCGGCTGCTGATTTGAATGGACATTGCGCGGAAATATGGACATTGGGCGTTCGGTACTCCGCCACCAGACGCTTCCGCGGACGCCCCTCGCAAGAGACTTCGCAAGAGCAGTCTTTAATTCAGCAATCAGCATTCAGCAATCGCGGATGCCGCACTATGGCCTACGATTCTGTCGGGCCGAGTAAATGATTTACTTTAGATTCAAGTGGCATCCGGCCTCAAACAGAACTAGCGGCGGCCGTACTCAAAGCCGCTAGACCCGGTACCTGTCCGCGGCGAGCTGAGCCAGTTTCTATGGCCACTCTGGAAACGGCTTCAGCTACAGAAGCAGCAACACGTCGATCAAATACACTTGGAATTATGTAATCTGCCATCAGGTCATTTTCGGGGATCGCGTTGGCGATTGCTTGAGCAGCAGCCACCTTCATATCCAAGTTCACCTCCCTAGCACGAACATCCAACAGTCCACGGAACAGGCCAGGAAAACAAAGAACGTTGTTGATTTGATTTGGGTAATCTGATCGTCCGGTAGCCATTATCCTCACCAAGCCTTGAACCAAATGGGGTTGGATTTCCGGGTCGGGATTGGCCAGTGCAAATACAATGGGATCACGATTCATGCGCTGAACATCTTGGACCGACAGTACATCCCGGGATGAGACTCCAATAAACACGTCGGCACCAGAAATAATTTCGCTCAGCGGGCCTGATTGTTGCTGACGATTTGTGTTCTCTGCTAACCAAACCTTCAAGTCGTTGAGTTGTCCGCGTTGTCGATGAATCGCGCCGCTTCGATCACAAACTATCATATCCTCAACGCCGACCGCTGCCAGAAGTTTGGTAATAGCCACTCCGGCCGCACCTGCACCATTGATCACGACGCGAATATCCTTCATCTTTTGCTGCGTAAATCTTAGTGCATTCGTCAGAGCTGCCAGTACCACTATGGCGGTACCATGTTGATCATCGTGGAATACGGGGATCTCTAGCTCCGCCTCCAGTCGCTCTTCGATTTCAACACACCGCGGGGCTGAGATATCTTCAAGGTTGATGCCGCCAAATCCGGGTGCAATATAACGTACCGTTTCAATAATTTTCTCTGTGTCCTGCGTATCCAAGCAAATTGGAAACGCATCCACTCCTCCAAATTCCTTGAATAGGATTGCCTTACCCTCCATCACTGGCATAGCTGCTTTTGGGCCGAGGTTCCCGAGTCCGAGAATTGCCGATCCATCGCTGACAACTGCTACCATGTTGCGCTTGACGGTCAACGAAAAGGCGCTCTCGGGGTCTTCAGCAATAGCCTGGCAAATTCTGGCCACTCCGGGTGTATAAGCCATCGATAAATCATCGCGCGTCTTAAGTGGTGCTCGGGGGGATATCTCCAGTTTGCCCCCTAAGTGCATCAAAAATACTCGGTCCGAAACATTGACAACTTCCCAATCCTGGGAACTCTTGAGACGCTCAACGATGGCCTTTCCATGGTTGACGGTTGTGGCGCTGACAGCAAAGTCTCGAGTAATCTTGCCCTCACGGGAATCGACAACATCGATTGCACCAATCAAGCCATCGGCTTCGCCAATTACCGAAGTAATTCTCCCTAATAATCCCGGCCTGTCTGGGTAGCGCAGACGAATTGTCAAACTATATCCGGGACTGTGATGACTCATGTTCTCAATCTCAAAAGAGTTCGGAGGAAGTTGATGCTTTGGCTCCCTGCCAACGCAGTTAAGCGTAAACGCGATTTCGCGTGAATTGTAACCGACATTCAGATTCAAACGAATATCGCTTTAACTCTCAAGCCGCGCCGCTCTTTTTTGTAAGCAAGAGAGGCACTGCCGTCCCAATCTTCCTCGCATGCTTGGATTAGGGAGGTAAGTACCCCGCCGAAACTGCCTCTAATCTGAAAACTTTGCGCAGCCGTGATTTCGCAAGCAATTCGCCACTCATCTGAAATCACAATCAAGGGTGAGCCGCTGGCCGCAAAGGTACGGGCACTGGCTGATTCCCGGCCGCTCACACGCCACGATTATTAAATCAACCAACCCTCTCGGCCAGCGACTCGCCTGTTGAAGCTAAAGAGGTGAGGCGCAGGGGTTCGCTCCCTGGTCCGGAAAAAAACTCGGAATTGTAGCCTTTCGTCCGCGTAACACCCGGTAAATGACGGCCTTGGCCGCAATGATTTGGCGAATTGACGTACCCCCTAAGTAAGGACACAAGGGATTGATACAATCAAAGTGATTCACCGCCAAAAAATTTCACTATTGCACATTTACTTGCTGGCAGCATCATTCTCCCTTAATTGAAATTTGAAATGATAAGAGTTGGTATCGTTGGCTGTTCCGGATATACCGCAATCGAGGCGATTCGGTTATTGCTACGTCATCCACACGTTCAAATCACGGCTGCCACAAGTCGTCAGGCAGACGGCTCAACTTTGGCGCAGATGCATCCGCAGTTCACTGGTCGTGTTCACGTTTTGGTGGAAGATCTTTCGCCAACGCAGATTGCCAATCGTTGTGACGTTGCTTTTTGCTGCCTACCACATGCCGCTTCGGCACCAATCGTATGCGAGCTCCTAGATCGAGACTGCCGAGTAATTGACTTGAGTGCTGATTATCGATTATCCAACGCAGATCTTTATCAGAAATGGTACGGAGAAAAGCATCCCGATCCAGGACGGCTTGGAATCACACCTTATGGTTTACCAGAGTTGTTTGAAGACCAAATTCGAGAATCGAATCTAATCGCCAATCCGGGTTGTTATCCGACCAGCGCGATCCTGCCTCTTGCCCCACTCGTCCGAGAGGGACTGATTGATACGTCCAGTATTATTGTTGATTCAAAAAGCGGCGTTAGCGGAGCTGGCCGCACACCCAAAATCGGCAATTTATTTCCGGAGGTTAACGAATCCTTTGCCGCCTATGGTGTTGGCACCCATCGGCATCAACCGGAAATTGTCGATATTATTGCTCGATTCACAGGTACAACACCTAACTTAATCTTTACGCCTCACCTAGTACCAATGGACCGAGGGATATTGTCCACAGTTTACTGTCGTCCCTGTTCTGGCGCTACAGCCAACAGCTTGCGTATGTGCCTAGAGAATTTCTATCGGGATGCCCCGTTCGTGCGCGTGGTGGGGCATCTTCCAGCTACTAAACACGTAACGGGTACAAATTATTGTGATATTACCGTTCGTGAAAATGATTCTTGGGTTATTTTGTTGTCTGTACTGGACAACCTAATCAAGGGTGCTTCCGGTGCCGCCGTGCAATGCCTGAATGTCATGTATGGACTTGACCAGTCACTTGGACTCGGTGCATAACCGCTGTAGATTCCGATCAATCCCAGAATCCGAGGATCGCAGTATCCGAGCAACGTCAGCAATATGAGTCTTGAGTATCTCAAACTTTAGGAAAACTATGGACATAACAATTCCGCGTGGATATCAGTTTGCCGGAGTTTCGGCAAACATTAAAGCTCGACCTAACACGAAGGACGTATCTTTACTTGTATCGAATGTTCCAGCCGTTGCGGCTGGCGTATATACACAGAATCAAGTCGTCGCAGCTCCCGTAGTATTATGCCGCTCGCGAACACCGATGAGTCATGCTCGCGCCATTGTCATCAACAGTGGTAATGCCAATGCATGTACGGGAGCACAAGGTGATCGCGATGCCAACAACATGTGTGAATTAGTTTCAGGCTCAATGCCCGACATGGAGTCTGCGGACGTTTTGGTTATGAGTACCGGTGTAATCGGTAAGTTTCTGCCCATGGACAAAGTGGAGAAAGGCATTCTCGCTGCCAGCCAGACGCTATCCTCCTCGACAGACGGCTTCTTGGCAGCAGCAGATGGCATTCTGACAACGGATGCCGGGCGAAAGATAACATCTCGCAGTTGCCAGCTAGGGTCTAGAGAAATCCGCATCGCAGGCATGGCCAAGGGTGCGGGAATGATTGGACCCAACATGGCCACAATGCTGTGTTGCATTCTGACTGACGCTCCATTGACATCTCCGCAGGCCCAACAACTTCTGACTACGGCCGCCAATGTCTCATTCAACAACATAAGTGTCGAAGGGCATACTAGCACTAACGATACGATGCTTCTAATGGCCAACGGGCAAGCGGGAGGTGCTCCGTTGACTGAATCGGAGCTGGCCGAATTTGCTGAGCATTTGCAAAGTATGTGCATCGAGCTGGCCAAGAAAATCCCTGCCGATGGCGAAGGAGCCACACATCTAATCGAGATCTGCGTGCGAGGCGCCAACAACGAGCAAGATGCTCGACGAGTTGCCAAAGAAGTTGCGAGCAGCAATTTAGTCAAGTCGGCTATTTACGGAGGTGATCCGAATTGGGGCCGTATTGTATCAGCTGCTGGATACGCAAACGTTCCCATCACCATCTCCAAATTGTCCTTGACGCTAAATGGCATTGCACTCTTTGCTGCAGGCGAACCCCTGAGCTTCGATACCAAGGTTGCTAGCCAAGCCATCCGAGATAATTTCAATACGGTTATTGAATTAACGATTGGAGATGGTCCGGGCGAATGCCATCACTGGACGAGCGACTTGACAGTAGAATATGTGCGTTTTAATTCTGAGTACACCACATGAGCCCCGTTAGTAGCACATCTATTCCCACTGGACAGGTACTGGGTATCGGCACCGACATTATAGAATGTGCTCGCATCAAACAGATGATCGAGAAGCACGGCGAGTTGTTTCTGACTCGCGTCTATACAGCCCGTGAAATTGATTATTGCGGCCAGAGAAAGGCAAGTTGCCAACACTATGCCGGACGTTGGGCTGCAAAAGAGGCAGTACTCAAAGCTCTAGGCACTGGCTGGGCCCATGGCATTCAATGGACAGATATTGAAGTGATCAACCAGACCGGTGGCCGCCCCATCATTCACCTTGAGGGCATTGCCTACCGCATAGCCACACAGCAGGGCATTGCGGAGATTCTGATCAGCATTACGCACTGCAAAAGTCACGCTGTCGCGTTTGCAACAGCACTTTCAGGTGCTCCTTAACCACCACTGTACAATAGCAAAAGCTACTTCGATTCGACCGATTCTTCCTTTCTTGAAATATCAACAAATGGCCCGCAAGTTAGTGCTCTTAACCTGGGGATTCTCCAATCCCCGCACCGCCAAAACAGCAACTGGTTTACTGCGCTACTGCCCCGACGAATGCGTCGCAGTTTTTGATCCCGAACAGGCCGGTCGAGTCGCCGCAGATCTGCTCGAAGTTGGTGGACAGACTCCGGTAATTGGTGACCTGAATGAAGCTCCGAGTGCCGACACCTTAGTGATTGGTATCGCACCTCCTGGAGGCAAAATTCCTGCTGCATGGAAATCCGTAGTTCTGCAGGCTATCGAGCGAGGCATGAACATCCTGAGTGGCCTCCACGATTTCTTGTCCAGTGATCCAGAAATAATGCAGGCAGCTAACGCCCGAGGAGTGCAAGTTACTGATGTAAGGAAAAACAATTTTCGCGACATAGCCAAACGCACTGGCTTAAATCCCAGTTGCCTGCGCATCCACACAGTGGGACACGATTGCAGCGTTGGTAAGATGGTTGTCAGCCTGGAGTTGGCACGAGGATTAGCTGCTCGTGGTCGAGATGCACAATTCGTAGCTACCGGGCAAACAGGAATTATGGTTAGCGGCGCCGGCCTTCCAATCGATTGCATAGTCGCCGACTTTGTAAGTGGTGCTGCTGAGCGATTGGTGTTGGATAACCAGCATCATGAAATAATCGTAGTTGAAGGGCAGGGCAGCCTAGTCCATCCATCCTATTCTGCAGTGACCCTCGGATTACTACATGGTTGCTTGCCGCATGGCTTGGTATTTGTTTTTGAGGCTGGCCGCGAAACGGTCGGAGGCTTAGAACACGTCGTACTGCCAGGGCTACGACAGCAACAACTGCTTTTCGAAACAATGGGCAGCATTTACCAGCCCTGCCGCACACTTGGTTTCGCCATGAATGGACGAAAGCTGAATCCCATGGAAGCCGAACGGTTATCGTCGCGTCTGGAGAAGGAACTTGGTTTACCTGTGGTCGATGTCATACGTGATGGTCCCGATCGCCTACTGGATGTAGTCGAGGAGTTTTACCAAGCCGGGGAATGGAAAGCTTAAGTTTGGCGCGCGTTGTGTAACACTGGCATTGAAGAAATCCAACTCTTGATAAGGCAGATTGTAAATGGACCGTAGACACTTCATCGGCGCTAGCGCAACGTCCTTAGGTCTTTCGGGTCTACTCACAGCTACTTCCTCGACTGGGGCAGAACCATTCGAACAAGCCAGTGCTAAATCATCGTTGCGTGTAGGAGTCATTGGCAGTACAGGTCGAGGTAATTATGGCCATGGTTTGGACGTAGCCTGGAGACTCCGACCGGACTTGTTTGAAGTCGTCGCCGTAGCAGACTCTGATTCAACAGGTCTGGCCAAGGAAATATCTCTACTGGGAGACGTCCAAGGCTTTGCTGACTATCACAGTATGCTCGAGAAAATAAGACCTGACATAGTAGCCATTTGCCCGCGGCACCCTGATCAACACCATGACATGATCATGACGGCCATTCAATACGGGGCCCAAGGAATTTACTGCGAAAAACCTTTTTGCCGTACTCCAATGGAATGCGATGAAGTCTTGGCCGCTGCCGAAACTAGAAATGTGAAGATTGCCGTTGGACATCGCAATCGGTATCACCCAGTGTTGTTCAAGGTTAAGGACATGCTAGATGCGGGTGCAATCGGAAATGTTTTGGAAATTCGTGGTCGCGGCAAAGGAGATCGGCGGGGTGGTAGCGAGGACCTGTGGGTTTTGGGGACGCATGTCTTCAACGTCATGCATTACTTGTGTGGAAGACCGGTTTCATGTTCGGCCTTTATCAAAAGGCAAGGGCACTTGATATCTAGCTCGGATGTCATTGATGGCAATGAGGCCTTAGGCCCTCTGGCTGGCGATGAAGTGCACGCGCGATTTGAAATGGAGAACGGCCTGGTTGCATATTTTGATTCACTGGCCAACGATCGAACTAACAGCAAAGCGTTTGGCCTCCAAGTCGTCGGCAGCAACGGCATCATCGACATTAAGATCGACGTCGACCCCTTGGCTCAAATACAAACAGGGAATCCCTACGAGCTTAACGCGACACCTTGGCTTCCAATTAGCACGGCAGGTCCAGGAGTTGACGAGCCGAGAGAAGGCCTGTTCCAACAAGTCAGCTCGCACGAAATTGCCATCGCCGATTTGGCTGACGCCATTCATAGCAATCGTGAGCCACTATGTTGTGGCCGAGACGCAGCGATAACCGTCGAAATGGTACACGCTGTCTTTGCCTCCCACCGTTTTGACGGTGCCTGCGTGAAGTTTCCGTTGACCGATAGAGGCCACCAATTGAGCTTGCTTAAGGCTACTTAGGATTCTGAGCCACCTAAGAGTGGTTCGTCTGTAGCCCGCAGATCACTATTTGGCAAACCATCTGGATAGTCTTTCCGTGCTAGCATGATGGCGGCCTGCGCGATTTCCAAGTGTTGATGCTTGGTAGCCTGATAAAAAGCATTGGCAGACTTTGGCAGCTTGGGACTACCATGTAGTGGTTTATCCGAAATACACAACAAGGTGGCTGACGGAATGCGATACCTAAAACCGTTAGCGGTCACCGTTGCAGATTCCATGTCGACGCCGATACAGCGGCTGGCCTTTATGTCTTTTAGCTTGCGACTTAGAGCCAATTCCCAATTTCGATCGGCTGTCGTAAACACAGCACCGAACCGATATGGCAACTGCCGCTCGTCCAACACCTTGGCCAAGTAACGATTGAGAAGAAAACTGGGCGTGATCGGCACCGCCTGTGGTAGCACTTCATCGAGCACATGATCGTCTCGCATATAGCCAGATGCCAACACAAAATCACCTATCGCTTGATGATTCCGAACACCTGCGCAGTGGCCAATCATCAACATGGCGTCTGGTCGCAGGACTGCTAGATGATCTGTAAAGTTCTTTGCATTGGACGGCCCCACTCCGATGTTGACAATGCTAATTCCATCATTGTTTTCGCTCTTGGCATGCAAGGCAGGCATTTGCACATCGCGGCGCGTGGGTGCTACGCAGTGTGGATACAGCCCACGAAATGCATCCATGTGCATCTGATAATTTGTCAGCAAAACATAGCGCTGAAAATCTTCCGCTGCAGTTCCAGTATAGTGCTCAATGCGCTGCAACGACAAATCGATTCGCTCGGGCCCAAATAGGAAAACCTTTTTCCGAGTCAGATCAAAGTTCGATTCATCGAGGGCGTCAAGTAATTGCGGAGAATGTAAATCACACCTGGGCTGCGCAACTTCGATTACGATTTCGGCCCCCTTGATCAACAATCGAGTAAGTTCCCGACGTAGATACCATCGATAGGCAGAAGGTCTTGCAATCTTTCCAGAAATAGTAGGGTTGTGAACTGACCAATGGCGATAGACGGTAATTCTTGAGTAATTTCCATCAACGTAAGTAGACTCTAGGAAATCACAAGCTTTTTCTATTTCGCTATCGACCTCTTCCTGGCTGCAACTCGGTACAAGTTTCAACGACATCATGCCAGCTGCAAGTGTGAGTAAGTATGTAATAACGGCAGATAGTAAAGAGTATCAAATTGTTGCCAGAGCGCCGCCTTCCTGAATTACTTACTAAAATCAAGAACGAGCTAGCTGTCAGGTTCCCTGCTCACTTCAACTAGAGACGATTTGCCGCATTCCGTAACTTTCTGGCTCAACAAATTGGTAACTATGGTTTGCCAGTCAAGACCGAAATGAAACTAACAAGTGAATTGAAAAAGGCTTCCGTGCCATGTTCAACATCCATGTAAGTCACATGTTGTACGCCATCGTATGAGCGAGGGTCAAGATGACCTTCACATAAATTTTCATTTCAAGTTGGAATGCTTCCATGGGTCAAGAAAACTGCAAACACCGCGCCAATTTCTCCTTCCAAAAACTACCGCATTAGTTGGGTAAGTAAGATTTCTTATTGATGAAGTTATGTTGCTATGGGAGTAGAAACATTCGAGCCATCTAGTGGTTGTAATTCAACCTTCAGAAAAGTTTTATTTTTATGAAGTCAATCCATAGCAAGCAGATCGGATTGAACGATGTGACCTTGGCCAAACGCGAAAATGCTAGCCACCAGCCATAGCGGTTGCGATGTACAGCTCATCACCCGGGTTGAGCTGCACTGTCACATCTTCAAGTTGATGACCCCGGAGAAAGAGGTTTACATGAGCCGGTAAACTTCCGCCAGAGTCAGTTAGATAGGCAGTTAAGGCTGGATATTCTTGAATAAGGTAATCCAGTGCCTGCCGCACAGTACCACTGGGTACTTCAACATAGATTTGCTCATGAACATGAGCGCGAAGCGCAGCGGGAATTCTGATTTTAGCCATCATTTTCGCTCTTCCAGATGGCCACATATTGGACAATCGGACTTACGGGAAATGCCGAACCGGTGAAACTCCATGGTCCTCAAATCATAACGCAGCAATCTCCCGCTTAGCGGTGTCCCCAAGCCCGAAATAACTTTAATGACTTCCATAGCTGCTAAACATGCCACACTACCGGCAACGGCCCCAAAGACAGGAAATTGACGAGTCCACGTGGGTGGCTTTTCCGGCAACAAACACGCTAGGCAGGGCGTTACGCCCGGGATGAAAGTTGTCAAATGGGCCTCTAGGTCATACATGGCACACTCTACCATGGGTTTGCGGTGAACTATGGATTGGCGGTTTAATTCGAAGCGTTCTTCAAACAAAGGCGCACAGTCAATGACGACATCTGACTGACTTACAAGCCGAGATGCATTGTCTACATTGATATTCTCTGGCACACCAACAATTTCGACTCTTGGATTTAGCTCCTTTAACCTACGAATGATCGACTCAATCCGCGGCTTGCCAAGCCAATCGTATGTCATCAGGAGTTGGCGGTTTAAATCACTGGACTTGACATTTCCTGCATGGGCTAAGATTAGCCTGCCAATACCCGCAGCGGCAAGTTGATAAGCGACTAGTCCGCCCACGCCCCCTACGCGGGAAACCAATGCAGTAGCTGCTTTGAGCTTCGTTTGGCCAACCACACCGAACCCAGGCACGGAGAGTTGCCATTCGTAAATGGCTCGTTCTTCGTCCGAAAGTGGCTCCAGATTTCCTGAATTCATGGGAATTGAATAAGTTGTGGTAGAAGAAATCAGCGTAGGCACATTGTAGCCGACTCGCAGCATCGCGTGGTGCAGCTTAAAATGCACGCCCACAATCCTGCGGTTTTTGTGCTCACAGCCATTCGTGTTTTTGAAGGCACGAAAACGACCCAAGATAGGCCAACCAATCTAATTCAGTTTCAAACGCCAAAGACCTAGTACGGTATTCAACATGGACACGCAAATTATCACTCCCTCCCGATTGGCTGAAAGCGTCATATCAGTTCCTCCATTAGCGCGAGATGGCGCGTTGCGAGTCGATAGCGCTGAAAATCTCAAGATAGTGCGATATCTTGAGAACGGCGGAGTAAATACTCTCCTGTACGGTGGCAATGCTGTTCTATACCACGTTCGGCTCTCTGAATATGCACGGCTACTACAGACCCTCAGTGAGATTGCTGGCAAAGAGACTCTGGTTATCCCTTCCGTAGGGCCTGCTTTCGGTACCATGCTGGATCAAGCAGAGATCATCAAAGAACTAGATTTTCCGACTGTCATGATTTTGCCCCAAAAGGACATTGCCGATCCAGCAGGTATTGCAAGTGGCATTCGACGTTTTGTTGATATCTATGGAAAGCCCATCGTCCTGTACTTAAAGCATGATCGCTGGTTGTCACCAGATGTGGTCGGCAAAATGTACCGTAGTGGAATCATTAGTTGGATCAAGTACGCGGTTGTGCGAGACGACGCAAGCGATGATAGCTACCTGCGTGAGATACTAGCTGAAGTCCCTAGCAATATCATGGTTAGTGGCATAGGCGAGCAGCCAGCCATCACTCACCTGCAGGAATTTGAGTTTGTTAGTTTCACTAGCGGTTGTGTATGCGTAAACCCGGCCCAAAGCATGAAAATGCTACGAGCCATCCAGTCGGGTGACTTAGAAACCGCACAGCTCATTCGTCAGGCGTTTTTCCCTCTAGAGGATCTTCGCAACAAGATAAATCCTATTCGAGTTTTACATCGAGCCGTTGAGTTGGCTGAGATTGCAAACACAGGCCCCATGCTACCGATGCTTGGCGAACTTCCCGCAGACTGCATTTCAACAATCGCACAAGCCGCAACACTTCTTCGCAATCTATGACTGCAGGCGAACCTCTGATGATGGCTTGCATTGGATACGGGTCGCAAAAAGTGAGTTCACCCACATGGTGACGTTGGTTTAGGCCGCCACCAACTCGATCTCATCAATGGTCGTGGTCATGATTGTGGTTCTGTTCCTCGATCCACTGTACGCCTGCGTCACCACCATTCCTATCATGGTGAACGTGGGCGTGTTCGCCTTCTAAGTACCCAATCGACCAAGCCGCGACAATGCCCATCATCAGTGCTCCTGACAAGGGGAGTTTATTGTGAGAATGAAACTCCATCTCTGGTAACAGGTCGCTGAGTGCGATGCACATAAAGACGCCGCATGAAAAAGCCAGCCCCCATCCGGCCAACGAAGTTGACCAACTGGCACTTGCATGCGTTCCTAACCAAAACATTACCGCCCCCAGAGGGCACATGAGTGCAAAACCGATATTCACAAGCAAACGACGATGTGCGCTTGCTATTGGATGCATCAGCGAAGTAATAGAGACTGCATCCAGCGGCTTATGCAACAATACCGCCAAAAAGATCCCCAGCCCAGGTAGCCAACTGTTTTCATCCGGTCCCACTTCCGCCGCGACTCCAGCAGCCAAAGCCACGCCGTCCAACATCGTATGCAGACCGAGTCCAATTAAGACCAACACCCAACGAGCGATGTGCGTGTTGGAAGTGGAGTTATGCTCATGGTGAAGCCGACCATCGCATGGATGAACATGGTCCGAGCATAACTGAGTAAGAGTTTCCGTATCATGGCTGAGTTTTTCGTCTGGAGATGCTTCGATACCAAAATCTGCTGGACCATGCTGATGGAAATGAAAGAATTGCAGCAAAAAAAAGGTGGCTAGGAGCCCTAACATCATGCTTAATACGATCTGATTGATTGCCTGCAATCCAAGCATAGCTAGCGCATGTGGCAACATATGAAAGACGGCAATTCCGAGCATCATGCCGCCCACGAAACTGATTAACAGTTGCATGCGGTTATGCGTGAGGCGAATCCATTCTGGCAACAAACCTCCGAATACCGAAGCTAGCACAACCGCTAGCGAATACAGGATGATCACACCCATAGAGTGGGAACTAAATGAAGAAAAAAATACCATTCGGTGGCAAACTATAAGGACTTCGAAAAAGGAGAGCGAACAATTATCGGGGCCTGTCAATTGCACACTGGCAATCTGAGACTACATCTCGCTACACAAAAACCTAGTTCACCCAATGGAACTGCAGCGCAGAGGAATTTTTCCAGACCGGTCGATTGTGGCTGAAAGTCAAATTTGGTCAAGCTTAGCATCCCATGCAATCGCCTTCCAAATATGTAAAATGAAGCCCACACTCAATTTTTGGGCGGTTCTATCGCGGGATTTTGCATTTTGGTGAGAATTCTCGCCCTGGGCTCATGGCGGAATCTAGGTTGGCCCAGAAATTCGGTAGGAGAACCGCCGCGACATATCGTTTGCTCGAAAAAGCAGAATCCTCCTTCCCACTAGACAAAGGTACGGAATTTCATGGCTTCCAATCGACCAGTGGTCTTAGTTACCGGCGGCGGGACAGGCGTTGGCCGCGCTTGTTGCCTGGGATTTGCTGAACGTGGCTACGATGTCGTAGTCAATTTTTCGCGTAGTCGCGAGGAAGCAGAGCAGACCCTGGTAGACGTACAATCACGAGGTGTCGATGGAATGTTGGCTGCCTGCGATGTATCTGACGATAGCCGAGTACGCCAAATGATCGACAGTATCGGCGAACGTTTCGGCCGATTGGATGTGCTGGTAAATAACGCTGCCATGACTCACTTCATTCCTCTATCGGACTTGGACGAGATGAGTGAAGACAAATGGGATCGGATTTTGGCAGTTAACCTAAAGGGAGCATTTTTTTGTGCTCGAGCCTCCCGCAATTGGCTAAGCGACTCACCGCAGGCCGCCATTGTCAATGTTAGTTCGGTAGCTGGTCTAGGAGGCTCCGGATCGTGCATCGCCTATGCTGCCAGCAAGGGAGCAATGAGCACCATGACCAAGTCCTTAGCTAAAGCATTGGCACCAAAGATACGAGTCAATGCAGTCCTGCCAGGCCCCATTGATTCGCGTTGGATTCGCGAGGGCAATAACGACTGGGACTTAACGGAGATGACTGCTGACTACCCAATTCCTCGACCATCGCAACCATCCGATGTGGCAGACTGTGTGATCTTTCTTGCCACAACTCCGCAGATGGTTACTGGCCAACTATTGGTTGTGGACGGCGGTCGAACTATGTAATTTGTTGGTTGAATTATCACCGAAACTTCATTTGGAGCCTTATCATGTTTTCGCGACTTCGCCTTACCGTTACGTTGATAGCTCTTATAGGTCTAGTGCATACGACCCGAGTTAGCGCGCAAGATGGATTACCGCGCAATGCGGCGGTGCAAACAGACCAAAAGACATTAATTCAGGACACTGAATCGCAAGCTGCTTTATTCGATAAATTTAAGCGATTGATGTCTGGGGCCAAACTTACCGGTATGTTTACCATTGACGGTAAACCACTGTCTAATCTGGAAGCCGAATCCTACGAAATCAAGGGAGTAGAAAAGGCCGAAGAAGGTGATGCATGGATTATCACTGCGCGCATCAAGTACGGTAAACGCGACCTGGAAATCCCAGTACCTCTTGACGTAAAATGGGCCGGCACGACACCGGTACTAACATTAGACAACTTGACCTTGCCCGGCTTCGGAACCTTTTCGGCTAGGGTCGTTCTTCACCGCGATAAATATGCTGGCACTTGGCAACACGATGATGTGGGTGGCCATTTATTTGGTATGATCGAACTTGGTTCAAATCCATAGGCCCTCAAGGAAATAGTTCCTTGCTACTTATAGATTCTTTGAATTGTCCCGAGAGCATCGTCTAGGCATCCTCGGCGGGACTTGACGAATTCAAACCCGCGCCTAGACTAAACTCGCTTGCCCAGGTGGCGGAATTGGCAGACGCGCAACGTTGAGGTCGTTGTGGGGGCAACCCCTTGCTGGTTCAAATCCAGTTCTGGGCACATGAGGAGCCCTGCAATTCTTGCGAATTGCAGGGTTTTTTTGTCCCTAGACCTTCGAGACTCGTTGTATGCGAACTTGGGATGTAATCGTTGTAGGACTTGGAGGCGTTGGTAGTGCAACGGCCATGCACCTGAGCCGACAAGGGTTACAAGTCCTGGGAATTGAGCAGTACTCTAGATTGCACGACAAGGGTAGTTCGCATGGAGAAACCCGTGTCATTCGGCAGGCATATTTTGAACACCCCGATTATGTGCCCCTGCTACTACGTGCTTATACTCTCTGGGATGAGCTAGAACAGGATTCCGCCGAAGCTCTATTCGTGCGTTGTGGATTGGTTGAGGTCGGCCCTTCTAATGGAATAGTTATTCCGGGTGTAGTTACTGCAGCGCGAAAATATGATTTGCCTCTCGACGTTTTGGAACATCGCGCCCTAACCAGCCAGTGGCCCCAATTGCGTGTGCCTGCAGCTCATGCCTGCGTTGTCGAACGGAACGCAGGGTTTCTTCGCGTGGAGTCATGTGTTGAAGCTCACCTATCCATTGCCGAACGATTCGGCGCGGAGCTCAGGTTCGAAACGCCGCTCCTATCATGGCGCCCCACGCCCTCAGGCGTAGAAGTCGAAACTCCAGACTGCCGTTTCGCGGCAGGCGCCCTTGTGATAGCGGGTGGCTCATGGACTAGCAATATATTGCAGGGCGCCAACATTCCACTCAGAGTGTTGCACAAAGTCATGTATTGGTTCGAACCGACCGATCATTCATACCGGTTGGAGAATGGTTTCCCATGCTTTTTCTATGAAACTGAGGCAGGCTTTTTCTATGGTTTCCCAGACGGCGGTGGTGGACTCAAGGTGGCTCGCCATAGCGGAGGTAAAGAGCTGTCAATGCTTGAGCTACCTTGCGATCCAGAGAACACCGACCCTTTGGATGAACAACTCGTGCGTGCATTCGTATCCACAAATTTGCCCGCGACCAGCGGAAAAATCCTGCGGCGGGCAAATTGCCTATACACGATGACTCCAGACGAGCATTTTGTCGTCGATTATCATCCAGAACACAAACATATTGTGGTAGTGGCCGGACTATCTGGGCACGGGTTTAAGTTCACATCGGTTCTTGGAGAAATGGCTAGCCAACTCGTCTTGCACAATACCAACCATTTTTACTCCAAGCTTTTTGCGATCGACCGTTTTGGGACGTGATTCAAGTATGCTACCAACGGAACTCATGCAAAAAGTCCGTAGGCTCGAACTACGGACCTCGCACATTGTTGAAGACTTATTGAGCGGCCAATACCACAGTGCCTTCAAAGGAAGAGGCGTTGAGTTCGAGGAGGTACGGCCATACTACGAAGGAGACGATGTGCGCGCAATTGACTGGAAAGTCACTGCTCGCATTGGTGCCCCACATGTCAAACTGTTTCGGGAGGAACGCGAGCTCACGGTTCACCTACTGGTGGACTTAAGCGCTTCACTTTCTTTTGGCACACAAACCCAAACCAAACGCGAGTTGGTCAGCGAGCTAGGAGCCTTGCTTGCCTTCGCGGCCATTCGCAACAATGACAAGGTAGGTCTGACACTATTTACCGATCAAATAGAAACTTATGTACCTCCTAAGAAGGGCCGCCGGCACGGTTTGCGCGTCATTCGAGAACTGATCAACTGCGAACCTCAAAGCCAACAGACTCGCATCGATCTCGGACTGGAGCACCTGGGAAAAATTGCTCGACGGCGAGCCGTCGTTTTTCTGATTAGTGACTTCTTGGATTCGGGAATCGAACAAACACTCCGAATTGCCCGACGTCGGCACGATGTCATTCCCATCATTATTCGCGATCTGAGAGAGGATGAATTGCCCAATATGGGCTGGGTCGAATTTCAGGACTTGGAAAGGGGCCATGTGATTTCGGTCGACACGAGCAGTCGTCGTGTTCGCCATGCATTTGCGTCGCGAATTCACCATTTTGATCAGCAACGGGAAAATATGTTTCGGCGTATGCGATTGGACTGGATCACGTTGAACACGGGGGCCGATATTGTCGAGCCGCTGCGAGCTTTTTTTGCGGCTCGCAATCTTCGGAGTTGATCAACTTTGGGCACGGGACTCCGTGAATCGAGTAATCGGTAAATGTCGTAGTTTCACGAACACTTAATCTTGGAGTACACTAAGCTTTCTCACCGATCAATTTTTGCCTTTTCGGGGCAACGCGTGATGCCAGCAATTTGACTTCAACTGGGATAAAGCGAAATATTTTTGCCGACAGATTCGGGGTAGCGGAAAGTCTAATAATTACAATTTTTTCCTGGCTGGAATAAGAGCTTTCAAAACGGTCACGGAGCTTTATGAATACTGCACGTTCCTCACATACGAGTAATTTAATACTATCTTCTTCCCGCGATGGTATGCGACACGCGTTGTCATGCAGTTCGCATCCAGCTTGGATACTTGTTGACAAAGCTATTATCCGAACCGCCTCAATTCTGATTACACAAGTTATGATCGTGGGAAGCTTGGTGGGGTTAAACGGTTGTAACCAACCGAACGCTACTTCGACTCCACTAGAGTCTGTAGAGACCACCGTAGCGCTCGAAAAGGCTGAGGCCTTGGAATCTGCTGGTGCAAAAATTAATCGGGACGCGAGCAGCGGACTGATAACTTCCATTAATCTCGTTGCCGTGGAAATAAACGATCAACTTGCCGATTCCTTGACGCAGCTTAAGGGGCTCAAGTCGCTGGCACTTGGCAATTCAGTGATGTCCGAACAGGGATGGTTTCACGTGGGCAAACTAAGCGGACTGGAACAACTCGATCTAAGGGCTTGTCCAGTAACTAACGCAGAGTTAGCTGCTGCCGTGTCGGGTATGAGTAAGTTGAGAGCATTGAGGATGAGCGGCGCAAACGAGCAAACAGGAGTTGACGACGATGGTTTATCGGCTCTGAGCAACTGTCCGGATTTGCGGGTGCTGGCCGCAGATTTCCTATGGGTCAGTGAAGTTGGCCTTCAGCATCTTCAGGCTGCTGAATCGTTGTCTGAACTTTACCTCAAAGGTACGCTCGTTTCTGACGATTCCATGGAAACCATTGCTCACTGGTCCAAACTAAGAAAACTAAGACTGGCCGCGACTTCTATTTCGACTGCCGGACTGGAAAAAATCGCTAAATTGCCCCTCGTGGATTTGGATCTCAGTGAATGCAGCCAACTTGGAGACGATTCCCTCGTGCCAGTTTCCCAGATGTCTGGACTAGAGCGTCTAAACCTTTGGCGAGACGCCATTACGGATGTTGGATTGCAGCATTTGGCCGGTTTGCAACACATGCAATGGCTTAACCTGGACAACACCTTGGTATCGAACACGGGATTGGATTCTGTAGCCAAAATGCCGGAACTCAACTTCCTTCACTTAGGTTCGACAACGGTATCTGATGAGGGGCTATCAAAACTATTTGGCCTCAAGAAATTGGAAAAAATCGACGCCGCTCGAAGTGCCATTTCGGAGTCGGGGGTAGCTGAACTAACGAAAGCCCTGCCAAAATGCTCGGTCAATCTGAAGTACGGTGGTGAACCATAGCCGCCGATTTCCTAGGCTGGGAAATGCTGGTGGGGCATTGATCGGGATGCTAATTCGCCTTTTGAACACCTCTGCCTATCTAGATTTTTGTGCCGGAATACCAGTCGCGCAGCCCCGTGGTGGTAGCCATGGCTACCCAATCCGCTACGATAAGTGTTGTCCATGCTAACGGACTATATGCTACCTATAGTCGCGAGCTTCCCATCTCCTATTGCCGTTAGAAGCGGTTTGTAAGTGCTCTCAACCACAGATTGCTCGAACTTAGAGCGTTCTTCTCAACGTGAAACCGACGATTCACAACTAGCTGGTGAGTTTCCATTGGGACATTTGCGCCAGTTACTACGTGAAATTCCGAGGTCGCTCGCTAAGCACCAGGTTATTGCGATCACCCCGAGGCTGCCTTACGAACCCAAGGTACGATTGTTCTCATTGGGTAAACGGTAATTATCGATAAATCAACCATTGGACGGACCCTTGCGCGCGTGTGAGTGCTCAGATGAATAGCTACAGCCTTGACTACATCGATGATCTCTATGTCCAGTACATTTGGTACATTCGCGACCCCAGCAGTGTCTCACCTGGTTGGCGCAAGTACTTTGAAGAATTTTCGTTAGCCAACGACTCTCTCTTGCAAGCCGAAGGGAGTGACATTGACGGCCTCGCCGCTGACGGAGATGGTCCCACAGAGCAAGCAAAGACGTTGCGAGATGAGGCTCTGTGGTTGGCCAAAATGCAGGACCGGGTGGATAACCTGGTTCGTGAGTATCGCGTGCGGGGACACTTGATGGCGAAGCTGGATCCACTAGGCTTGCGCCAGCCTCCGCCCGCGGAACTCAATCCCGAAGCTTATGGGCTTTCCGCAGAAGATTTGAGGCGATCTTTTCATTGCCCGGCCCTGCAGTATGTCAATGGAAAATCCTTAGGTGAAATCCTAGATAAACTTCGCGCCACCTACTGCCGCAGTATTGGTGCTCAGTTCATGCACATAGACAATCGCACTATCCGCGATTGGCTCCAGCGACGCATGGAATCTTCACAAAATCGTTTGGAGCTTTCTCGCGAAGTGCAAATGCGAATTTACACGCGATTGGCAGACGCGGCGATATTCGAAGAATTTGTGCGGCGAAAATTTGTGGGCGCTAAGACCTTTTCACTTGAGGGAGCTGAGAGCTTAATTCCGTTGTTGGACTTGGCACTCGAGAAAGCAGGTCAGCATGCGGTCGAAGGTGTCGTATTGGCAATGGCCCATCGTGGCCGCCTGAATGTACTTGCGAATATTCTGGGCAAGCGCGCGCAAAGTATCTTTTGGTCGTTTGATGATCCACGTCCCGACATGCACCGTGGAGCAGGAGACGTGCGCTATCATCTGGGGTACTCGAGTGATTGGACAACCTCGACCGGAGCCAAAGTTCACATTTCATTGTGCTTTAACCCCAGCCACTTGGAATTCGTGAATACGGTTGCACAAGGACGCTGCCGGGCCAAGCAGGATCGCGCAGGAGATAAGAAGCACTCCAAGTTCATGACGATGCTAATTCATGGTGACGCAGCCTTCGCTGGCGAGGGCATCGTGCAAGAAACCTTGAATATGAGTGAATTAAAAGGCTATACAACTGGCGGTACTTTGCACGTCATATTGAATAATCAAGTTGGCTTCACGACCGAACCCGCAGAATCTCGCTCCACAACCTACGCCACGGATGTAGCCAAGATGCTGCAGATTCCAATTTTTCACGTCAATGGCGAAGACCCTGAGGCGGTCGCTCAAGTTGTGAGTCTTGCCATGGATTTCCGCCGCGAATTTCGACGCGATGTGGTGATTGACATGTACGCCTATCGTCGCTGGGGTCACAACGAAGGCGATGAACCTCGTTTTACGCAACCGCTTATGTATAAGACAATCGATCAACAAAGAAGCGTGCGCGAAAGCTACCTTTTCCGACTTCTAAAGATGGGTGAAATCACTCGGCAGGAAGCTGATGCCATTGATGAAGTTCGCCAAAACAAACTTGAGCGAGAATTTGAACTAGCCCAGCAGGAAGAATATGTTTCCGACTTGCAAACTATGGGCGGACACTGGATGGGTTTCTATGGCGGTAAGGAACCCACAGGTGATGATCCCAAAACAACGATTACCCTAGATCAAGCGAAAGAGTTCCTCACCCAGCTAACTCAAGTACCCACGGGTTTTTCGCTAAACCGAAAATTGAAGCGATTTCTTGAACTTCGGCAGGAAATGGCAGAGGGCAAACGCGAGCTGGATTGGGCAACCGCAGAGTCAGCGGCTTTCGCCAGTTTGCTTGTTGAAGGGCATCCGGTTCGCTTGAGTGGACAGGATTGCGAGCGTGGTACATTTAGTCAACGGCACTGTGTTTTGCATGACACTGAAAATGGTCAACGATACTCACCCATGCAACACTTGCATCCCGAGCAAGCCACTCTGGATGTAATCAATAGTCCCCTGTGCGAGGCTGGCGTCCTGGGATTTGAATACGGCTATTCGCTCGACTCTCCAGATGGATTGGTCATCTGGGAAGCCCAGTTCGGTGACTTTTGGAACGTGGCACAGGTAATTGTGGACCAATTCATTGCCAGTGCTGAAGACAAATGGGGCCGCTTGAGCCACTTAACACTTCTCTTGCCACATGGATTCGAGGGTGCTGGCCCCGAGCATTGTAGCGCACGCTTAGAGAGATTCCTGCTGCTTACTGCCGAGGATAATATTCAAGTCGCACAGCCGTCCACACCTGCCCAATACTTCCACATCTTGCGGCGTCAAGCCAAACGCAGATGGAGTAAACCTTTGGTTATGCTGACTCCAAAGAGTCTGCTTCGCCACCCTGCTGTGGTCTCACCGCTTTCCGACTTGACCCAAGGCGGTTTCTCGAAAATCCTCCCTGACGTGCGTAACGAACCAAGTCGGACCGAGCGAATTCTGCTTTGCAGCGGTAAAGTGTATTACGAACTAGTTGACAAGCGCCAACAATTGGCTGCCGAGAACGTAGCGATCATTCGTATCGAACAGTTTTACCCTTTGTCCGATGGTGAACTACTCGGTTCGCTTGCAAAGTACGCCCCCGGAACCGATTTGGCGTGGGTCCAGGAAGAACCTACCAATATGGGCGCCTGGCAGTTTCTCAAAGTTCGATTTGGCGACATGCTGGCAGAGAACAACTTTCGCCTGAGAAGAGTGTCACGCGTTGAATCCGCTAGCCCTTCTACCGGCTCCGCCAGTGCCCATAAGTTGGAACAGGAGGAGTTGATAGATGAGGCCTTTGCCGATTTGAACTAATTACTTGCCTTGTAAACCTTTCGCCAAATCTACACTATCAATTTTCAACAGACATTTTGGAATACGCGCGCGGAGTTCATGGAGTAATGATTGAAGTCAAAGTACCTTCAGTGGGCGAATCCATTTCCGAAGTTCAAATCGGTCAATGGTTAAAACGCGAAGGCGAGTGGGTCGCGCAGGATGAAAATCTTGTCGAGCTTGAAACAGAAAAAGCATCTGTTCAGGTTCCTGCACCAGTGGCTGGCTATCTGCGTAAAATCACCAAACAACTAGAAGAATTCGCGGCCGTCGGAGATACGCTTTGCGAATTAGAACCTGCTGCAGCGCCTCAGACCGACGTTAAGCCTGCCCCACCACCAGCGGCCATTGGCAGTAGCGACGCTTCGAGCCCTCGCATTATGCCTGCTGCCAAGCGCATCCTAGAAGAGCAAAACATCTCCCCTGACAAGGTAACTGCTACGGGTCCGGGCGGCCGCATCCTGAAGGAAGATGCGCAACTGGCCGTAGCCCAACGCGCCGACACTACGCCAACAGTCAGCCAACCGGCATCGCAATCACTAGAAACAGAGATAGCCACTAAGGCAGATTCCACATCCGGAACGCTCACAAAGTCAGTCGGTAACTCGCGTGTGGAAGAGGTCAAGCCACTGAGTATGATCCGTAGGACTATTGCCGCCCGCTTGGTGCAAGCGCAACAGACAGCGGCACTATTGACCACTTTTAACGAGGTCAATATGCAGCCGATCATGGAATTGCGGAAGAAGTATCGCGACGCGTTTCAGGAACGGCATGGCGTAAAACTCGGATTCATGTCCTTCTTTGCCAAGGCGAGCGTGGAGGCGTTACGTCGATTCCCATCGGTAAACGCTGAGATTCGCGGAAACAACATCGTCTATCGACACTTTCAGGACATTGGGATCGCAATCGGAGGAGGTAAAGGGCTCGTAGTCCCGGTACTGCGCAATGTTGAGCTGATGAGTTTCGCAGAGGTCGAACGTACGATCGGCGACTTTGCTGGAAAAGCCATGCAGAATCGGCTCATGCCCGAGGATCTAGAAGGCGGAACGTTTACGATCAGTAATGGAGGCGTGTATGGTTCTCTGCTGAGTACACCGATTGTCAATCCACCTCAAAGCGCAATATTGGGCCTACACGCTATTCAAGACCGCCCCATGGCAGTCGATGGTCAAGTCGTGATTTTGCCTATGATGAACCTAGCCCTGACCTACGACCACCGCATAATTGACGGGCGCGAGGCGGTAAGTTTCTTAAAGACCGTCAAGGAAATCTGCGAGGACCCAACTCGCCTATTCCTAGAGGTCTAGCCTTACGTTCCAATCTGGCCCTTGTCTGCTGTGCGCGCGACTCGCCAAGCACGCAAGTATCGAAAGCCTGTCCATGACTGAAGATCCTCGTGTCGTTTGGCATTCGCATGCTGTTGATCGACAACAACGTACTCAATTGATGGGACACCAAGGGTGTGTACTTTGGTTCACTGGGTTGAGTGGTTCAGGAAAAAGCACTATCGCCAACGCTACCGATCAACTATTGGCTCAACGCGGAGTGCATACATTTTTGTTAGATGGTGATAATATTCGACACGGACTTTGTGCTGGTCCCAATCTGCTTGAACCCGAACATGGCACTGAGTTCGCGCAGCGCTTCGGACTTGGATTTGGAGCTGCGGATCGAGAAGAGAATATCCGGCGGATTGGCTGCGTAGCCCAATTAATGGCATCCGCTGGTCTGGTCGTGCTAACCGCCTTTGTAAGCCCCTACCGTCGCGACCGCGATCGCGTTCGCCAGTGGGTAAACAGCCACGGAGAAGATGGTGATTTTATTGAAGTCTTCGTGGACACTCCGCTCGCCGTATGTGAGCAGCGAGATCCCAAAGGCCTATACAAACTCGCGCGTCAGGGAGAGATCAAGAACTTTACCGGCATTAGTGATCCTTACGAACCGCCAATATCCCCCGAGATTCATTTACGCGAGCACAATACCCAGCCACAAGCCCTCGCACAATCCGTAATCGAACAGTTGATGCACCGCCAAATCCTCGCCTAAACATCAGAATTCAACGAATTCGTTGATCATACACGCTAGGCGTCGGTGCGACTCGCACTTAGCAGGCTGCTGAAGAAGTAACCCGAAGCGTCAGCGAGGGAATGTGCCCAGCCCATCGCTGACGCTCTGACGCTTC
>JAGQOY010000088.1 GCA_020427005.1 Planctomycetales bacterium
CAGGACACCGGTACTACCGCACGCGTAGTTGCTACTTGAGTACCTTGGATTTCCACATTGACTTCACCCAGGGGATATGGATTTAGGTTTCCTAGGTCGTCGATCGGCGTAAGAGGAATGCCTATCGCCGCCCAATCATTTGTGCCCGTAGGAGCCATAACACCGGCTAGCCCATTTCCGGTTAAACCAATGTCAGGTGGCAGATTAGTTCCAAACAATGCCGAGGCAAAATTCCAAAAATTGGTTTTGCCAATCGAGAAAGTGTTACCTGGAATGCTGTATTTGACGGTCGCACCCTGGGTGACAATCCTCGGTTCTTTACCACGAAGTATCACTTGAGCATGCAAAGAGTTGAATGGAGGCAAGATGCACAGCTGAGAAAAGTCCTGGTTCATGCAATGCATTCCCAAGTCATTGTATGCGAGCACGACGTAGCTTGAACCGGTAGTCGTCCCTCCACCCGAGCCACCGCCAGTTCCCCCACCCCCAGAAGTGCCTCCATTTTCTTCTTCATGCTCTTCTTCATCCTCGTGCTCTTCTTCATGTTCTCGTTCTCGCTGTCGACGCTCATAAGAGCGAGGACTCGTATTTCCATTGGATCGTTGTGTTCTACGTGTAGATTTTTTGGAAGTGTCCTCCGAAAGGGAAGGTTGCACCAAAAAAAAGACAATGAGGTAGGTCAGTAAGCAACCTGCGACTACTCCCAAGCGCCGGAATCTATTTGAGTTTTGTAGAAGACGAAATACCATGGATTGACCTCCTGAAGAGTAGGCAGCAATTTCCGCACTCTAAGAAACCGAAAAAACGGTAGCTATCCGCCAAAGAAATGGGCAATTGCGTTAAAGAATGTAAATTTGGTTCACGAGTCGGGTAGTGACATTTACCAGCTTGTTGGCAGATAGCATGGACCAGTGGGCAATATTCGTAGAGAAAATAGCGATGGGAAGGATAGCGCAACTCTGTTAGAGTAAAGAAGTTTGCGGCCTTGTTACGCTCTCCCCCTCAGATTGACAGGCCGAAACCAATCACCAACGGTATGGGCCCGTAACCTAGTTACCCGACAACTTTCCAAATGCCAAGCGTCTGTCCAAATTGCGATTCACAGCTGCGGGATGAGGATAGATATTGTTCGCAGTGCGGGCAGCGAACCCAACTATTACGCACAACGGTGTATGAACTAACCGTTGAAGCCCTGAAGACCTTCATACAAATCGACAGCAAGTTCTTGCTAAGCCTGCGCAGCCTTATATTTCACCCAGGTCAACTCACCAAGGATTACATTCAAGGTCGAAGGCAACGCTACCTACGACCGCTTTCACTTTTCCTCCTTATCGCTGCCTTAATGTTTGTGGTGGCCGAATGGCAAGTTTCGAAACGAGTTAAGTTGTCGGATGTTACTACTGCGAGAGGTGAGTCGGTAATGATCGAATTGCTTCCTGGCATGAATTTGAGCCTGAGACGCGAAAGCCTTGAGAGTATTGAGAGAAATCCCGATGAGGGAATTAGATCTTTACTACGATCGCAAGACATCTCTCCCGGTACTTGGCAACACTATTTGGCGGAGCGCGCTCTTAGAGTGATTGATCGAGACGGCATCAACAGCTTTCGCCAGCACATGATTCGATCGGCCTCCAGAGCGGTATTTTTCCTAGTGCCAATTTTGGCGATTGTTGTTTATGTGTTCCATCTTCGGCAAAAGGTTTATCTAGCCGAGTCCGTGATTTACTGCCTTCACTGGCATTGTTTTTTGTTCCTTGAAATGACTCTGCAGTTACTAGTACCAAGTGTCTTGAGATCCACTTTGCCATTTTTCTTAATCATGCTAACCATTTGGTATACGGCTCGCAGCATGCAGACCACCTTTGGTGACCATGGCTGGATTGCCTGGTGCAAAACCATCGCCATTCTTCTGACGCATACACTCTTTGTTGGAATTGCATCAGGTTTACTAGCGCTGCTCGTAATTGCGTCTGCTTGAAATCGGTATTGCGACTATTTGAAATCAGTCGACCCGAATAGAAACGCATGTAATTGAGAAATGGGAAATCTAATCGCTATTCAACCCCAGTATCCAAGACGGCCATAAAGGCTTTTTGGGGAATGTCGACGGAACCAATTGACTTCATGCGTTTCTTGCCTTCGCGTTGTTTGGCCCACAGTTTGCGTTTGCGAGTAATGTCACCTCCATAGCATTTGGCGGTAACGTTCTTTCTCATGGCTGGTTTCGTCTCGCGCGCAATAATTCGAGAACCGATGGCGGCTTGAACTGCCACTTCGAACATGTGCCGGTCGATTTCCTCCTTGAGTTTTTTTACAATTGCGCGTCCCCGCCGGTCGGCATCACGACGATCGCAAATTACGCTCAATGCATCGACTCTTTTGCCATTGACCAGGATGTCCATACGTACTAGATCGGCACCTTCATATCCGATCAGTTCGTAATCCATAGTACCGTATCCCCGAGTCGCACTCTTAAGCTTGTCATGCAGATCGTAGATAACTTCTGCCAGCGGTAGGTCGTAGGTAATCATCGCGCGCACGGGCGACAAGTATTCCGTTCCAAGTTGCACGCCACGTCGATCCTGGCAGAGTTTCATTACTTGGCCGATTTGTTCTGTCGGTACGACAAAATTGACTCGTACGATGGGCTGTTTGAATTCCTCGATGTCGCCAGAATCGGGAACATCTTGTGGCTTGTGGATCTCAAGCATGTCCCCGCGTTTTGTTAAGACTTGATAGGTCACATTTGGCGCTGTTTGTACCAAATCTACATCGCATTCGTCTTCTAATCTTTGTTGAACGATTTCCATATGCAGCAATCCTAGAAAGCCACATCGAAAACCGAAGCCTAGAGCATCGCTTGTTTCGGGAGCAAACTCAAAACTGGGGTCATTGATAGAAAGTTTTTCTAATGCATCACGCAACTCGGAAAAATCTTGGCCATCGCTAGGATAGAGCCCGCAGTACACCATTCTCTTGGGCTGCTCGTAACCTTCCAAAGGTTCGGCGGCATGGGGCGAATTGTCAACAATCGTGTCGCCAATTCTCACATCCTTAATGGATTTTATATTGCAGATGAAGTACCCGACCTGACCGGCACGCAGGATATCGCAGGGTCGGCGTTTGGGTACAAAATGCCCGATTTCAATGGCATCGTAAACTGCTCCCACGCGAGCGAATTTTACTTTCTGCCCTTTCGTGACAGTGCCCGACATCAATCGCGCATAGGTTATCACTCCTCGGAAATCATCGTAGTGCGAGTCAAAAACCATAGCTTGCAGCGGCCCACTGGGATCTCCTTTGGGTGCTGGGATTCGACGGATGATGGCTTCCAAGAGCTCAGGAATCCCAATCCCGGCCTTGGCACTGCATTTGACAACGTCGTCGGGATCGATTCCTAAGACTTGCTCCATTTCAGCGATCACTTCGTCCACACGAGCATAATTCAGGTCAATCTTATTTATTACAGGGATGATCTTTAAATCATGCTCCATGGCTGCATAAGCATTGGCAACAGTTTGGGCTTCCACGCCCTGGAATGCGTCCACCAAAAGCAATGCGCCTTCACAACACGATAGTGATCGCGAGACTTCGTATTGAAAATCGACGTGCCCAGGGGTATCGATCAAATTGAGCTCGTAGTCGGCTCCCTCGAATTGTGTTCTGAGAGTAACCGCTTTGGCCTTGATAGTGATTCCGCGCTGTCGCTCCAAGTCCATACCATCCAGGAGTTGTTCGCGCATCTCGCGCTTTTCAACGGTCCCTGTTTGCTCCAGCAGGCGGTCTGCCAAAGTGCTCTTGCCATGGTCGATATGCGCTATGATGCAGAAGTTGCGAATGTGCGAAATAGCGACGTCTTTGTTCGACTTACTCAGGGTAAAACTCCGTGCAGGTTGGCACTAACTTTAATGAAGCGATGGGTGTTTCAGAAAACAGCGAAGCCAAACGATCCTTACTGAGCAAGCTCGTTTGTCGTAGCGGGACCTGCATCCAGCGCACGCTGGCGGGCAAATCCTGCTGCACCGATATATCCTGCATCGGCTCCCAGCTTCGCATATTCAATTCTCGTACCGGAATAGACATTGGGGAATGTCCGATTTTGAAATTCCTTACGAATTCCAGATAGGAATCTCTGTCCAACTGGACAGGATGGGCCCCCAAAATCCATGGCACCACCTAGTACGACCATTCCCGGGTCGATGGCATGCACAACCGACGCCACTCCCACCCCAAGATAAAATGCGGTTTCGTCGATAATGCCCAATGAAAACTCATCTCCCATGACGGCCGCATCATAAATTCGCTTGGCAGTGATTGCCTTGCCCGCCATCATTAGTCGGATCAGACTGCTGACTGCTCCTGCGCGTAAAGCCTCCTCGGCCCGCGCGGCGACAGCACTGGCACTGGCATAAGCCTCCAGCTGACCCTGTCCACCTCCCCAAACACATTGGCGTGCATCTGCCCGGCAATCGATAATCATATGTCCCAGCTCACTGCCGAAGCTGTTCATTCCATTTATCAACTGCCCTTCGGAAATCACCCCTCCCCCTACGCCTGTCCCAAGCGTAAGCATTGCCAGGCTATCGGAGTCCGCTCCGGATCCGATCCAGTATTCGCCAAAGGCTGCAGCGTTGGCATCATTGATAAATGCGACAGGCATCCCAAGGGCAGTACTCAGTGCTTGTTGGATCGGATACTTTTCCCAGTGCGGCAAATTGACCGGGTCCAGCATGATACCGCGTTTCAAGCACATCGGCCCAGGTACCCCTAACCCAGCAAAGCAAATGGCCTGCCATGGAACCCCAGCCTGCTCGGCCACCTTGCGACATCCAATAAGTATTCGATCCACGGCCGGCTGTGCACCATGCTCCTCCAATGTCGCAATGCTTTCAAAGCCCAGCGTTTGCCCAAGGTCATCCACCAAACCGATTTTGATGTTTGTACCACCTACATCCACACCCCAGAAGAATGGGGGGGATGCCTCATCGACTTTTACTTGTTTTCGACGAGCCATCATATTCCTGGTACTTTCAATTCTCACAACGCCTTCAGAGCTTCCCGCGCATCGATGGTTCCCACATAACATTTTCAGCCCATTTGCGGACAATAGGGGGTAGATATAAGGGGACCCAATAGGATCAAGAGTATAGAGCGGAACGCCTTTGGAGCCCAGAGCACGAAAGTGCCACCCGGCCACGATTAGAATCTCGCATGGTCGGTGAATTGATTTCGGAACTCGCACGGAATAACAGGCGTCCTATCCTGACAACGACTGCATAGCACAGGTGGTATAGCCGACACGGATTTCCCAAAGCTCGGTCTGGTGGCGAACGATCACTCGTTTGCGGTCAACATTTTGAAACGTCTACTGATACAAATTCCCCATCGAAAACATGACCATGTCAAAACTGAATCTCAAATCATGTACTTTGGTAATCATTTTCAGTACAAGTTTGGTTTTGCCGTCATCGCTGAGTTGGGTACTACAAGCTGGAGACCCTACCGATATGTTCAATCGCGCGGAGCGCCTGGTAAAGGAAAATAATTTCCTCGATGCATCGGAAATATTTCGACAGATCATCGGTGACCCAAAAAGTTCAACGCGACTAGTAACTCAATCACTGCTTCAGCTGAGACAGTGTGATCAAAACTTGGGGCAAGATCATAACTTGGATGTGGACCTTCAGTTGGCACTGGAATCTCACCCCGATGAACATGCTGTACTGTCTACGGTAGCGCAATTGATGATCCAGGCGCCTCATTTTGGACAAGTTGCCGATGGGCAATTCTCACGTGGCTATGCTCGCAGACGTGGTCCGGCGCGAGCCGGAATGGGGATCGATGTTTCTGAACAGGATCGCCTGCAAGCCATCCGATGGCAATTGCGTGCCATTGAACTTGCGAACATCAGCGATGAAGTAGGGAAGCAGGAACTCCTGGCGCGCATGAATCTAGAATTAGCCGATATGGTGTTCCTCGGGCGTTCCCACCAGCAGGCATGGCGATTGCAAGACCTGACTGATTTGAACGCCGCACCCGATTATCTGGACACGGAACGTTCCACTTATCTTCCATCGCGTAGAGCGCCCACAAATCGGTTAGGTGAGCCGATTACCTACTCAATTCCAGGCTCATGGGAAACAGCAGTGTCCGACGGAGAAAGGTTTCGTTGGGCCTTGGATCAGGCAGAGCGGAACGAGCCGAGCAAGTCATCATCCATGCTTCGGTGGGCCGCGTTCCTCAATTCACAGTTTGCGGTTGATACGCTACAAGAATTCGCATGGTTCCGCCAGAACGTTAATCAAGATGATGATTCACGAGCAGGGATCATGGCTGTCCAAACACTGGCTGACGACGAGACAATTGCCAAACTTGCATCGGGCGTCAAACGATTTCAATTGGAAGACGAATTTAATCCTATACGAATTTACCAGCGCATTGAAAACGAGGCTTCATCGGTCCATGATCGCCGCACCGCCAACTGGCAGCTAGCTCATATTTTTCTCAACCGTCGACAGTATGAGCGTGCGGCTCAGGTGCTGGAGAAATTTCCTGAACGTGATAGCTCAAGGGATGAATTGCTGGCTGATATCCGAGAAGCTCGCTTTGCTTTTGAATCTCAAGCTGTATCGCCCGCTGGGACCAAAGTGACTCTGAACCTGCGGTTTCGCAACGCGACGGAAGCTCGCTTCGTAGCCTGTCGAGTCGACCAGGAGCGAATCTTTGCAGACATCAAGAATTTCTACCGCAATTGGGTCCCCGGTCAGCGACCTGGATTTGCTGGTGAAGAGCGAATGCCACCGAACATAGAGGCCCCGATAGACCTATACCAGTCGGCAGAGGTTGACAAATATCTGTTGGGAGACGCGATACAGTGGCAGCAGCCTCTTCAGCCCCGCGATGACCATTGGGACGCTGTGCAAACGATTCCATCTCCGATAACCGAAGCGGGTCTTTATGTTATCGATGTTGTTGACCCGAACCAACAGCATCGCGCCCGCTGCATGATTCGAGTTGTCGATACTGCGGTAGTGCGAAAACCTGTTCAAGGAAAGTGGTTGTACATGGTTGCGGATGCCATTTCCGGTGAACCATTATCAAACGTAGATTTTGAATTCTTTGGCTGGCAATATTCGCAGCGTGAAAACAACCGACGCATTGAAACCAGCAGTCGTGCGGAACGCACAAATTCAAGAGGACAGTTGAATATCGACCTCAATAACCAGACCCAATGGATGGTAGCTATTCGAGCCAAGGGACGAGATCCTGTCATGCTCGGATTTGAGCAATTTTGGCAACCGCAATTTCAGCGTCAAAGTTGGAGCGAACTAAAGATCTATGGACTCAGTGATCGGCCGATTTATCGTCCTAGCGAAACGATTGAAACAAAGTTCTGGTTGGCGACCCCAACATACGGAGATGCAGTCTCCACGCGGTACCAAAACCAAGATGTTACGATCTTTCTACAGGATCCACATGGTCAACGCATCGCAAGCCAAAAACTTACCACAGATTTATATGGTGGATGTGCATGCAATTGGAAACTACCCGCTAGTACGCCCCTAGGTAATTATAGTTTTCACGTTTACCTAGGGCATGTTTCCGATACGGAGATTGAGGCTACACCCAAGGTAGCACCACGCGGACGGCGAAGTCCTCCTGTTCGGAATTTAGTTACCTATGCAAGTAGCTTGCAAATACGAGTTGAGGAATACCGCAAACCAGAATTTGAAGTCAAGATTCGGTCTCCGGAGAAACCTGTTGCATTGGGTGAAACGATCAAAGCTCGCGTGGAAGCCAAGTACTATTTTGGCACACCTGTAGCCGGCGCCACTGCCGTCGTCAAGGTTCAGCGTTCAACGTTTCGAGATTCCTTTTTTCCTGTGGGGCCATTCGATTGGTGTTATGGTCCGGGGTACTGGTGGTTCGCTCAAGATTATTCATGGTACCCAGGTTGGCATCGCTGGGTAGGTTGTCTGCCATTGGAAATGCCGTGGCTACCAGTCTGGCGCCATGAGCCCCCGGAATTGATTCTCGAGCAAGAGGTGAGGCTGGATCCGAATGGAGAGGCCGAGTTCGAAATAGATACATCCCTGGCCAAGCAAATGTATGGGGACGAAGATCATCGGTATAGTATCTCAGTCGAAGTCCGCGATGCATCTCGGCGTACGATTACAGCTCAAGGCGAGATTATTGCTGCTCGCGAGGCATTCAAGATCTATTCTTGGACGGGTCGTGGTTTCTACCAGACCGGCGATCGGATTGACGCCCACTTGCAGGCACGCAGGCTCGATGGTGTCCCCAGTCATGTTTCAGGACGACTGGAGCTACTCAGCATCAAGTACGATGCAATGGGTAATCCAAGAGAACGTGTCGTTGCATCTGAAGAGGCTAAAACAGATGAAAATGGACAGTTTATTACGACATTCGAAGCACGTGTTGCCGGCCAGTATCGATTGAGGGCGAGACTGTCTGATGATGCGGCTCATGAAGTTGAAGGTGGTTATGTTTTCTCCGTTTATGGCCAACAATCGGACTCAAGTGACTTCCGTTACAATGCTTTGGAATTGATTCCAGATAAACCTCATTACGCGCCGGGCGAAATTGTTAGGCTCTTAGTTGCGTCGGAACGAGAGAACGCCACAGTAATACTGTTCTCCAAGCCAGAGGGATCCGTTTACCCTACCCCGCGGATCTTGAAGCTTGAAAGTAAGTCCACGGTGGTCGAAATACCTGTTGAAACCAACGATCAACCGAATTTCTTTGTTGAAGCATTTACAGTTTTTGACGGGCAATATCATTTCGTTAATAAAGAAATAGCTGTTCCTCCCGAGTCAAAACTGCTGAATGTTAGTATCCAAACAGATAAAGACGATTACCAACCAGGCGAAGATGTAGCTGTTGAAGTGCGGGTCACGAATGGGCAGGGACAGGCCGTGAGAGCTCCGATCGTCATCGCGGCCTACGATCGATCGCTTGAGCAATTGTCGGGCAATCTGCCACCGGATATTCGTGAATTCTTCTGGAAATGGAAACGCAATCATTGGCCCTCCGTGCGTTGTAATCTAGAGACACATTTCGGTTCGCTCTATGCCGGGATTAGACCTTTGATTCCCCTTGGTATTTTCGGAAGTGAACTTGCCGAAGTCTCTGCACCAGGTGCAAATGGAAGAGCCGATTTCAGACGCGGTGTTCCGATGTTGTCCAAAGGGTTGATGTTGGAGTCCGCCGCTGAGTCGGAACCCATGATGGCCGATGCGGCGGGGGCTGCCCCAGATTCACCTGCGGTAGCAAATACTGGTGAAACAGCAGCCTCCGAGCCCAGTGTACGACAGAATTTTGCTGACACGGCCTTTTGGGTCGCGGCCTTAAAGGTTGATGCCAGTGGAATTGCAACAGCACAATTCAAAGTTCCAGAGAGTTTGACGAGTTGGAAACTGAGAACCTGGGCTGTAGCTTCCAACACACAAGTTGGTTCAGCCATGTCTGAGATGACGACCAGTAAACCGCTCATGGTTAGACTAATACAACCGAGATTTTTGGTGGAAAAAGATGAAGTCATATTGTCGGCCATAGTTCACAACGAATTAGACACACGACAACAAGTGTCCGTGAGTTTGGAAATCGACGGACAGACCCAACTTGAATTGTTAGAGTCAACGTTGGGCACACAGTCATTGGCCATTGATGCACATGGGATGGAGCGCGCACAATGGCGATGCCGTGCTTTGGCAGCTGGGGTCGTAACCGTGCGAGTCGTCGCGTTGTCCCCTACTGCCTCCGACGCGATGCAACTGCCACTGCCAATCACAGTCTATGGTGCGCAATCCACACAATCATTTGCGGGTACTGTACGGGCTGGCCAGGACGGCACTCAGATCAACCTGGATATTCCAGAGGAACGGAGAATTGATCTTTCCAAGTTGACAATCCGTCTAAGTCCGTCACTGGCAGCCTCGATGATGGATGCTTTGCCGTATTTAGCGGACTATCCCTATGGCTGCAGCGAACAAACGCTCAATCGGTTCCTGCCGACAGTGATCACGCAGCGCATACTTCAACGAATGAAAATTGATCTAGCTGGTCTAAAAAGTTCTCGCAACAACCTCAATGCATCCCAGTTAGGTGACCCGTCACTTCGTGCTGGACAACAATGGAATCATGGGGCAAATCCCGTTTACGATGTCGAGCTCGTCGACGATATGGCACGGGCTGGTGTGAATCGCCTTATGGAGATGCAAAACGCCGACGGAGGTTGGGGATGGTTCAGTGGTGCAGGCTCCGTCAGTTCCGCTCATTTGACGGCTCTGATTGTGCGCGGTTTATTGGTGGCTCAGCAAAATGATATACCGATTGTGCCAGATACGATAACGCGAGCTGTGGGCTGGCTGCAGAATTATCAGACCGCAGAATTGCAGAAGCTTGAGAATGCCGCGACGCAAACGCGGCCTTATAAGGTGCATGTTGACAACTTGGATGCGTTGGTGTTTCACACGCTAGTAGTGTCAGGCAGCAACAACGAATCTATGCAAAACTTTTTGTTTGAAGACCGCGGTGCCTTGTCCAGCTACGGCAAATCACTCGTCGCCTTAGCAGTTCATCGGCTTGGAAATCAAGCACAACGCGACATGTTACGACGAAATATTGAGCAATTTCTCGTAGAAGATTTGCAAAACGAAACGGCCTATCTGCGTGGCAACGAGCCGGGTTGGTACTGGTATGGTAGTTCGACTGAATCGATGGCCATGTATCTCAAGTTGTTGGTAGCCGTTGATCCCCAGCATCCAACAACTAGTCGCCTAGTAAAGTATTTGTTGAATAACCGTGCAAATGCCACTTATTGGAATAGTACTCGGGATACGGCTATGGTTATCGAGGCCTTAGCAGAGTACTTGCAAGCCACCGAAGAACTATCAGCCGATATGGCGGTTGACGTCATGTTGGATGGCAAACGCATCGGACGAGTATCTTTCGATCGCCAGAATCTTTTTACAGTAAACAACACAGTTGAAATTGAGGGCGCTGCTATTCCCAGCGGCAAGCACAGTTTGGAAATTCGGCGCGTTGGCGGAGGCAATTTGTATTGGAATGTGTATGCCAGCAATTTTTCAAAGGCTGACGAGATCGAACCAGCAGGATTGGAAGTGCAGGTCCGTCGCAACTATTACTGGCTTCAGCCTGCATCCACAAATTTGCATCTTCCAGATCGCAACGCCAACGTTGTAGATACCAAAGAAGATGGATTCCAGCGAGTGCTTTTGAAATCCGGTGATTCACTTCCAGCAGGTGCGCTTGTTGAAGTTGAATTGCTGGTAGATAGCAAAAACGACTACGAGTATTTACTAATCGAGGACCCTAAACCAGCAGGATTTGAGGCTGTAGATTCAGCCAGCGGATACATGCCTGCTTCCGGATTGAGTGTTTATCGTGAGTTGCGCGATCAACACGTAGGCATGTGCGTTCAGACGTTACCTCATGGCTCTTTCTCGATTCGTTACCAGTTGAGGACTGAAACGCCTGGGGACTTTCACGTGATGCCAACATCTATCATTGGTATGTATGCGCCAGAACTTGTCGGCAACTCCGCCAACTGGACGTCAACCATTTCGGCCACTGAAGACTGAAATATCCGAATGTTCGCGCTCGGAGAGCTCCCCTCAATAGGGAGGTTCCGCCCGCGGCCCGCGGCTCGGGTGACGAAGGTGTCATTGGTAGGAAAGAACCGCAGCCGCGATCCATTAGGCATTCAAGAGCAAACTTCACATACGAGTAGCGTTCTTTGGCCGGTTTGATCGATGATTTTCTTGAAAGTACACGCTATTCTCGATGCAACTCGCACTTGCAGGCCGCTGAAAAAGTAACCCGAAGCGTCAGCGAGGGAATGTGCCCAGCCCTCGCTGACGCTCTGACGCTTCGGGTTACTAGAGCAAACTTCGCGGTAGTCTAGCGCCATTGGGGCAAGTGAGGGAAATTGGCTTTTACTTGAGAGGAGTGAAAGCCATGGAGCTAGTATCGAAAGAGTTTCGCAGGGATGTTCTTCGAGCTTGTGATTCGGGACTGGGCACGCGAGTCGTTGCTGTAAAGTTTGACGGATCGGAATCGTGGGTTCGTCGGATCAAACAGGAACGTCGCGAGCAGGGCAAGACCGCCGCCAAGTCAACGCGAGAGCGTGCTGCGACATGGGAGGCGTATGCAGATTGGTTGCGAGACAAGGTCGCAGGTCAACCGGATATTTACTTGCATGAACTTCGTGCTGCAGCAATGACTGGAAGGTTTCCGAGGTCACGTTGGGTCGGGCTTGCCGCGCACTGAAGTTGACGCGAAAAAGTGACTCTGATCGCCCAAGGGCAGGATCGACCAGATGTAGCCAATGCCCGGCAGGTCTGGTGAGCCGAGCAACCCGCTTTCAATCCAGAACGTTTTGTATTAATTGATGAGACTTGGGCCAAGAACAATATGATGCGAACTGACGGTCGTGGCCCAAGTGGTGGTCGTGTGCGTTGCAAGGTCCCGAACGCACGTTGGGAGACTACCACCTTCTTAGGTGCGATGCGAGCCAGCGGATTCATTGCACCACTTTGTATTGATGGCCCAATCAATAGTCAGATCTTTGCCGGTTGGGTCGAAGAACATCTCATCCAGGAGTTACACCCAGATGATGTTGTGATCATGGACAACCTTTCCAGTCACAAGAATTCGCGGGTACCTGAGGCCACTAAATCCGTTGGAGCAGAGCTCCGTTTCTTGCCTGCATACTCCCCTGATTTGAATCCTATCGAATTGGCTTTCAGTAAGTTCAAAAAGTCGCTACGCGACGGAGCTCAACGCACTACACTGGGCCTTGGGAAACTCTGCGGAAAGGTTCTCGATCTATTCAAAGAGCCCGAATGTAGAAACTACATCAAACACTGTGGTTACCGCTACACTTAGATGAATGCTACTCTAGTAACGGGCAAGAATGTCGACACATTGAGCTAGATAGCTTGGTCCGAATAGATTGGCGTGATTCATCAAATGGTAAAGCTGGTACAACGCAATACGGGATTTCCAGGCGTCATTCAAAGGCCAGTAAGCGGTATATGCTTCAAAAAAAGAAGTAGGAAAGCCTCCGAATAGAAAGGGCAATGCCAACTCGGCCTCACGATTCCCAAAGTAGACCGCTGGATCGATCAGTACGGCTTGCCCTGATGTATCTACTAGGAAGTTTCCACTCCACAGATCACCATGCAATAGAGAAGGTGGTTCATCCGTTGCGATGAGCGCATCCAATCGACTGAAAAGACGTTGTGACTGTTTAATGAAAGAGCTATCCACGATTTTTTTTTGTTGAAGCCAATGAAGCTGCGGTTGCAGTCGGCACTCGATAAAAAACTCTGGCCATGAATCATGCCAAGTATTCAGCTGTGGAGTTGAGCCAATGAAATTGTCTTGATGCCAACCGAAGTAAGTAGCCTGGACTTTTGTTATCAAGTTGTCGTCTGGCAGGCTACAGACTCGATGAAGTTCTGCCAGTTGTTCTCCGAATCGAGTCCAGAAGGTGTGCGTTGCCTTTCCAGGCTCAATAAACTCCAACACAAGACAGGCCTGTCCTTGCACTTCCCCAAGCCCGAGAACCTGTGGTGTACGAATGACGTTGCTGGCCGATAAGGCATCCAAACCGTCTGCCTCGCAAGCAAGGATTTCTTGAGCGGCCGGTGAGGACTTGATCACTAGCGGCTGACCGTTGTCAACATGAACGATCCGAGTATTGTGAATGCAACCGCCCTGGCATATTTGTTCACCAGTGACACGAACTGGTCTATTGCAAAACCTAGTAAGCAGCTGATTAAGTTCTTCGTTCACACGATCCGTTTCATGTTTGGCAGTACATTTTTTTGGCAAAGTTCCCGTTCAATATACTTCCCAACAGTTGCCCGTGGGCATCTTTTCGAATTCCGATCACGCCAGTCAATTCAATCATCGGAAAAGTGATGGCACACGGTAGGCGATGTCTTGAAACAAGTCTCTATCCCTCTTTTGAACCCCCAAAGGGCATTTGGCCTCTTCCAGTCTATAGAGGAAACTGTTTTTCTAATTAAATGTTGCCAACTTACATTGTCTATCCATTGGTGGTGGTATATCCATTAGTTTCGCCTCACGCCAATTTGAAACTCCGAGGATGACAATGACCCCTTCAAAACCTGTCCGGTAGTGAATCTGGATGTTTTCTTTTCCCGTGAACGGCGTGTAAAAGGGTGCGCACGGCTATTCAGCAGGATTGGGTCGCTGAAAGACAAGAGAATTTCGCATTCGAAAGCCCTAAGGCCACTGGTGAAAAGGAATTGAAAATAGAGAATAATCCGACTGAAGTCAGTTTAGAAATCACAATTACGAGGGTATGAGTGCCCGGGCGGCATGGGATGCACGCGAGACGATGCATAAATTGGGACTCATGCATTTTTACAAGTATCAAGATACAGGATCACAAAAGCAATGTCGTACTTCCCTGAAGTGAACAAAGTCAAATACGAAGGTCCAGATTCCGACAATCCGCTTGCCTTCCGGTGGTATAACCCGGAGGAAGTGGTGGCTGGGAAAACCATGAAGGATCATTTGCGTTTTACGGTAGTTTACTGGCATACATTCCGAGGTAATGGCACAGATCCTTTTGGTGGTGGAACCATGCTGCGTCCCTGGGATGATGGCAGTGAGTCGGTAGAAAATGCCTGCAATCGGGCTCGCGTGGCGTTTGAGTTGATCGAAAAATTGGACGCACCTTTCTACGCGTTTCATGATCGAGACGTGGCGCCCGAGGGCAGCAACCTACGTGAGACACACGCAAATTTTGATGCAGTGGCACAAGTCCTAAAGGAACAGCAGCAGCGAACGGGTGTGCAACTGTTGTGGGGCACTGCGAATATGTTCAGTAACCCTAGGTTCATGCATGGGGCGGCAACCACCTGCAATGTTGAGGTTTTTGCCTATGCAGCCGCACAGGTTAAGAAAGCTCTTGAAGTCACCAAGGAACTAGGAGGTGCCAACTATGTATTTTGGGGTGGCCGCGAAGGGTACCAGTGTCTTTATAACACGGACATGAAACGCGAACTGGATCACCTGGCGCAGTTCTTCCACATGGCAATTGATTATGCCAAACAAATTGGCTTTACTGGTCAATTCTTAATTGAGCCCAAGCCCAAGGAGCCGACCAAGCATCAGTATGACTCCGACGCAGCGGCCTGCTTGAATTTCTTGCGAGCCTATGATTTGCTTGACTCGTTCAAGCTCAACATAGAAACTAACCATGCTACCTTGGCAGGTCATGAGATGATGCATGAGTTGGAGTATGCCGGCATGCAGGGCGCCTTGGGGTCGATAGACGCAAATACGGGTGACCTGTTGCTGGGCTGGGATACCGACCAGTTTGCAACGAATTATTATTTGACGACTCAGATCATGTTAGTACTACTGAAATATGGTCTATCGCCCGGTGGAGTTAACTTTGACGCCAAGGTTCGGCGTGAGAGTTTCGAACCCATCGATTTGTTCTATGCCCATATTGGTAGTATGGATGCCTTTGCCCGAGGACTTAAGGTTGCTGCTAAGATCATTGAAGACGGAGCACTGAGCAAGATTGTGAGCCAGCGCTACAGTAGCTGGGACAGCGAACTTGGACAAAAGATCGAGTCCGGAAACACGAGCTTTGCTGAACTCGAAGCTCTGATGCTCGCGAAAGGCGACGCTGCTCCGAATGGCAGTGGTCGACAAGAGCTTCTGGAAAATATCTTTAATCGGTACTTAGACCGAGTTTAGATAGGATTCCGCTTAATGGGCGACGGATCAGCCAGAGAGCACTGGTGGAACCAGTGGCACCCAACTCAAAAGTTGGATAGGGTCATGAGTTGGCGAGGGGATGACCGATTTTGAACAGCCTAAGAGACTGCGAGGCCCTGACAGCATTGGCACTCACATGAGCTACGACATTGGCGTTTGGCACGCTTCACGACCGATCACAACACAAGAAGCCGTTGACATATTTAGTCGTCTTGGTGAAGCAAATCTCCGTGATGCCGAACCTCATCCTGGCGTAGAGGCTTTTCTTAAGGAGCTTACATTAAGATACCCACAAATCGATGATTGGGCGGAAAAAGACATTGACGCCTGCCCTTGGAGTGTGGCGTTTGACTACTCGGATTGCCACGTTCTCATGTGCTTGTCTTACTCTCGCGTCAATGAGGTTGTGCCGTTCGTCAAAGAACTTGCGGCCAAACATGATCTTGTCTGCTTCAACCCACAATGGCCATGTGTCGAGTACCCGCCGCGCATTGGAGAAATGCCGCACCTGCGGTTGTTCCTAGAAAACTGGACGGTAATAGATAACCCAACTCCCCAGCAGATCTCTGTCGCCTTATCGTCTTTGAACTCCGACGGCAATTCATTCGCAATCCTGGAGCGAACTAATTCTGCATACATGCAAACTGGTTTGCAATCTTCAGGCGAATACGTAATCGAATATCAAGACGGCTCGCTCGACATGCACTACCAAGCGATCGATTTCGATATTCAGCATGTAACTTCGATTTTTCAGGCGTACGGTGCAGGTAACGAGGCATGGAAGCACCAAGCAGACTGGAAGAGAATCGAGCTGTAATTTCTCCAGGCTCGATCCAGGCTGCACAAATTTTTATGAAAGCATCAAATCACCTACTAATTACTCCAGGACTAGTTCGAAGTTGTCCAGATGGTGATCAATCGTTAACTTTAAGGCAGAGTTCTTAGGTGAGTATTTATCTACGCAGTAAAGATAGTCTGGGTCAGTACTAGTTTTGGCGCCATCAACTGCAACTGGGTCCTCTATATGGACTGTATATTCACCGTTCTTCACGCCTACGGTCCGACCGGTAGTCATTTCAAATTTGCCATCTTTGTCGCTCATCGCTAGCGGGGGACGCCCCGAATCAAGAATTACCGGTGCAAGCCGAATTTGTAGGAAGGGCACGGGCTTCCCATTGTGCGTAACTATACCTGAAACGCGACAGTACTCTGGTGGACCACAGCCCGCAAAACTGGCGATCAATGCAGCGATAACTAGGCCAATACGTCGATCTAAAAGTGGCATCAGCCTTCTCCTTGTTTTCTTACATCAAGCCGAAGAAAAGTGCATCCAATTCCTTCTCAGATGCACTTTGTTGATTAACGGCAGTAGCAGGATAAGTCTACACGTGTTGACGGGTATTCAATACGTAGTCGTCGTCACAGTTGATCGATTGCTGGTTGTACTACTGTTCGATGGAAACTACCTGACCATCGGCACGACTGTGAAGTCGACGCCATGGTGGCATGGCTATGTTATCGGAAATGAACTGAACGCTTCCGTCAGTCATTCCTGCCATTACACCACCTTGGTGATAGCCCCACGAACATCGTCCTCCTAGACCCCAGCCAGCAATGCCATCCGTCTCTACACGATGCGTAAAGAACTGATTGAATGGATCTGGATTGGGAGGATAATCTCGAGTCCCTTGCAATGCTTGCGCCATGCCTTGAGTGTTGTGGCTTGTCCAGAAGAATGGGTTCGAGGGATATTGCCAATTGGGTATAGAGCTAGCTTGCTCCAATACCAAGAAAGTATTGGACGTGCCGTCGGAAACATCTCCCATCTTTACATAGGCGTTTTTGGATCCGATCCCACTGCAGGTATTTGAGCGTTCGGCACAACAGCTGGATTGTTGAATCCCGACAAACGCTTGAGAAACAGGATCAGGATTATTTGTGGGGAACGGTCCCATCCCAGCATTCATGGCATAGTCTTTGAACTGCCCGGTCGGGCCCTTTGCCGGTGTACTTGGGCATGAGAACACTGACGGCATTAGCTTTGCCGGTGCTTCGTTCATGACACCGTGCTTCGTCTCAGGACCGTATTCGTTGAACCAAGTGTCATTGCGTTCAGAAACATATGGCAATTGCCGTATGTCGACTTGATTGTAAAGATTGGTACCTTCAAGGAATGGAAGCACGGAAACCGACCAACTCCACATGCCGTTGTACCATCCGCCATTGTTTTCGCGAGAGGTTCCTCCGCCACCCCTTGTGGATGGCGTCTGATTCGGAAACCAAGCCGTATTGCCGGCGGGAAAACGTTTGTAGGCACTTTCATAATTGTGCATCGCAAGTGCTAGTTGCTTTACATTGTTGCTACACTGCATTCGGCGAGCAGCTTCACGAGCCGCCTGAACCGCAGGCAGCAGTAGCCCAACTAAGATCCCAATAATCGCAATGACAACCAACAATTCAACAAGAGTGAATCCGATTTTCCTGCGCCTCATAACTACCCCTTAAAAGTAAGTGAAAGAATCGCCGACAATCGTGACGGATAGTTTAGTACTACCCGTTCATAGTGCCGGATTCTAGGAAGTGACGTCAGTGATTCAAAGTTCGTTGAGTTACAAAGTAGCAACACTCTAACTATTCAAAATGCGCGGAAATTTTATCTTTTGCACGGTTGAAGGTACTGTTACAGCAAGGCCCATCGTTTTCTGATAGTTTGCCCGTAAAAAAGTGTCTTTGGCAACATGACGAACCTGTCATATTCCTGATGCTTGGAACGCGACAAGATTTTTTGGCGCAGAATTAAATACCGCAAAGCAATCGTGACGTGTTCGTGATTTTTTCACGCAGAGGCGCGAAGGCACGGAGGGTACTGGTAGCCAGAAGGAACGTGTCGGCCTATTTCGATGAGGAAATCGGTGACGTTGCAACTCCTGGCAAAGATTGCCAAACGGATCGAGTCCAGTTACGAACTGATTTGGCATGGCGAAAAAGCGTTTCGATCGCTTGCGCATGGAGATTAGGATTAACGAGTCGCATTTCGATCAGTGGTGTTGGTTCAGCGCCCCAGTACGATTTATAAGGTTCGTCACCACGTAAAAAGTCAATAACTCCAACGTCGTTTTCGATTGCTTGGCAGATCGCCGCAGTTATCATGGTGTGACCAGGTTCACACGATAATGCAGTTGGTTCCATTCCGCTTTGATACATTTGCCAAGTTCTTTCGGCGTGTAGAAAGAGCTGCGCACCTACGATCTGTCCCTCGAATTCGGCCGCTAGAATACTTGATAAATCTTGCTTGCAAAGTTGCGGGATAGTCGATCGGAGAAAAGGTTCGAAGCGAGCGTCGGCAAGACATCCCTGATCTCCAAGACTAGCTCTACGTGCCGCATGTAAGCGTAGCAAGTGATCTAACCCAAGATTTATCTCTTCCGGCGATTTCCATCTATGGACAACTACCTCGCCTGATTCTAGTCGCTGCAGACACTTCTTAAACTTGCGACCAGCGCTAGAGCCTTTCAAGTTGCGCTGCATTTCCGCCACGGTTCGGGGAATTGCTAAACGCCAGCTCCGAGTATCTAGCTTTATTTGGCCTTTGAATCTCGACTGTCGCCCAACTTCCAAACAACGCTGTTGCCATGAGTCATTGAGGCCACCATCCAACCAGATCGAGTGCAATTTACGAGGCTGTTTTCCGGAACTCAGAAACGACCCGTTTGTGTTCAACATGCACTGCAAGTATTCAGCGATCTTGTCTTCAACCTCCGTTTTGCGATCCACTCGGGCTAGAACAGTTAAGTAGTCACTGCAAACATGGCCACTGCCCAAGTATCTCAGCTGCTCTCCCAGAGGTGTGGAATGCCGGTACCAAGGCACTGCACCAACCAGGGCGTCATTTTCAAAAACTGCCACTATTTGTAATTGGTGACCAGGTCCGTAGTAGGTCCACCATGTTGAAAGCCACTCGAAACTCTGCATGGCTTGACCGCAGCTCAAGGCCTGCCAAGGACCCTGAATCGATCTCCAATCTTCCATCGATTCAATGGTACGCACTTCAAAAGTAGCTCGATTGTTACAAGGCATTTGATGATTTGTGCTTTAGGGCAAATGGGGCCGCGTAGGTCCGACACGAGCGGCTGCTCAATAACTGGAAGTCATGCAATTTGGAGGAAAATTTGGATGAAACCGTCAATTCGTTGGCAAGACGTTACTCGGGACAATTGAGTGTAGATTATTTCCCAACCAGACGGATTCTTGACGGCTCAATGTTTGAGCCAACAAGGCACTGGATGGCACAACTCTACTGAGGATTGGAGATAGACCGATGATTACGGTTGTAACGGTGAACTAAGCGGCGAACTGATTGGTGGAGCTTGTCCAGCTCCTGCATCCGGAGCTCTCAGCAGAGCGGCATCTCCCAACAATTGGCGAATAAACTCGACGCGAGGTTTCGAATTGCCACGAACATTTTTGGCGGTTAGAAAATCAGCCAAATATCGCTGCAATTCAGGTTGTTCAGGAACTTTGAACCGGTCACCTTTTTGAAGTATCGGAAGGTACTCAGGCATGGATCCAAAATTCCGTGTTCCAGCTACTTGGCATGGAAACCAATATCCAGTTCCAGTGGCGTCTTGCAAGTAAAACTCAGGATAGCAATGGTTAGGAATCCATACGATTCGTGCTGGTACGCCGGAAGCTCGACAAAGAGCAACAAATGTGCTGCTCATCTCCTCACAGTCACCCGTCTTATCGCGCAATGCATCGCGAACCGATTTCAATTCCCCTTGTTGGTAGACTATGTTTTCTCGCACCCAATCGTAAAGCATCTCAACATGTTGCCAATCCGTTAGAGGGTTTTGTTCTTTTATGTCACGCGCAATCTTCCGAACTTCCGTGCTTGTCGTTTCGATAAACGGACTATTGCCTGTGAACAGTTTCGCATCGGCTGGTGCACGCTTGGGAATCACCAAGCCCAGAGTATCTTCAGGCCCTACAATATGGCTCTTTTGTACTCGAACTTTTAGAGTGGCTTCGATGGTCGTCGCAGCTAAAAGATTAGGAGCTTGAATCAGTAATTGCTGATTCCCGCCAGGCAGATCTCGAAAACTATGTCGAAACGGGGCGGGGACATTCACTTCAACTATTTCCACGCTTTGTTCTGGCCAAGGCGTTGGGAAAACAGTAGTTGCAAGAATGTTTGCCATGTTCCCGTCCCCTGCCGTGAGTCGAAATCCGATCAGCATTTCAATCGGCATGGGAGCAATGTAGTTCAATGGGGCGCTGAGCCCTGATGGCGACAGGGAACTCTCCCCATCGGATTGCGTTGGGATCTCATTTGGGGCTTGACCATAAGTTACGCGGTCATGTGCGACGCAAATTATGAGCGTCCATATGATGAGTAAGGTTCGCTGGAACGTATACACGGGACAACCTCGGTTCTCTCTGGCTTCAAATGGACAAGGAAGATCTGCAACAGATCATTCCATCCCGTAATTCAGAATGATTGCTGAGCCACACTCAATATAGTGTCAATGCCCAAAAAAAACGCAATCCAACAGTTTTCTCGCCAGAGCTCACTTAGCCAAACTTATTTTGAGATGTACGACCTCAAGCTGAGTCCCAATTAAGGGGGGCAGCGTAAGATCAATCTTTGGCATCCAGAGGCTGGATCCCGAGAGTTGGGGAACTGGCTGCAATCGCTGAAACGATGGGACAGAGGGAAGCTCCAAATGCCATCCACCGGTTCTTGTTTGTTTTTTAGCTAAGGCAAGTGTTTCATGTTCACACTTGCCGTGCATTGCTTAGCTAAATCAACTATGGATTGATGGTGGACAAGGGTACTTCAGATTCGCTGATTACCTGATTGTCATAATAACTTTGTCCGTAGTTGCCGTAGTTTAGAACTGGGTCACAAGTACTGCAACCATTGCCTAAGGAGGCTGGCGCAGCAGGCAATGCGGATCCACAGCAGTGTGCACCGCGATAAAGCGGCAACCATCCTCGACCACATCCGGCAACGGAGCTCAGAAGAAGAGCGGCTAAGAAGAGCTTTCTCATTTTAATTCCCCATGTGTCAAAAATCTGATATTCTGCAAACTCCATTTTCACCCGCAGAAATCTACGACACGGAAAACGATGTGCAAACGAAACATGAAGAAAATTTGCAACATTGTCGTTGAAAAGTGGAAACATACTCCATTGATTGAGGAGGATCGAGCGCATGAAAACCGAATATGAAGACCATATCCCAGGGAGGGGATGGGTGACGTGCAAGGATGCAAGCTCCATTGGAACCTGCATTGTGCGAACGATTTTCATGTTTTCTCTAATTACTCGCATTATTCCTTCAATGACGTTTGCCCGGCGTAAACCACACGTTAGGGACGCTGCCGCTGCGCTGCAAGTCCTGCACGGATTGGCACTGGCAATGCTTATTTCGAACATTGGGCTTGCTCAAACCTGCGACGAAATGTGCATTTGGGAGGTCAGTAGCCGTTGCCTCCCCGACGGTGGTTATTTGAATTGCAATCAGCCTTTTGTGGTTAGCCGCTATGATGGTTGCCGATGGCAGCCCAGCTCCTTCGAGGACATGTTGAATGCTCCCTGTTTTTCGACAGCTGACCATCGAATAGTTTATGTGCACGGCAATTGGATGGAACACTCTGGTGCCCGCGAAAGGGCATTGCTTTTTTATCGTAAACTTTGCTGCCAGTCGACCGGACCAATTTGTCTTGTATGCTACTCGTGGCCAAGCGAACGAGAAAGTCGACCGCTCAAGGACGTCTTTACAAAGAAGTCACGTGTTGCGACAGAGTATTTTTACCTTGCCGATTTACTACAGCGTATACCGAATGACAAAACACTCGGTATCCATGGGTTTAGTTTTGGTGGTGCCATTGTTGCTGGTGCATTGCACTTGATCAGTGGTGGAAGCATCAATTGTCACGAGGCCTGTAAGGGTCCGTTCGAACATGAGTGCATGCGTGTCAGCTTGGTGGCTTCCGCGTTTGATCGCAACGCGTTTTCGAATTGTGGTGAGTTCAGCCAGGCGCTTGGTCATGTGGCCTGCTTAACCAACCTCTATAATTCTGCGGATCCCGTTTTGAAGCGATTTCGTTTCTTCGATCTCGGAGCGGCTCCGATAGCGGCAGGGTTTGCCGGAATCTTGATGCCTGCAGGAGGGGCGGAATTAGATCATGCACCAAAGATCGTTCAGGTTGACTGTAGTCGCTATACCGGGCGTTCTCACTTCGAGGTAGAATACTACCAACAATGTCCATTCACAAAAGTCGCCATCGAAAATCTGTTGTATAAGTGACGCATGCTCATGGTTGCTACGCAACATTCAGTGCGGTGTTAGATTTCTTAGACGTGCACTTCATGCGAGACTCAATAGCTTGTCTGAACGGACAGTGGGTGAAGCAATCTCAAGCGTGCCTAACTCCCACAGATATTGGAATATTGTATGGAGCAGTGGCGGTCGAACGACTGCGGACTTATCGCGGGCAAATCCTTGACTTGTCGGCCCATATCGAAAGATTGACAAATACTTGTCGGTTTCTGGGAGTGTCGGCCGACTGGTTGACTGATATCTCCGATCAGATCCAGGAATGTTCAAAGCGCGTTTACCCGTCCGAACAGGATCATTTCGTAGTTGCCTTGGTTACTCCTGGAGATAGCCATCAAGATCGAGTGAATCCAACTACTTTGGTTCATGCGGCACCATTGCCGATTGCCAATCTGTGCCAGTGGTACCACCATGGTCAGCGTGTTTTCACGGTAACAAATCAGGCGATTCCCGCTCAGTGCTGGTCACCGCAAATTAAATGTCGTTCACGCTTAAACTATTATCTGGCCAGCCGTGAATTGGCAGCACGTGGAATGACTCCGGCGGATACGGCAGTTTTGCGTGATTCGAGTGGAAACTTGCTGGAAACCGGTCACGCCAATTTACTGCTCATAGAACGCGATCGGCTTGTATCACCTCCGCTGGAAAATATTCTGCACGGCACAAGTCTCGCGCGTGTTGTAAAAGCCGCGCAAGGGATTGGAATTGAAGTGAGATGGGAAGATGTGTCGTTAGCACGGTCCTTGTCGGCAACCGGAATGCTACTCACCGGAACGGCTGGTTTGCTTTGGCCAGCTTCGCAATTAGATGCAAGGCCCTATGCGAATTGCACTAATCAGTTCGTTTATCATGAGCTGCGAGCTCGGTTAATCGAAGACCTGGGCTTTGATTTCTACTCTGAAACGACGACGCGGGCCCAGAAATGAAACAGTTGGTTGTTCTAGTCGCAGAGGACGATACGTATACCAGAAAAGGACTGTGTGAAGTTCTGCAAAATGAGGGTTTCCAAGCGATCGGAGCGGCCGACGGTATGCAGGCCATCGATTTATACCAGCGATTGGCACCAGACTTTGTCTGTTTAGATGTCATGATGCCTGGGCACAGTGGCTTCGACGTATGTGGAAAAATCCGTGCACTAAACCCTCAGGTACCAATCATTTTTATCACGGCTAAAGGAGAAGAAATAGATAAATTGGTAGGGCTTGAATTGGGTGCGGACGATTATATCGTCAAACCCTTCGGCGTGCGCGAAGTAGTGGCTAGAATTCGTGCTGTGGCCAGACGATGCCTTAGCAGTGGCTCTCATGTCGAGCAGAACATATTCACACCACAGTCATTTCAAATGGCTGATCTGGTCGTCTTTCCGGCACAGCTACGTGCACGTCGCGGTGAGCAAACGATCGACTTAAGCTTTCGAGAAGTTCGTATCTTGCTAGAGCTTTTCCGCCGCTCAGGTAGTGTCGTTGACCGGCAAACGTTGATGCACGTTGGTTGGGGGCAGGAGTACCTTACGAGTAGCCGGACATTGGACCAGCATATTTCGCAACTACGCAAGCGAATTGAACTGGATCCAAAACATCCACAGATCATTCAGACCGTCCATGGAGCCGGCTATCGATACGAGCATGAGAGAGAATAATCAATTCGATTTTCATCGACGGAGTATTGCAGCTATTCAGGGCAATCGAGCTTTGACGTGGCACCAGGGAGTTGATCTACTCAGTTATTTTTCGAAATCTCAATAAGGATATTGGGCTTATTTACCAACGCGGAGAATTGTACTGCAAAGCTTGCCAGCTGTTCATGGCAAACCATGCGAACATGATCCAACCCAATCCACCGCGTTGAGCCATGAACAAGGCTACTGCGATCGAAGTTCCCAGGGATACCCAAAGTGTATTGCGTAACGCATCACGAATATTGTTAATCAATAGAATTTGATGCAGGATCTGGCCACCATCCAGTGGATAGATCGGTAATAGGTTCAATAGGGCCCACCAAATACTTGGAAATAGCAATGCGTCGAGGGTAGCGGTATAGAGAATAGAGTCAGGTAGTGGTGGGCGTTCGACGCCAAACCACTGGTAGGCAAAACCCGCTTCGCTCATTGGAATTTTCGCGGCGAATCCTACGGCGATAAGCAAAGCGGCCAGAATCAGTTGGAAGGCTGGACCTGCGGCTGAAATGACAAGCTGCTCATGGGGACCGACGCGTCGCTGGCGAGCGCCTTGCCAGGAAGTGAAGCTACTCGGAATCGCCAAGCCACCAAAATGATAGAGCACAATGTGGCTACTGATTCCATAGTGTCGCATAGCGAATGAATGGCCCAACTCATGGACTAGGATCGAAACAAAGATCCCCAGGATCCAGACGGCCAGAAGGATGGCCGGACCCGGGCTGTTGTCGACCAGCAGGTCCATCCAGCGAGCCCAATCCCAGCCCAATACGGCCCCCATGACCCAAAAGCCCCAGGCGACGCGTATACGAAACCCGAAAATTCTGAACTGCCAGTCGTAACTACTGAGAGGAGGTTCCTGGAACATATTGAAAGTCGCTCAATTTTTTTGGGCTTCGTTAGGGGGGCAAAATCTGGGGTCTGTTCGTATCAGTTGATTCAAAGTTCGCTTGAGTGATTTCCCTGCCGGCTGATTTCCCTGCTGGCCAGGAATATTGCGCATGATGGTTAGATTACAGATCGTCACGCGCTTGGGAAATCAACTCAGCTGCGCCTTGCTGGAGCAATTGCTTTGCCAAACTTGCTCCCAAATCTCGTGCTTGACGAAGCTGCGATAGATCATCTAACTGAACGCATTTGGAATCGTTGATTTGCTGTCGGCCATCTCGTGAGATTACTCGGGCAGTTAGACTAAGTTGGTTATCTTGGACCAGACCCAAGGCGGCGACAGGTGCTAGACATCCTGCCAGTAGGTGTCCCAGCAGCGCGCGTTCTGCGGTTACACAAAGATGCGTCTGTGCATCGTCGAGCATTTTCAGTGCGCTTTGTGTAGCCATATCTTCGGCACGGCATTCAAGTCCCAAAGCCCCCTGCCCTATAGCGGGTAAGATTCGATCCTTTGGCAAACATTCTGTGACCCGTTCCCAAAGCTTCAATCGCGTCATGCCGGCAGCGGCCAGCACGATAGCGTCGTAGCGGCCCTCATCCAATTTCCGAAGTCTGGAATCTACGTTTCCTCGAATATCTGCGATCGTGATATCCTGACGCCAAGCGAGTAATTGTGCCGCACGCCGCAGACTGCCCGTACCAACTGTAGCTCCCTTCGGTAGTTGATCAAATAGTTTTCCCGTGCGACTGACGAGGCAATCATCTGTTGTTTCACGGGCAGGAACTGCGGCCAATAATAGTTCGGAGACCGGTTGTGTAGGTAAGTCTTTCAAGCTGTGAACGGCCACGTCCACTTTACCCGCGACCAATTCTCGTTGAATTTCCTTGACGAATACGCCCTGTCCGCCCACTTGACGGAGAGATTCGGTGGAAACGTCACCATGTGTCGAGATCGTTACCAATTCGGTTTCGATACCGCGCAAATGTAGTTGTTGCGAAACCCAATTGGCTTGCCACATAGCAAGCTTACTTCCTCGAGTACCAATTCGAATCGCGGTCACTAGGCTTCCAATTCCAACGTAAAAATTTCCGATTTAAAGACACACGAATTTTTTAACTCAAGTTCCACGGCTGCTCTCGAACCCAGTAATTCTATTTAGATTTAGTTTTACGAGGTAAACAACAAGCGTGCTAGAGAGATCCTGCCGTACGAGGGTGGCGTATGTTTATCACAATTGTTGGATTTGTTGAATGATAGCCAACAACTGTTGGGCTCGGGCAATGCCTCCAACGATTTGTACGTATTCGATGGCAGCGTCTAGTTCAGTCATCGAGATTTGATTCATGGCCACATCGTCAAGGGTTTCGGCGTTGGGAGCAGCGGCAACTGCGGCAACAACCGCGGCTGCCCTGGATCTGCGACGAGTAAACTTCTTTTTCAAATGGGCTTTGGCATTCGAAACGTCAGCTGCTGTGACTCCATACTCGGAAAGCGCTTCGACGACGTCGCGATTGCGAGCCTGTGGGTTGGCACGCAAATAGTCTTGGACGCGTTGCGACTTGCTTGGGTTTTCTCGGGTCACGTCAATACCAAAAGCGAGAGTTGCTGTGATTTCCTTAGGTTGCTGGTGATTTACATACAGTCTAGCGAAATCGTCTGAAATTGTTTCCGCAAGACGCGAGACGACAGAGCAAATTAAACAAATTCCTGGCGTTGACGGCCCTGACGATGGTCACATTTTGTCAAACGACTAGCAGGGTGATGAAAAAGTCGATATGCAAAATCTTGTGGACGATTAGTAACCCGAAGCGTCAGC
>JAGQOY010000008.1:0-71851 GCA_020427005.1 Planctomycetales bacterium
CAAGATCACGGGTCTGAGTCGCCAGATTTTATTCGAATGGCTCCCACCCCAAACCCAGGACTTACATGGATTCTTTCGTCGGCCAACCAACGGAGCACATATATGCAAATGAGAACCGTAGCGATCATCACCTTGCTCTGCGCCAATGCGGTTACCTGCATGGCACAAGACGATGTTGACTCGATTGATCAGCGGCTTGACGAGTCGATCAAGGTCTACGAAAAATCTGCCAGTGATGCTCGTGAAATCGTGCTTAAGAAGCTCGATTCGGACAAGGCAGATGCACAAAAAAATGGTGACCTTGAACGCCTGAAGCAAATCGAATCGTCTATGCAATCCTTCAAAGACGCGGCGACCAAGCCCGAACTGATTGATCGCCGTACTTGGAGTAGATACGAGGGTAATATTGCCTCAGCGCGGAAAAAGGTATTGGCCGCATACGAAAAAGCTATTTCCGATTATACCAAACTCGGAGACATACCGTCCGCCGAGGCTGCTGCAAAAGAGCGTGACGCATTTCAAGAGAATCTTAGCTACTCCGCTCCAAAACAACTTCCACCGTTCGCGGATGATGCACTGTGGGCGAAAGCTGCCACGCAACAAATACGAGAATGCGCGGAAATCGCTGAAATTCGCAAACGGTTGGTTGCTCTCAATGTCTCTGATGAAATTATCGTTTTCCAGCATGACAATCTGGATGGGCAGTTTTACCACTGCTTACTGAAAAATGGCACGGTTGTTCGCCATGATGGTCAGAATTCGGCTTGGTCAATCGTCAATGGGAATTTCGTCTTTAAAACTGTTTCACCAGACGGTGCCAAGACATGGTTGGCTCGATGGACGTTTGATGAGAAGAGAGAGTCTTTTGTGACGATCAATCAGAACAATAAGAGCAGCAAAGGCAAACTGATCTACGGCAACCCAAACACATTCTTCGCCCTCAAATAGTCGACGAACAATGCGTTGGACACGGAGCCGCCGATCGTGTCGTGTCTGAAGTCAATATTGATTGGCGGCAGCCCAGTCAACGCCGTCGTTCGTCGCCACAACTAAGCACTTCCCTATGGACGCCGCACTCTTTATTCTATCCTTAATCCATGACGTCTTCCGACAAAGAACGCTGTTCGATGATTTGGGGACGCCATCTTGGACTGACGGCCAGCATATTCGTGCTTTCGCCGTTCGCCTCAAACGTGGTGACGCTTCTGCTTGGACCGAATTCCAGCAGCGCCTTGATTCGGATCGCGACCTTACGCTCGCCGTTCGTGCCATCCTAATTGATCAATTCATCGTCCTCGAAATGCCCGAATCTGGCAACTTAAGCCTCAACTTGCCGTGGAATGTCAAACCGCTCCCAATTCCGTCCGAAAAGAAGTTTCTTTTTGCCCTCAATGTTTTGGATCGTGATCCTGTCGCCGTATATGCAGATCCTCGCGTGCATTTCGCTCCAGATTTTCCTCATCTCTACGAGACAGGAGACCCCAATAAATTCTTACCTCCGTCGAACATTTCACGCGGCGAAATCATGTATATCGAAATGAAACCTGGATTGGCAGGTCCCGCACGTATTGGGCGTGTGACATTCTCCCATACTCGCAAGACGATCTACTACGATGGCAAGAAACTTCAATCGTTAAAGGGATCAGGCTACAAGGCCAACTATTACAATGTTGAATCAGGGATGTGGTATTGGATCTCCAAATGCCGAAAAGACGGGAATGATGCGTTATATCCCGCAACCGTCCAGATCGACGACGACGTCCGGGACGAGTACTGGACGGAAATCAGAATGCAACCAGAAAACACACACTTGTCCAAGTTCAAGTCTCCTGGAAAACACTCGAAGCGCCGGCCATGTTAGCAGCGCAAGGGCGACGAACAAAAAAATGCACGCGAGTTGCCGATCGGCCGTTTCCTCAAAGCAAAGTCTCTTGGCGGCAACCGGGTGATTTTAGCCGTTCGTCCACACGGAGTAACCAATGCCCACGACCCGATTTATCGTAGTCCTCGTTATCTCGTTCATGAGTTACGCCACTGCGATTGCGCAAGATAGTTCGGACACGCAAAAAGACCAATCGAGTGCGATCGCTGCAGAGCTTTCCGATGCGGTTTCTACATTCGGCGATCGCGAACGGGAAGCACGTTCGGTGCTTCTAGGTGCGATAGATTCTCTCATCGAAGACGCAGAAGCAAAAGAAATCACTCGTCGATACACCGTCGATCAGAAGCTTGCTGCAATTGATGAACTAAAAGCGGTTCGAAAATCTTTTTCGGAATCAGATGTATTGCCAACGATCCGATCTCTAAGGCGTGAGGTCTCGAATTTTAGTCGTTCGATTAACGACGCCCGGAGGGCGTGCATAAAGGCATATGAAGATGCGAAAGAGGCATACGGCAAAATCGACGATCTTGACGCTGCAAAGGCGGTAAGCGATGAATTAGAACAGTTTCGCAATCCAAAAAAGCTGGAAAAGAAAGATGAACTTCAACCTGGAACTCGATGGGTAGGCGAATCAATTCGCATTCCGGCGAACGGGGCACCAGAGAAATTCACATTCGAATTGGTCGTCAAGTCTCGCGATGGAGATGGGTTTACTGGTCGCGTCAATATTGGGAACATTGTCATTTTTGACCTCGTCGGCACCACAAAAAATGGCGAGGTTCAATGGCTTGGAAAGGACATCAAACACGAGAAGGGAATCGCGAGACACGACTATCGCGGAGTCGTTGCTAATGGAAAGCTTAACTTGCAATATGGTGGCGCTGTTGCGAAAGACATGCGAACTCCAGTACTAGGAAAGGTCGAGGCGAATTTGATTCCCAACCCTCGATAGGCGTGGACGAACCAAGCGATACTATAGAGCGGAACTCGTCAACAGTAGTAGGAACAGGTTTTTGAAGCGTGTTAAGTTATGGAGTTTACGTAGCATGTACGGACTACCCAGGGGGTCCGGGGGAGTTGATAACTTGTAGGGCCTGTGTTCACAGGTGTAGGTAAGTGTTCAATATTCGGCTGGCGCGAGTTGCGAAGTGATGCAGTTGAGCTGTCGCTGACCTTACCTTATGGATTGTCACCGAAGTGCAATGGGCATACTACCGAGCGTACGACTCAAAAACCGGCTGTGAGTGACTTGTAATGTGCACCTGGCCAATCGTTGTTTCCAACGTGCCAATCGCTTGGCGATCATCTCAACAGCCTTTTACGCACAATCTTCTTTGTTCGCGTTCCAATGCCTGCTTGGACTATTCTCCTTGGTCCGTGTAAGCATCGTTTTTACGATGCGGCAGCGGTTGCTACCCGGAGTGTGGTGCCTCCTGCTAACGTCACCGGTCATGTTAAAATGGATTAACGATTCCATTACGGTTTCTGAACCGACCACATAGAGTTCAGACGCGTTTCAATTTGGATTGAGCTGGGAGCTAAAGAAAAGCGATAACTCAATTTCCGCAAAATCGGATTGGGTACTCGAGTACCCAAAAACAATTTTAGCATTGGGACTTGATACTTCTGAAACCCCTCGTTGCGTTCCCCGCAAAGTGCGAGGAACGCCTAAGGTCAAAGGACTTCGGAATGGCTTATTTTTTTCCCTTGGGGTGGGTCCGGATATCGCCAGAGTAAACTGCCAATGCGATCTGGATAACAAAGGCCAAGGCAAAAACTGCCAAGGATTTGGTTACCCAGCCTAGCAGGCATGCAAACAATAGTATTCCAACTATGTTGGCACTATTGAGTTTTAATCGTGCGTTCAATTGAATGTTCTCCATGAATGAATTGAAGCCAGTCATTCAGCCATTGCCTCTCGGCAGATAACGCTGAACTGCGTTTGGTAAATGGACCAAGTATTTGACCGCCGACTGGTGACAAGTCGGCGGTCCATGTTCCTTCGGATGTTGGCTCTACATGCGAAGCTCGCTGTATGGAGACTTGTCCCAAGGATTGCCAGTCAAAAAGATCGTCGTAGATGCTGCGAACTGTCCCGTCTTCAAAAACTAGTAATTTCATCTCAACTTCTCCCGTGTAAGATCCGCCGTCTGGGCCGATCAACCATTAAGCCGTCTAGTGAACTCTGAACTGCCGTCAGTTGGTTTGTCACACGGTTGCGCAGGTAGGCATCATTTCGAAGGGCTTGTGGGCCCACTCCAGAAAGAATTCGACGCGCGTCAGCAACCAATCGATCGAGCTCTTCATTGCCGCCAATATTCAGTCGCCGAAATCGCTCGAAGAAGTCGAGCAAGTTCTCCACAGCTGAATCTCGAAATACCTTTGGTTTGCCGTCGTCTGTTCCAGAAAGCCGCTCCTGCAAATGGGAAAGCAAATTGGATAGTTCGTCCACAAAAGCCTGCTCTGCCCGATTGGCTGCCTCTTCAAACCTTTCTCGCACCCTTGTACACTCTTGGCGGTAGATTTCCGGTTGCAGCCTACGCAGGTAGTCAGGAGGCTCAACATTTGGGAAATCCCAAGTAACGCTGAACAATCCTTGCAGAGTTGAAGGGTAATCATCCTCAGCAAATAGATCTCCAAGCCGTTCTCTGGCTTGCTGCTTTAGCTCCGAGTAACTCCGTTCAAGAGATTCGACAGATTCTTCGAGCGCATAGCTCAATTCGACCAGGCGGTCATTGAGAAACTCCAAGTCATCTCGGCGAACAAGACGGATCCCAGTTTCAGGGTATGGCAGTGAATTGCCTTTCCACAAATCGACGATTTCTCGTTTCACGTGGTGTACGGATTTCATGGCCGGATGGGAAGTATCAAGCAACTTCTTACCTGCCGATATGTATTTGCCTTCGGCCCCAAACTGACTGGCAGCCTGGATCCGTTGGTCAGAGGTAAGACTTTTTCGCGTTCCAAGCCAAACAAAGGAAATTCGCATGGCGGAGAAACTGCTGCGAAGCCGGTGCGAATCTAACGTCCCTTGTACCAATTCGTTTTCAACTACGGTTGTCATATCTTTTCTCACTTATTATTGAATCAACAGACATGTAAAAAAGAAAAGCCATGCAGTTGATTGACCACATGGCTTCTCGAATGAATCGTGGAAAACGGGAATTGGCTGAGTGCCTCATTCCCTTGCAAGTTTTTAGTTTTGCGAAGGCCGCAAATTGATATTCCGACGGTTTGACTTAGTGCATTTCTCCGATGTTGACCTTCGAAAAATGCCAGGCTGTCCTGCATTCAAACATCGTCCACTGGCCCAGGTTCGGAGACGTTCGATTTCTTCTTGCGCGGAAACACCTACCGGAATGATAAAGGATCCCGCTTCAATCAATGGCAATCCCAACAGATTTGCCAAACGGCAACAAGCCTTTATCTCTGCTCCAGTCCAGAGATTGTCCTCTGGCATAGACTGAGGATGTGGAATTTGGAAATACTCAAGATAGAGTTGCCAAATGGCATCCTTTTCTTCGCGTGTTGGTAGATCTAGGAACATGATCGCATCAAACCGTTCAGCTCGACTAAACTCAGGTGGCAATTGCTGAATGTTGTTGCAAGTTACCACCACGTAAACATCGCTGGTATGATCGTTCAACCAAGTTAGCAGTGTCCCAAAAACGCGACCGGACACACCACTGTCTCCTTTTGAACCGTTACTTACGCCTGCAAGACCTTTCTCGACTTCGTCGATGAATAGGATGCAGGGCGCCATGGCATCGGCAGTACCTAGAGCAGCGCGAATATTGGCTTCCGATTGACCCACCAACGAGCCCATCAATTGGCCAACATCTAGCGTCAGGACGGGACGCCCCGTCTCAAATCCCAGGGCCTTGGCAAACGCACTTTTGCCGGTTCCAGGAACTCCCAGCAACATGACGCCCCTAGCTGATTCAATAGCCATGGAGCTTCGCCTGAGCGAATCGGAAGAAAACTGCTTGAGATTTTCTAAACCTCCGAGCGATGAGAATCCACACGTACTTTGGTACAGACGTAGCAATCCGGATTTCTTCAGCCAAGTTGCCTTGAGATTCCAGATTTCGCCACTTGTCAAACGTCCGTGGCGAACCAATGAAAGGCTGTAGGCTGACTCCGCTTCGCAACGGGTTAGACCGACGGCAGCATCTAACAGCAAGTTGCGATCGCTAGCCGAATACTCCACTGGAGCGTTAATCAACGATTCTGCGATAGCCCATAATTGAGTTCGGTCAGGTAGACTATGTGAGACAACAACAAACTGGCGTTCCAGTTCCAAAGGTAGTTTCACAAATGGCGCCAACACAATAACGTGTCTGCCCAACTGTTTGCCGATCTTCAGTTGTGTAAGCAAAGCTTGACAGACTTCGGCGGAATCCAAAAAACGATGATAATTCTCGAGAATTAGCAGGGTTGTTTGATCGCTTTCAATTGAGCTCAACAGCCTTACGACAGATAGCGGATCTGACAATTCGTTTGTCGCACTTCCTCTAAGGCCAGTATCAAGATTCCAACTTAGAGTGTTAAGTTGTTCTCGAATGCCTAATTCGACAATATCGTTGATAGCTTCCTGGGCCTCGTGTGTTTCGATCCAAATACCGGAAAAACCGGCGCGCACAAGTTCCCAGACCTCTGAGGCGAGAGATGACAGCATTGACTTATTCATGTTTATTCTCGTTTGGTTGATAGGAATTACTGGAAATAGACTGGCAGTTGAAATAGTCCGATGTGCACTGACTGCGTTCGACTGCACCTAATGATTGTTCGATGAACTTACTGGCGTTGATACAGGAAGATCCGTGAAAGCCTTCCGTTCGAACTCTAGCCGTTCCGTCGGTTGAGATTTCGATGATGATTTGTTGATTCACGAAAGTTTCCTTTACATTTGCACAGTCAATTCAATCTTGCCATCAGCCAGAGTACGTTCGAAAACGGAACGCCCTTGTTTTCGTGCTTCAAGCTTTGTTTTCTCGACCGCGTACGATTGCTTGAAGCGATCGAGTTCTCTTGGATCGCCCCATCGACCTTGGTAGTTATCGAAGTGCAATTCTCCGGAGTTTAGGTCGCACACTACGGGGAACTTCCAATCTCGCAATTGAACTCCCAGTCCCAAAACCGAGGTCGAAAAAAGCCGGTGTTCTCCAGAAATGGGTTGCGGCAGGCACAGCCGTGTGCAAGCGGATTTAACTGCCATTTCATCACGAATTTCAGTCCGAATTGACACAATGTGGCTCATATGGATACCTTTCAAGAAATCCGGCTCGCGAGAAATGCAGAGCCTGAGTGAAACAGAAACGCTTTGACCCAATGTCAAAGCCAAGCATCGTTGCTCTTCAGCAATTAACCGATACGTACTCACCTCATATAGCCGGAATTGCGCCAGAATTTAGGTGAGTAAGCTGGCAATCAAAACTACGCGGCATTCCGCTTGCGATACTTCGCATCGCTTTTCATAGTGTTGTTGCGCGGCTGTCGAATTCGATATATGATGCTAGGCTTTTAATATTTGTGCGCTTAGCTTGGATCGCTTGTAACCATATCGCCACCCATCGGGGAGTATCAAATCTTGTAGAGAACCTTTCTACTGAGAAGGTCATTCATGAAATTCGTTTGGGGATGCCATCCGGACTTCTCTCGTAGATAGATCGCCGTATGATTATTGTGTGTGTTTCCCAAGCTCCCAGATTCTTCGTGAGCCATGGGCCACCGAAGAAATTGAGAGAATGAATCTGCAACGGTCTTTCCAAGCCGTACCATAAATGAATTCCGTTACAATGATGCTCGCATTTGACGGGATTTGCTGCAGAAATCATCCTTTCTCCCGTCGCCGAGCCCGACTAGGCAAGGTTAGCCTGTTGCGAATCTACAACCCCGTTGCTCTGATCGTTCGGACCAATAACCAAATTTTTCATCGATAAGACGAACCTACCTGATTACCTTTAGTATGAATCCAGCAGTTCCTGAACTAGCCGCGTGGGCTGGCGAAGGCTCACGATTCGAATGTCGAGGTTCAGGGCTTGAAACTTCTCGATGGATCGACGAATAGTTCCGATGTCCATGATTCCTGGTTGCCGAATGCGCCGCCGCTAAGCAACGTCAGGTAGAGCCGATTGTTGCCGGTGCGAGCAGTGTTAAGCAGGCTCGCTAGAACCGTGGCTTCGTAGGCAGCATCTAGACTTGGGAAACCTGAATTCGGCCAGATGCAAATCACAAGATTCAAGCTTTTGGTGAAGTTCACTCACAGTGGCTAATTTTAGTTTGCTGCAGCCAAACTTCCGACCGTTTACTTTTGAAGCGAGCTCCGTACCATCTAGCGAAAGGTTCGTGTGTACTTGCTCCGTCGAGCGTACCGCAAATCCCATCAATCCTTCAAACCAATCTTTCATACCTAAAAATCCACCCGATAAATGCAGCAATAAAAGCTCATTGAAAATTGTAGGTTTCTGAAACAACTCGCGGACAAACGACAGCGGAATGTACAGTTTGAAGCAAGCTACTCGGCTTGCCTGATGATGTGATGACGACTCGTTCCCTCGCTCGCGTTGTGGCGACGTATAGAAGTGCTCTCTCGCGGCGAAAATGCTGTTCGAGCAAGGCGGTATCATCAGCTTTACCATCAAACTTTCTGGGAACAATGCCCTCGTTGGCCGACGCAATTAAAACACACCGAAACTCGAGCCCCTTGATCCTATGCATCGTCGCTAGTCTTATGCCGTTGGCTGTTTCGTCGTTTAGTTGTTCCAACACCTTGTAGTGCTGGTCCATCTCGTGAAACAGCTTACAGAACTCTTTCAGGATCCATTTGGCCCGTGCGCAAACGACAATCTCTTCTGCCGCGAACACATCGAGCAGTTGAGGAATTAAGTTACGGTATAAATTCAGCTCGTCTTGCTTACTGTTGCAAACAATAACTTCAGGCATAGGACCTGTAAGCAAGGATCGCTCGTGAATGGATTCAATTGCGAAGGGAGAGCCGACAATGTCTTTGAGTCCCTCACCAACAAAGCTGGTCACCGCCCAGTCCCGTATTTCTTCGGTGGTGCGATAATTGATTCTCAAAGGGAAAACTCTGTCATGGACATCAATTCCACACTCGAGAAAAGACACTGCGATGCCGTATATGCGTTGACATGGATCACCAACGAGAAACAGGTCATTGTCCCCGGCTGGCGTCAATGAGCGAATCAACTTCCATCCCAAGGCATTGAAGTCTTGCGATTCGTCAATGATTACGGATCGATACTTAGGTACGTGCGAGGATGAACTCTTCTGAATTGCCTCCACCAAAACCGAGGACCACTCTCTCAGATTCCGTGCGTCAAGGTTCTTCTGAAATGACTCGAACGCCTTCCAAACTTGCCGGCGTTCGAAACGGTTCAGCGGCCTACTCATACCGATGCGCGACATGCGGAGGTACTCAATTTCTGAAGTCACGCTGTGCACTTCACAAGCATTCTGCCATTCATTCTGCAACTCTGTTGCTGTGAACGGACAATCGTGGTCAGTCGCAAGATCCCAGCAGTGCATTAGCTCAGCGTTTGAGGCAATGCCTACATCTTGATGTCCCAGCATTCGCCGAGCCAGCTGATCAAGATGGACCACCTCGATGCGGCTTCGCTCAGGGCCACAAATGGAATCTAACTGCCGCGAGATTGCTTCTGCGAGATTTGCGGTAAAGGTTGTGAACAGAATTCGATCCGATTCGCCTGTGAAAACATTGGCTGCAAGATGTTTCGCGCGATGAACCGCGACTACCGTTTTTCCTGTTCCTGCCCCTCCGGTGACCAAAGTCGGTCCGGAGCAGTTCATTTCGACGAGACGCCTTTGCGCTGGATGAAGAAAGACCCGCCAATGCTCTAACGGAGCGTCCAAGATTCGTTCGAGCTCATCAACCGACTTGATTTTCACTAGGCGTCGTCTGGAATGAGCACTCACCAACGCTTTATCTAGTGTCGGTTCCACATCTGTATGTGGTTCGCTGAAAGCCTCACGAATCTCTTCCACGGGTAAACCCTCGGCAAGCCAGAAAAGTGCTTCCGCAGCATCCACTGGCAGGTGAGGAGAAATAGCTTTTAAATCGTCAAGGCTGATAAGTGCTCGAACGGCGGGCAACAGAACTCCCGGTACCCCAAGAGATTCCAAGGCCTTGTCAGTGCGCCCATCAAAGAGTCGGCAAACGTCGTGCGAGTCGGGATTTTTCGCGGGAAGCGATTTTAATACTGTTTCGGCATCGGACGGGCTGAATATTTGGAACGCTTGGGTTTCCGGATTAATGGCAAACTGTTTCTTGCTCGCCCACGCCATGGCTTCGTCATGATTGTCGACCCAGAGCATTACGTGTATGTCACCTTCATTAGGATGAAGCACAACTGCACGGTATTGCTGATCTATTCGGACCGTTCTTACCCGATCGTCCGCTACGTCGTAAATCTTCTCGTAGTTGATGGCGGAAGACTTTGGGTTGTCAGAGAATTTGCGAGTAAACTCGCGCACCTTTTTTTGGAGCTTCCGCGGAAGACGTCCTAGCGACTCAAGAAACTCTGCGGTAATCGCGAGCTGAGTCATTGGTCGCCCTCAATTGTCTTGAGGAGGGCAGATACACTAACGTCAACGGCCCGGAAAATTGTCCAACCATTGCTTTCGAATACCTTTGCTTCTTCTGCCTGGTCATTGAGGAAAACGGCCACACGTTTGGCCGGCCAAGCAAGTTCCGAACTTGCTACAACTTTTCCAGCAGAAACTAGTTCAAATCCGACAGTCGGAAGTGATGCATTTTGCTTAAACAGCTGCTCCAGAAGCGGGTGCACATCCTCCGAGGCTAATTCGAGAAACCCGTCGAGGTTGTCTCCTTTCGTCCCAGTCTCAAAAGTTGCAGATTCGACTGGTTCGCTCACAGCAGTTTCGGCGGGAACTTGATCGTTATCGAACCAAGAAGTGTCCTCTGCGATCTGCTCCGCCATATCCCTGCCTGACAGGTGCTTTGCCAATCGCTTAAACGCAGAGGTTGTTTTTGTGCGATCGTCGAGCTCAACATAAGAAATGCTAATTACTAAGTAACCATTCTCGCGAAGCCACCCCCGAATTTCGCGGTCTCGCTCAGCAGATTCTGGATTGCCGTGGATGTGCCCACTCAGGCCATCGAGGTAGATGCAAACACCCCGATCTTCCGGATCATCTTCGTCTCCTTCGAAGTAGACATCTGGAGTCGTGCTTCCGATTTGATGACTAAGTGTGAGCTTGTGCCCGAAACGGATCTGCTGTTGGAAATTTCCAGACGTAAATCCCGCAGCCGATAGCAAATGCTTAAGCTTCATCTCGGCATCGTTAACTGGCATTCCTTGATTGGTGAGTGTTGCTGGCTGAGCTTGCGACGGTGGAATCGCATGTCCGGCTACCAGGCTGTTACCCCAGGTTCTGATTAACGCTAATGCTGCATGACGATCTAGATACTTGTGGTAGAAACCGTTGCGAAAGGTTTGTAGGCAATCGTTGCAAGAAGCATTGCAATCGGATGGACAGCCCTCAAGTATCTCAGCCGCGACGGAACAAACGTCCGAAAAATGCTCTATGATTTGGTCGAGCAGCCCCGAGCCCCCGGGCATCGGATCCCACAATACCCCTCGCACCTCATCGCGATCTGTCTCACCAAGCACGAGTACATGCAAATCGTCTAGATGCATATCGAGCAGTTGTGTAGCCGCCATTCGTAAAGCCTCAAGCACGCTATACGCGTCAGTTGCGCCCGGCAAGTCACCTATAGTGATGGCATCTGCTACGACGTCAGCATAAAAACCAACGTTAGTAGGCGTCTTGCCACAGCGTTCACCATGCCCCTCGCGGAAACTCTGCAGCTGTCGATCAGACGACAATGGCGAGACGCTGTATCCGCAAATCTCACAAACAGGGTACCCAAGTTCTGGCTCCGAGCGTTCGATCAAACTTGTCGCACCGACATTGACCATGCGGTAATGGACGCCGCGACGCAACTGCACCGATTGATTTCCCCAACTGTAATGCTGACCACCGCTATGGCGCCCTTGCTCGATTCCATAGGTGGCGACTGACATCTGAAAGCGTGTCTCTTCTTCGTCCGAGATTTGAGACGTATGCACAAGATCTACATCGCAGACAGGAATCGCCTTCAGCTCATTTGCCCCAAACGAAGATGCGGTTGCATCCAAACTGGAGATAGATAATGCCTGACGGTCGATATTGACAGAAAACACGGGTTTGTCGGTGTGTTCATCCTCCGCCTCTTGGTGAAAGCGTCGGGCAACAAAACGGTGCCCATTGGCGTAGATCAAATTTCCAGGCACATATTCACGTAGTGCCATACTAGACGCGCGCGGCAGAGAAAAGTCCATGGATCCAAGCTGCCAATAGGGCACCTCCGCCATTCCTACGACCGACCCCGTATCAAGTCCGTATCCTGGAAGGAAGCCTTCACTGGCAAGCAAACTAAATGTGTTGATGTCGTCAACTCCCTGCGAGTCACGTCGTCGGCGTGTTTGTATCCCCTTCAATTTCTTGATCATCCGATCACAACGTTTGAAGTGTGCGTCATCCTCCGCTTCGAGAGTTCCCAGCTCGTCGCGAACCTTGTTTAGCCGACGGATTTCCTTATAAGCCCATTGAAGTCGCTTTCGTAGTCGTTTGATAACTTCCAATAACCGTACCGAAGCTTCATCGATGTGTTTTGCCAGGGCCTCGGTCGAAGTTGCAGCAGCGTCCGACTCGGGCCAACCTTGCTGAAATATGGCTCGAATATGCTGTAGCAGATCATCTCGATACCGTCCGATCAAAGCCGCTAGAGGTCTCACGTCAAATAGTTCATCGCGCAACTGCCCCTCACGTTCAAACAGGTACGCGTCGATCCGCGTCGGAAACATCGCTCGCAGGACTTGCTGAATATACTGACGCTCGTCTTCGTTTAGTATGCTCTCGCTGGATGCAAGCTGATTGAGCCGTGTTAAGAGAGCCGCATGGACGTGCTTGGAGACCATCAGGTCGTTGCGCAGATTGAACGCAGGTGGGTCCACACGCCCCTGCAGCATGCGCAAAGGATCGTTATAGTACGACCGGTCGTGCGAACTTGGACGACAATAGGTCACGTTGACCGCCATCCGGTTTCTACGGCCGGCGCGACCTGCTCGTTGCCAGTAGTTGGCTGGCAAGGGAGGCACGTTTCTCAACAATACCGAGTCCAGTGAGCCAATATCGACACCCAGCTCTAGTGTTGGAGTACAGACCAGGATATTGACTTTATCTCCTTCGCCCTTGAACCAGTTTTCGATCCGTTCGCGTTGATCTTGCGGAACCATAGCCGTATGCTCTTCCGGACTCAGCATCGTGTAACGCTGATCAAGAAGTTGAAGGTTGTAGTTGTCGGGATCCTCGCCGACAAACTCTAATGTGCCGTCACATTGCCACGCAAGGCAACGATCGTGCGGCGTCCGTCTACTCACTTTTCTTCGACAACGATTACATCGGTAAAATCCACTGTTCTCCGAGATCCTCAGTTTGTTAGCGTCAATCTGGTACACGCCGCTACAATTCGGAAGTGGTCGATCCTTGTTGCTCTTGAGGGTCACAGGAACCACGATAGCTACTTGGGGATCTGTCAAATAATCCCACAAGTCCTTGAGAAACTTTTCCATGTCGTCAGCCGACACGCCCCATTTTTTGGCGACCGAACTCACGAGTGTCTGTTGCTTACTTTGCCACTGGAAGACAATCTCGGGTTTATCGTCAGCCGCTCGGACGAGTTTCATTCCTTGAACGCCTTGGGGGATCGGCATATAGCCTCGCTGTATCTCCCGGTCTCCTTCCTGCCAGTAGCGCGAGAATATGCCTCGTCGCGAGTCGTACAACAGACGACGACGCCGCAAGTGATCCAGTAGTGCCTCGACACCTGCTTTCATGTCGTCTGGGGAGATTCTTAGCCGTCTCGACCAATTCTGAATCACTGGCGCGGCGATATCGAGATGCTCGTAACGAACTTTTATTCGTCCCCAAGGCTCCAAGCCAATTTGCTGGTTCGAAGCCATCGTGATTTCGCGCAGCACTTGAATCCGAAGGAAATGTAGACGCTCGTCAGCATGCGAACCTCCACTGCCCTCTTTGGGAACGGCCCGCCACACCTCCGGGATCAGTACACGCGACAGAGAATCGTTGTCATCCAGCTTGTCGCTCATTCGCAAAGCAATGTCGCCTATCGCAACTTCGCTCCCCGAAACCGCATCAGCCATAAGGCTCCTAAGGCGAAATCGGCGAGCATGATCTTTCATCCAGCCGGCTTGAAATGCCGCGTCTTGCCTGTTGTCAGCGAACAGCAGCAAGCGTTTACGGTCGGCATGGTGAATCATATCTTGAGCCAAGACGTGAACGTCGGAAACGTTTGTCGCTCGCAATTCGCGAATTGGCTCGCGATATCGTCGACCCATCGCCTTACCGCGCGCGTTGCATGAAAGGCAGGAACTCAGATAGCCCGGACTTTTTTCGCTTGACCGGACTGCAAATAAACGGACTTGGTCGCCAGCTGCGCCGCACGCGCAACAGAGCGTAGCACCCGCTTGATGCGCTGCCCCACAATGACGACAAAATGAAACAGCAGCCGTGCGCGTGAGTGCCTCGGTTTCTTCTTCATCTTGGCTTATCAACTTGTCAACAAGAACGACGCGTAGGCCGCCGTTAGACTCCGCCATAGGCTCCCAAAACACGGCACCGCTCTCGTTCAGCTGGCCACCTTCGGGCTCCGCCTTCGTAAACTCAAAGTCCTTCAACGAGGTGACAAAATAGTGTTGGCCGCATGTCGTGCACGTAAAGATCCTCGGCCGCCAAACGTGTGAATCGTCTAGCTGAGTCGCCAATTCATCAGCACTGCTTAACCATAACTTCGGATTGTTACCGATAGGAAAGGTAACAACTCCACCACTAATCCCGCGAATGAAAGCGTGGGCAACAGGACGGAGAAGTGGCCGTCCGTTGTTCACAGCAGCTGCGCCCAAAGCGAGGTACGCTAACAGCTCTTCTTCACTAACTGGCCTGCCGGTTGTCTTCTCCAATTCTCCCAACAACAGCGGCAGTTCACGTGGCCCCTGCAGGGCAGTTGCTATCTTTGCTGCAACTTCGTTTGCTCGCAGTTCGTCAAAAAGAACCTCCTGCCAGGCACCCTGTGGTAATTGCCGACCTGTCAGCATCAGGTAGACTGCCCGCACTTCGTGTTCGATGTTATCGCTTTCTAGAGCATTCAGCGTTCGCGTCAACAGCGACGCATGGTCTCCCGGAGGGGCTGCGGGTGTTTCGCGAGGGACCGTCCAATCCTCTTTTTGATACTCTTCGTTCACCGTTACTACCGTATCGGCAGGGACTCCAAAAAAGCGGGCCGCAAACTTGCGAGCTGCGTCTGGCTCCTGCTGATCGACGATTGTGGCCGAAGTCGCAATACAAATGGTATGGTCCAACCCTTTGCCGCAGTACGTACGCAAGCGTCGGATCAAACAGGCTGTTTCAGCGCCTTGGATTCCACTAAAAGTATGAGCCTCGTCAAAGGCCATGAAATCGAGTCGTGCGTCAGAAAATAGTTCAATATCGGTCTGCCGCGTAAGAAGCAGTTCCAGTTGCTTAACATTGGTGAGTAAGATCCGGGGCTGTTTCCCCGGAGTTCGCATCGCCTCGCGTGAGCACATTTCCTCGAATGGATGAATCGAATCGGGAAGATTTGATTCGCGGTATTGGTTGAGTTTCGCGTGATAGTCGGCGTTGCTACTACCCTGAGGCATGCGGAAGCCCGAAACCTCACGTTCCAAGTCCGGCGTTTTGCCGACGTACATTCCAAATGTAATACCGCTTCCTGCCAGGATGCCTCGCAATCTATCAAGTTGATCTTCTGCCAGAGCATTCATCGGGTAAACGAGGACAGCTGCAATCCCTACAGGCGCTTGTTGGTCCCGCAGTTCCAGGCACTTGCTGATGATCGGATAAAGGAAACACTCAGTTTTGCCCGAGCCCGTGCCTGTGCTCACCAAGGTAGGCTGGCCGTCATGAATGGCGCGCATCGCCTTTTCTTGGTGCCCATATACACGTTTGACATAGTTAGGAATGAGCTGTTGCATGTGGGAGTGAAACACACCGTCGGCCACCAATTCTGCCACGGTCGCGCCTTCGCGAAAGCCTCTTGATAGGCTGATAAACGGGCCCCGCAGCAATGGCGTCCGGCGGATACTATCCAAAGACAGTTGCTGACGCATCTGCTCGTTCAGATCAGGATCCGCGAATGGATAAGCTGATAGCTGATACTTGAGAAAACTTCGAACAATCTTCTCTGTATAAACGATCGGGTTAAGTGCCATGAGAGTTAAGGTTCTTTGTATTGCCGTCTTCCGCCCTGCGAAAGAATTGAAAATAAAATCGCTCCCTTAGCAGAGCGAAATGAAAAACTCGTTCTTAATTCAATCCTTAGTGCATCGTGTTGATCTGCGATTGTAGGTATCGTAGCACCTGAAGAATCTCATCGAAAGTTGGCAACTCACCAAAGATCATCTCCCGCATCTCAATGTAATCTGCGGCTATTGTCGATTCTATTGCGGTGTGCGGGAGAAGTTCGAGTGTCGTTGGGTTCCTTGCCAGGTCATAACGCGCCCATCTCTGGCGGTAGTAGGTGTCTTTGTGATCTGCTACTTCGGTAAGTAAGGCTATCTCTTCAATTGCTTTCCCAGAGAATCCGCGAGTCACCAATTGGTGTATGTCGTAGTAGTGTCGGGAAAATCCAGCTGTCACACTGGCTGAATCATTTTGGAAATGGAATTGATGGAGTATCGTTGCCTTTTCCCAGAACGTTCGCTCGACCCGAAGTACTTCGACTTGCGCCTGCGGATTATCCACGGCGTCCGGAAACTGTTCGGCGACAATAGGCGAGACGGACGCGTTCATCGCTGGATGATTGTCAGTGCGGGCAGTCAACTCGATACGAACCCGTGGTGGATTGTAGCTTGTTCCCTGAGTCACCCCGGACTGTGGATAATGAAAAAAGATCTGTTGATTGTTGTTTTGGTCTTCCACAAGTTCGGCATTCCAGGCTGAATTACCTAGCGACCTTGATAGATGCGAATGCAGCGTGGGGAATAGGTCTCCTTTAGTCCAATCGAGACAAGCCTTCGTGAGGTTCGCGAGGCGACGCTTGCGCTCTTCCATGGAAATGCCTGGTAAATCAGGCGCCCCTTGATCACCAAAACCAAGGCAGTCGCGACTGACGGCAAAGTCGATGTCTTCCGAGAAACGATCGATGGCCTTAAAGACTTTGGAAAGTGACGTGCCGCCCTTGAACGTCAGATACTTGGCCAATTCTGAAGTACCGAAGAGCTGTTGGAGAGTAAAGCACACCCAAAAGTCCTTTTCGACAAGGTGAGCTGGCAATCCAGCCAGTTCGGCTGTCTGCTGAAAATACAATTCCCGTTCAGCAGCTGGAAAGTTAGCAAACTCGATCATGGTTAGATTGATTCTTCGTTGAGTTCGCGGATGATATCGGCAATCCAAGCAGGTGCCAAACGAATATCTTTGTCGAGTTGTTTCATTTGCTGTGTCGTGAGTTGGCGTCGCAGTGTTTCCAGGTGTTGCTGCGTGAATTTTTTCTGACCGATATGTTTAAGCGCTTGAATAAAGATTCCGATCGTCTTGCCGGCTCCGGCCATCGTCGAAGGGGCTCGATGCTTGAGCTCGATGATGCGTTTACCTACCTCGATCTTTTTGTCAGGACCGTCGGTTAGGAACACAATCCGCGCCGGAACTTGCGTACTCAATCCAATTAGGTTGGCAGCATAGGCACCAGTAGGTTGAACGCGGGTGTGTTCCTTGGTGCATATTGCATCGACGATCTGCTCGGCGGAAGGCGACAGCATCCCGAGTTTCGCATGCGTCTTGGGGTTGTCGTAGAGGCCTCGAGCCAGGCGTCGAATGCGTCCTCGATCGCAGATGGTCTGCAGTGCTTTACGGATTCCGACATCGCTACCCAAGTCACGGAATTGTGCGACAGTGAACACCCAGCCCAGCGACTTGCCGCGGATGCGACGGAGAATTTTGGCTTCGAGAGAATTGTCCATTTAGGATGGTTTCCTTTTCACGAATAATACCCTTTTTTCGTGAAAAACAAAAAAGAAAAGACCGCGACTTGGACCAGTATAATCCTTGGTAAATTGAACATAATCCAAATCCGAGTGCCTACGCAAAAGAGCGGCTCCGCCGACACCCCTCTGGAGAGTGCTGGGATTGCACCAGTCGCCGCCGGGCGTTAGCGTCATTCTGTAAATTGGCCGGATGGCCATGACGCTAACGCCCGGCGGCGACTGGTGCAACTACAAAGCGAATTCAGAATCTCGCCTACCGCGAGCCACGAGTCAGAAGGTGCCTTCAGAACTACCTAGCTCAGCAGCATGCGATTTTGAGTATGCCCTGACTGCCTAGCTGCGCGACGCATTTCAATACTCTGAAACACAGGTGGGAATTACTCGGCCTAACCAATTTCCAAATACGATGGCACAAGCGGTTCTTCGCCCACAGCAGATGCAACGAGAGGTGTTGCTTTGTCGTAAAATTTCGGCCAGCGGCCTCGTTCCACGGACAAACCGTTGGCAACCGCGTAAAAGGACAGATCCGTTTCTTCACAACGTAGGCATTCAAGCGTTGCGGGGCTGTGACGATCAAAGATCCGCTTGGTCTCAGATTTTGGCCATGGTTTAATTGGATCGATCACTTTCTGAAAATGTGAAGAAACATGGTCACTGAGCGTTCCGCCCCCGCTCAGTCGGACCTGAATCTTTTTCCACCTATCGTGACTTGCACGGTTCTGACGATCGAATGCGAAACCGACAGACCAGACTCGATCAGCTTGTCGTCGGACGGCATCAAGAAATTCCTCCAAAGCTGCCTGCGACGCACCAACTCGCAAATCCTGAATCCTCTCTAGTTCATTTCCTCCCCGAAATTCAGTCGAGTCCGAGTAGCAAAGAATCGAATTTGCGGCATGCGAAACGGACTCGTCGTTGACGAGAAAAACGGACATTTCTGTCGTACTCGCGCCCATATCCACAATCAGGTAATTCCCGGCTTCAAGGAATGGTTCCAACTGAAGCGAAACAATCGGTGCGACCGTCTCGGGCATCACAAAAAAACGTCGCTCACCTTTATCGGACAGTGGCGATTGCAGTAGCGGAAGCAAAACTCTTCTAACCTCTTCAAATTCCATGCCTTGCCTGATTTGCGGTGCATCTCCAAGAGCAATTTTGTGAACTGCGTTGGCGATATGCAGATACTTTTTTACTAAGTCTTCTGGACCTGAGTGAGATGTTGGAGCTGAGATCTGAAGGATGGGCTCTTCAGCGGCTATTTCGGGATACGACTCGAATAAGCGATTCAAAGCCCAGCTTAAATATGCCGCCGCGTGAACGAAAATCTCTTCTTGAATCTCTGGAGCCTCGCGCGAGGCGTTGTACAAATCAGCTTTCAAAGAACCATAATAGGTTCCGCCCGTCATTTGCAGAGCTTGCTTCCCGAAGTAAAGCCGACCTTCCTTTTCTCGAATTGCCGATGGCGATGCATTCCTCGGGTAGCCATCCATTTCGTCGTCAAAATAAAGTATTTGCCCCAGCTCTTCGCCGCGGACTCGATACACTGCCTTTGTTGAATGCGTCCCGTAATCCAATCCAACTGTAGATCTGCGCTGCCGAACTCGGTTAGCTTGATTTGGCATGTCTCTTTCCGTTCTGTTGATGAATGACTTTGACTACACACGCAGCGATCGGGTCGCCGGGGATAACACTTACAACTTGTTGATCATCGAGCTTTGCCAATTCTTCGCGGTGTCTTGCCTGTGCCTTTTCAATCTGAGCCTCAAACATCGCGACCGCCTTTTCTTTCTCCCGGCGTTTGCTCGTATTTAACCGGCGCTGCTTGAGATCCAATTCATGTTCATGTTCCGCAAGTAACGCATTGCGCCGCCTAACATAGAGGGCTTCGTTTTCACCTTTTTCTTTTGATCGCATCAGAGTCGTACGCTGAAAAAGCTCGTTTCGTACGGACTCCCAGCTTGATTTTTCCAGCGGTGGAATATGCTCGTCTGTCCAATCTTTCCCAAATTCAACCAATAAGTAAAGTAATCGCTCGCTAATTTCTGATTGCAAAAGTTGTGAGTTCTCAGAATTCACAGCAAATGTTTCGATTAAGCGACGGTTGCGGATTCCGTGAACTTGTTGCGGAGCTAGCACTACAAAGTAGGACCCTTGTGGAAGTAATTCTGCATCCTGAGCGTCAATTTCGATAACGCCAGCACCCAAGCGAGCAATGGCTGGTTCCATTTGCTTTTCCAAGAATATTACGGCAGCTCGTGTAAGAGGATGCTGTGAGTTGACGAGGTCCAAGGCACTATCTTCGAATGCTGTTTCGCCTGATGTGGTAAACCGCAAGATTCCGCCCCGCGATCGATCGACCCAAGTAATACCCAACCTTCTAGCCGTATCTTGTAGATCCATTCGCAACTCATCACTGAGTCGAATACCAAAAACTCCGTTGCCTTCGTTTTTTAACTTTACGGATGGATGACGCGTCCGAAAGAAGGTACGCAATAATGCTAAGATAGAACTTTCGCTTACAAAATGTCCAAGGTGCTTAACTCTGCTTAACTCCTCCCGTACATACTCTTCGTGTCCAAAAAGCTGCGATGCATTCTTTTCAAGCTCTTCCATGTCCGCCTTGCGGCGTTCGATTGCATAGGCTGCTCGATCGACTCGTTCGATCGCCTCATCAGGAGTAAGAGCTCCGTTGATATAGTCGCGCTGCAACGACTGCATTGTGTCTCCCAAAATTGCCTCTAGTCGACCTATGCTGCGTTCGAAAATACCAATTCGATGATAGAGTCGAGACAGGATGCGATCCTCGACTGTTCCTTCAACAACCAGATTGTGGATGTATACCTCAGGTGATTTCTGCCCGAATCGGTCGATGCGTCCGATCCGTTGCTCAACCACCATCGGATTCCACGGCAAGTCGTAGTTCACGAGATGATGGCAAAATTGAAAGTCCAAGCCCTCACTGCCGACCTCGGTCGAAACCATGACCTTGATTTCTGGATCGACACGAAAGGCTTCCAGTCGTTTCCCACGCTCGTCAGTTTCAGGTCTGCGGGGATCGGAAGGTACATCACCGTCGATTCTAAGTACCCTAGTTCCAGATTCGGCTAAACGCCGTTCGAGGTACCGAGCCGTCCCCTTGAAAAAAGTGAATACGAGGACCTTGTTATCCGCATTCTGGCGCCACATTTCCTGCAGGATCTTTTCGAACTTGTCGTACTTTGTGTCGGGCCCTTCCCAGCCAGGCAGCTTCGTCATATTTGACGATTTACTTGCGGTCTTGGATTCTTTCAAAATGCTTGGAGGAATATCCGACAATTCGGTTGATTCATCGTCGGTTCGTCCAATAATATGCGTTTCGTAGGCGGCGGGCAAGCAACTAGCCGCTTGTCGAGCCCGTTGAATCTGCGCGAACGACAAGGGGCTGCTAGGCCAGCCGTTTGAACCACTGATGTTGATAAGTCGTTGGTAGGCTTCATCCTCTTGAGCCGTCCACCTACATTTCTCAGATTTTGCCACTCGCTTCGGAGCCGATTCCAACACATCGCGCTTTTTTGTACGCGTAAGGACGGTTCCGAGGGGATGCACATCTTGAATTCTTCGCTCGATATCGATCCACTGCTCACGCGTAGCGGGTGGTTCTGATCGCAGCTCAGCGATAATCTGTGCGGCCAGTGGGTCAATGGAATCCTGCGATCGACCTGTGACGAAAACTCCTCTTAGAATCTCAATAATTCTCGATATATGCTCTGAGTCCTGAGTTCGCGCAAGTCCACTTGCGATATGTATGGGAGCGTGACGGTCAAGTAGTCGTTCGAATGCCCATGCGTCGCGGAATTCCGTTGGTCTCAGCGCGTTCAGCAGCGTAAAAAGTTCTTTGTTATCTAATTGAACGGGTGTCGCAGTCAACAGAATTACCGAGTCTGAGATTTCACATAAATCTCGCAACAGTTTTGATGTCGACGTATCTTCATTTCGAGCGTGGTGAGCCTCATCCATGATCATGACATCTAACAGACCGTCAAGCGTGTTTCGCAGGTGTTCACGCATCGTCTCGCCACGAAGCGCCTGGATCGAAATGATCCCACGCAAACGATTTCGACTCGGGCGTTCCGAGTAGAGCGTCATAGCCTGTTCGAGACTGCGACGGTCATATATTTCAAAGTCCTGGTCGAACTTGCGATTCAGCTCGTTCCGCCACTTTTCCCGCAAACGAGACGGGCAGACTATGAGCACGCCGTCCAACGCTTTGCGCGCACTTAACTCCGTGAGAATTAGGCCAGCTTCGATTGTCTTACCCAGACCAACTTCATCGGCAATCAGTAACCGTCGATCAGGTGAATCCAGTATTTTGAGCAATGGTTTGTATTGGTATGGCTGAAAAAGAATACGCTGATTTTGAAAGGCGTAGATGGTTGAGCGATTGGTATTAACAATCCGTTCGATCGCCAAAGCACAGCGTATCGCGTCAAGTTGACCCCATTTGGCAGCAGCGGCGAGCGACTCTAGTGTTTCATCATCAGATTGAATTGGGTCAAGATCGTCTTCGGGAATATTGTCGGTCCTGCGGCCAATGCGTACCCGATACCAGTACTCGCCGGCTATCTTTTCGGGCGCCGCCAAAATTCGACCGACGTCATTCGTGGCGCGATAGAGAACCTCATCGCCCTCATTAAAAATTGGTTCTTCCACTTGCGTCTTTTCCCCTCGCTCTGGATTTCTCTAGTCGCTAGTATCGTTGAGCATTCATAGCCGGCACTGTCCGCTTCGACGACTTTGTTTTGTACAAATGGAACCGACGCTTCACCCTCCCGCAACCACGGCATTGATCAGCGTGCTCTTGCCGACACCAGCGCCACCGACAAAGCAGACAGAAAGCGGTTCCTCAAGTTGCTTTTCGCGTTCTTCGAGTCGCGCAAATTCACGATCCAATTCCGTTACCTTGTCAGGATCTTCATTGGACAGGAACGGCTTAACCTTCTTTCGAAACCAAACGGACAAGGCTCGTGTGCTACGAACGCGTAACGCCATTTTCAAATGCTCCAGGATTGATTAATGAGTTGTCGTTTGGCCATCGTGCAAAGCGGTTTACGTCATCTAATTATGAATAAAATGTAAGGAAGAATTCAACCCTAGCGTCTTCGTTGTCTTCGGCGCGGTGGATCGGTCGCAGGTCGTGGGCCTGGTTTAAGATCATTTTCGTTGAGAACTGCATTGGCATCAGCAAGTCCAATGCGCAAAAGATTTTCTAACAGCTCGAGCGCCTGGCTTCGAGTGTCGTCAAATCGTTGCAATGTCATGGCAATGTTCACAAGTTGAGGTCCAATCTGATAGAGTGAATGGCATATCGAAAGCAATTCACGGCCGCGGTGGGCGACAATTAGTTCACATACATTGAGAACTTCGTTACGAAGGTATTCGGCAAGTGGAACCATGTGGTCAACCAACTGCTCGACGAACCCTCCAGATAGTAACTTAGGATTGAGTGAGAGTGAGTGCAACAACCTACGAGCGTCTTCATCGACGGCAAGATTGTCCCTCATGAAAAACACGCTTCCAATCGCCTGTCCGACAGCATCACCAGCTGGAGGCATCAAGCTGCAAAGGATTTTTCGGCAATCTGACTGTGCATCTGGCTCAACCCACATATGTGCGGCTGTAAATGCCAATCCGACGGCAACCGCCTCAAATTTTCGCGGTTCCTCAAGGAACGATTGTATAGCTGTCTGCAACTCCTCTATCGCCCATGCGTGAGGTTCCTTGCGAAGTGCAAGCAATGCCAACAATTCACCGTATGCTTGATTCAACCACTTGTCTTCAGATGACTTCAAGTCATTCAGATAACTGCCGACGAATGCGGGTGACAATTCGTAAGCAACATTGGCGATCAGGCGTACACCCTCTGCGCTCTGAGCAACTAGCGGTTTCCGTTGGAACAACTTGCTGATGACGCTCTCCGCGAGTACCAGGTCGCATCCCTTAATCGAGATCCACCGAAGGTCGTCACAGTACAATCTCCAACTCCCATCGCTAATCTCTGAATCGATCAGTTGCTCAATGAGTTCCAGCCAGTTCTTTGTATTAGCAGGCGGCTTCGCGAGATAGCCGTTGGTGACCGCTCGAAGTGCCCAATAGCATCTCGAGTGAATTACTGCACTACCCCCAAGTGCCCATAGAATTGGAGACGGTTTCGATTCAACTTTTCTATCTTCATTGCTGTTGTTCGATCGTTCGCTCATTTCAGATGGCCACGGCCCGAGAAGCCAAGCGTGCAGCAGTGCCAGAACGTCGGTGGGCAATCCGTCTTTGCTTCGTTTATAAAGTAGATATCCGGCATTCGACCTAAAATGTTCTGATGCTTCTCCCAGTTGCGACAGCTCCGCAACGAGCCGGTGAGCGTCTTCGGCGGGTAGTTCTGAGTCTGCAAGACTCATGAGTAGTTCAGCTACGGTGTAATCGCTTCCCTGTTGGCACAACTTCGGAATGAGAGGAATGACTCGCTCATAGTTTTCTTTTGCGAGTTCACAGAGTTCCATCGTCTGAGCTCGCGCACCACCAGGTCGTTCAAACACCCCTTCGGCTTCAATCCAGTTGCTGTAATCTCGTTCCAGTTCCAGTGGACCTTGAACCGACTCCAAGATTTCAGCCTCGGTTGATACCTCCAACTGCTCTTTAGAAAGCTTCGGTATCTCACGCACGAAACCCGACCGACCGTACGAGCGCACGTGACCGAACTGGGGTATATCTTCGGAACCCAGTGCATATTCGGCACGCACCGATCGATCGATTCGGTCGGTGGGAAGGGATGCGAGGAGAACTTGTCTAGCCTCGTATTCAAATTGGCGTTGGGCTTCACTGATCACGATGTCAGCCCGATACGGCGTAGCCGCGATTATCAGTTGAACAAGCTCGTCGATGTCGGCCTGATTCAGAGAGCGTCCCAATGCCGCCACGAGCATGCATGAGTCGTATTGTTCGCCTTTGTCATAGCTTCCAAGGAAGAAACGACGCTGATCCTGTCGCAGATAATCGAGCGCAGCCTGAGCGTTGACCTCGATTGAGGCTTCCAGCGATTGAGCTAACATGCGATGTAACGGCAGGCTTTCACTGTTCCAGGTGGGACCGGTAAATTCAACAAACTCCGTGGAGTTTTCTACTGCAGCCGTTTTCAACGCAATGCATATGGCCTGGACGATGTAATGGTTGCCATGAGTATTGTCAATCTCGAAGTCGTTGAGACCACCGCCATAATAATTCAATACGGATGACGACTGATCACTGTAATGTTTGTTGGCTTGCTCCACGAACCAGGGCCATACGCACTTCACGAACGCATTCGGCGCGGCTTTTGCCACTTCAGGTAAGTCATACCACCCCTTATCATCTGTTAACGGGCCGTCTCGATATCCGGAGGGCTCTCGACCGTTCCATCTGCGTCTCATCGTTTCAACAAAAACACTCGGAGCCAACTCAGGTTGGTCTTGCGAAATCGTGCTAACGAGTTGTTCCGCCCACCATATGCGATCTTCCGCTACATTCGCTCGGCGGATAAGCGTGCAAACAACGCCCACCGCATCTTTGTCCCACTTTTCCAACTGTGTCATTGTGCGGCGCGTCAATTCGTCTTTTTCCGGATACGGAAGCCAGTTACGCTTGATGAGGCGGAGGCAGGCGTCTCGATTCTGTCCCCACATTTGCGAGATCACACCGATCATCGGCCAAGCTTGATCTGATGCGAGCGCCATTTGACTAGCGAAGTGAGTTACGCAGAGCTTTTCAAACCATGCCGGATTACCTTGGATTGAAATCAGGACGCGCTTGCGATCGTCATCTACAGCCAATCGAGACGTCATTTGCAATACTTCTTGATCGCTTGGATTGAGAACTTGCCCCAAAAAGTCAAATAACAGATATCGAACATGCAATCGCAACTCGGATTGAAACAGCCCATTTAACTCATAGGCATATTTGGCGGGATCCGCCTCGCGTAGGTAAGTCAGTACAGACCATATTGTGGGCCGAACATGTACAGCATGTTGTCGCGCAAGCACATGTTCACACAATGATTGGTTATTTCGCGTGAACAGTCGCGCCTTAACGTACTCCAGCATTGTTTGGTGTTGAAATCCGATTTTCTTTCCATCATTTGAGAGGATTTCGGCGGCTTCCAAATCGGTAATAGCTTGTTGCTGCGATTCTAAAAGTACAGCCGGTACCCAAAGCGATTCACATTCAATACTGAGGGATGCAAGTTCGTATACAACGTCGCGGCGAGATTCTGTATTGATTACCTGATTCCATCGCTCATCAAGCATCGAATAATACGAGCGAAACGCCGTTGATTCGTCTATATTTTTAAAACAACGCAAATACAACTGGAAATGCTGCGGATTCCGTAGGACCTCGCGCATTTCCGACGGCATCCCGTCGACGTTGATGATCCCCGCTTTCGTTAGCTCTGATGACACAGCCTCCCAGGAAGGTAATTCCAACTGGATAGGCACCGCATTCAGAACCTGAAACCGCGTATCGTGGTTGAACTCGAAATTGCGGCACGAACAAACGATAGAAACGTTGTCTATCTGAGATGCGATGCCAATAAACTCGATGACGTCGTTCAGGCGAGAACTCGATAGATCGACAAGTGCTGCGATTGCATCAAGCTGGTCTAAGAAAATCACTACGCGTCGGTCTTTCGCAACGCTGGCGATAACGTCCACCGATAATCGATCACCGGAAAATGACTGTTGCAGCCATGCCGCAAATGAGCAGTCCACGGGGATTAGATCGGCCTTAATAGGCAATACGTAGTAGCCTTCCGACTGGCAATCTTCGATTAGTTGCTTTATGACTGTAGTCTTACCGCTTCCTGGTACTCCCAAGATACAGAAAACCTCTCCCGTGGAGTTTGCAATCTTTTGCCTCAGCTCCAGGATTTCAGAACGATCAAGACAGATGAGTGGTTTTTGAACCACATTTCTCCAAGTCGCCGCTAGATTCTTTGTATTCGCCTCGAAATCCGTTTTCTCCAAGTCGATCCGCTCATCTAATGGAGTGCCAACCTCCTGTTGGCCAGTTGCGGATTCATCTGGAGCACTATCAATTACAGGTTCCGCAGACGCAAAGAATCGTTCGGGCGGATCGAAGTGGTACAGCAATTCAAAGGCGAATGCGGCAGCATGGGCTGCGGCTCGTTCCTTCCATCCATCTTTTTCTGCCTCAGCTTTGTCTTTACACAGATCCTGCACACCTCGAATGACAATGGCTGGGATACGATAACGCTTAACTGCCTCCAAGAAGCCATAGCCCTCCTTTTCCACCACAAGTGCATCTTCGAGATACTTCCTGATGAATAGATAACTGGCAGAGGAATGACTAGTAACCACTTCATCGCCAGACGCAATCGCTCCATTGAAGGCTCGAGGTTTCTTAGATTCCTGCGCATAAGTGAATTTGATTCGAGATTGCCATGCCCTGCCTCGCCTAATTGCATATGCCAGTTGATTCAAATCTGAATCGATTTCCGGGGATCTCGGCCTATGGAAATATTCTTCACCCGACTTACCACCACCAACGCAGTAGACATGGGTAGCGGCGACGACATCGCCGAGAGTCACATCCTTGATTCCACCAGCCGTACCAACGAACAGAACGATATCTGGAGATGCATGCTCGACAGCGTCTTTTGTAACGATCACCGTAGATACATTGCCTTGCCCGCATTCCGCAATGGTCAGCTCCCAAGTGCAGTGCATTCCATCAAAGTAGCCACGATCGAAATAGCATCCCCGGTGCGAGACGAGTTGCAATCCACGCGCGAATTCCCTAACAGCATCGATCTCGTGGTCAACTGCAGTGCAAATTACTGCTTTACGTATACGCTCGGCAGGCTTCGAATCTTCCATTGATTTCTTACCACATTCTGAAGAAAACAAGGTTTGCTAATGCCACGATGCCGACTGCGAGTGCAACGACTCCCATCCAAAACAGAATGTATGGAATGTTGGACGTCGCTTTATCTTGACGCAACTTCTCCAGGCTAATCAATTCCAAGCCAAGGAAGCACAGAAATACACCCGAGATGCCTTGAGTCCCGACCTTCAGTGCAAACTCATTCGTTGGCGTCTGAAATGCAAACCACACGCTGTAGAGGAAACCGAGCGTAAACAGGATGAAGGCTGCAAAGTAGAGGCAACAAAAAATGCGGGTGTATGTCCATTCACCGCTTGCGTTTTCGTCTGATGATTCAATCAATCTGACTGCGTCGTTGTTAGTGTTCAACGCAAGTCGTCTTTCGAAAGGCTTCAATGCCCTCTCTGCTGTTTTTACAAGTGAACGGTTCCGACGATCCATCTGATAGAAGAGATAGGACGTAAAGATCGCAAAGAGTGAAACGACGGCGCCGACACCAAACAGCTTTTCCTTGTGAGCGGTGACAAAGCCTGCTGACAGAAAGGCAAGGAGAATCAAATAGAAATTAACTGACTTAAGTCGTTGATCTGCATGTAGCGCGAACCAGCTCCACGCGTGTTTGCGAGCCTCATCGTGGCTGGAGTTGTCATTTAGTTCGTCTGTCATTCTTGCTCTTTTTCATCCACAGTGTTTTAATGGTCATTTCTTGCGACGATGATCGCTGTTAGGCTCTGCACTTAATTCAAAGTCGTCGGGATCGATGTCTTCGTCATCTGCCGGAACGCCACTGGCCGACAACTGGTCACTCGGTTCTTTGCCGGCGAGTTCGTCGAGGAGGGCTTGGTAGCCGGTGGGGCCGAGGAGGTTGCGGGCGTGGAGGTGACACTCGCGCCAGGATTCTTCTATATTTTGATCGAGCTGCCAGTCGTAGAAGCGGGGGCCGAAACACTCGCGTACAGGCTGATACTCCTGGGCGCGTTCATCATGCCCCAAGCCATAATCTGCTAACCGTAACGTCTCGGGTAACTGCCAGCCTTCTCCGTCGTTTTGGGAAAGGAATGCATCGATCGAAGTCGTTTCACTCTCGTGTAACCGAACGATATCAATCAAATCTCGAAATGCCACCAATGTCAAAGTAGTTTGTCTAAGTTCGGTATTGCGATCCTTATCGATTCTCCAAAAACCAATTGGCCGTCTTTCGGTAATCGTCTCTCCAATTAGGACGGTTCTGAACTCATCAAAAGTGAACTTGAGCGCTAACGCTAGAATCGCATCTAGTTGGCATCGCTTTCGGATCCGCTCGTGTTCTGTTATCGCCCATTGCGAGCGCCAGGAGTATAAATGATCTACTGGCTCGTATCGCAACCAAGACGGCGCCAGCGTTGCAGTTCCAGCATGCAAACTTTGTGATAGGTGCTCAACCTGGGTCTTTAATTGGGTGCGAGGAAGTCCAATCTCTGTGAGCGTGTACCAACCGATTGACGTTGAGCCAAGTCGAATACGCATGCACCAGTCAACGACGAAGCTATTTAGAGCGGCAGAAGCAAATACTGCATTTTGTCCACATACAAGTGTGGGGACTTTGTGTCCACAGGGATAATCAGGAAGAAGGCTTGCGATCAACGTTCGGGTATCTGTCGATCTGGCGACTTCGCGATATCCAACCCTCGACGTATTCTCCCGCCCTTGCGAATTGTAGAAGCAATCTGGGAGCAAGTATTGGGGATTCCAAATCTTGTCCTCCCAGCCAATCTCTGCCCATTTTGCCAAGAGTCCAGTACCTGATTTCCACCCGCGTCGCGAAGGATCGAACTGATGCATCATCACTCCTTGATATAGCGGCAACGCTAAAGCGGGTCCGTGAACGGATTTGTTCTTCTTGTCCCTGAACTCATCCGTATCAATCTCATTCTCACTCATCCATGATTCGCCGTCGCGAGAGAGAATGATGCCGGGGGGAATGTCGGCGCGGGGGATGGGGAGCTGAGCGTATTGAGGTTGGGTTATGCGTTTCTCACCATGGGCAACTGGTTCCACGCCGAGTACCGCGAAGAGAGCTTCGATGGGCTGCCAGTTGCCTTTGAGCCAGCGGCTGTATTCGTCGGGGCGGTAGCCGCGTTCTTCCCACTTGTCGCGCGGCGGAAACAACTTGCTGTCGTTTGTCATGTCGAATTCTCGCGAGTACGTTATCCCCCAGCCATTTGGGCCGTCGTCGCCTAACAAGACGCTGTTAGAGTAGATCTTTTCCAATACCACTAAGTCGCGGCGAGATTGGATCTCTAATATGGCTTTGCTCCTCGGCGAGAACTGCAATACTCGCTCGCGGGGATACTCGGTAATGAACTGCTCGCCCTTCTCCCAGTCATCTAGATTGCGACGCATAAATGCAGTGCGAATAGAGTCGGTTTGACCACCTTTCTGAATGATGATCGGATTGAATTTGAACGAACGGTGTATGTCGAAGATTCCTTCGCGGTTTTCGAAACCAAATAACCATTGCCATCGGCATCGTTCCAGAAATAGCGTTCGCAAATTGCCGGTACCGTGGTCGGAGTAAATGCCAGAGGGAACGATGAATCCCATGCGGCCATTCTCATTGAGAATGGCGTGCCCCTGCTCAAGAAACATCTTATAAAGATTAATGTCACCACTACCTTGATGATGGAAGCCACGAACCTCTTCCAAATTCTGCGAATAGCCGGTCTGTCCCTCACGATTGTCTTTCCATTTTTCATGGCGACTGACCGAACGATTAAAACTTCCGCCACCGCCCCCACCTATGTTCAAGGTCTGAGATTGCTTCCCCTTGGAATCCGTGCTGATGGAACACCCGTACGGATCGCCCGAATTCTTGACCCAGTTTGACTGTGCACGAAACAGTGCGTTGTATTCAAGCCAACGTTGCTCGATGCCAGCGTCAATTGCAAACTGTTCTTTCTGCTTGTTAATTGCCTCCTGTTTGCCATAGCTGCGGTACAGTGGATCGAGTGCAGAAAAGAATTCCTTGCTATTTGGCTTGGCAATGTCCCAAGGCGGATTGCCTAAGACAGCGTCAAAGCCATCGGTCGCTGTGCTGAAGACGTCCGGGAATTCGAATTGCCAGTGGAAGAAGCGGAGCCGAGCTTGTAGACTTTCAACGATCCGTTGTGCTTCGTCAGATAACTTGCCCTCGTAAAACTCGGCTACCAGCGGACAATGTTCGAGTTGCTCGGGCGGCCAGAACCAGATGGCACACCACAGATTCAGCGAGAATTTGGCATGCTTGAACTTGTCACTCTCAACCAGTCGGTGGTATTCCTGGGCTCGGCGGTCTGCTTCGTGAATGCCGATGCGATGAATGCTTTCTAAAGCTTTCTCGGCGTCGTCGTGAACCGTTTGCACCGTATTTAGATCTTCGCCGGTGTTCAGGTAAAGCTGCTGATCAATTTGGTCTATCAACTGCGCCTTAATATCCGAAACTCGCCCACTGATCGCCTTCGTCCAGGCTTCCTTTTCGAAATGCACTCCGTTGGTGTGGTTCTTATCTCCGCCTTCGCGCATCCAGGCCATGGCGGGGTAGTGCATGAATTGATCGAACCAAGTGCCGATCAGCGAATTGCCGCATTTGATCTTGTGATCGAGGAAGGTAAATGGCAGGCGTGGATCGAGCGTTTCGATCCACAGACTTAGCCGACACAACTCGACGGCTAGCGGATCAAGATCGACGCCGTAAATGCAGCGTTCGACGATGTAGCGGCGCAAGACGGCTTTGGTGCGCGGTTCAAAGTCGTTGTCTTCCGGACGACAGGGTAGGAGTTCACCGGACAGCGTGCGCTGAGTCGCGTCGTCGACGATCAAGTCGATGACCGTGCGGTCAGAGTAGTATTGGATGCGCTTGTAGTGATGAAGCGAATTATAGAGTGCTTCGGTGAGAAAACGGAGTGCAGCGAGTGGGAAAGAGCCGCTACCGCAGGCCGGATCGCAGACTTTGAGATTGAGGATTTCTTCCGGGCGTTTTGGGATCCAGTCTTCGACGGGGGCGTCGAAGTTGAGGTTGGTGGCGTCTATTGAGTCTTCTGCTTCTGTAGATCGATTTTCCACATCAGTGGCAGTTCGTCTAGAAGCGTACGACTCGGGTGGATCGATCGCGAGGTCTTTGTCGAACTCCGGTGTTTTCTCTGCAGCAATGGATATTTCCTCGCTCGCCCCCTCTCCGCTCGCATTACTCGCGACTCTCCCCGAGGGGAGAGTTAATTGGTCAGAAGTCTTGTCGGAGAATGCTGGTGGATCATAGGCGAGGGGGCGGAGGGTGCGGTGGACGGTGGGAATTGCTAGCTGCGGACGAGTGTAAAACGTGCCGGAGCCTTTGCGGGTACCACCCCAACGGACGAGGTACCATTCGCCAGGCAGGATGACTTTAGTAATGATCTGCTTGGCTTTGCGATCTATGGCCGCTTGGTACTGCAGCTTTTTTTCATCCGTCATCTTGCCACGTGGCTTGTTGACGAGTTTGCCAACCTCGATGGCTCGATGCGCCCATTGCTCCGCTCGGGTGCGTAACGTGAGACGGGAATCGTCGTCGGCTGAATCGTCGGCATCGGAATCGGCGGAGTCGTCGTTATCGTCATCGTCGTCGGAAGTATCAGCGGTTTGCGCCGACGACTCAGTATCATCCTCAGGTTCAGCCTCCTCGCCGTCCACTTCGTCTTCGCCCCCATCGTTCTCGCCTGATGTTGTGTCCTTCATCTTTTCGAGGAGGTTCTTGAGCGCCTTGTCGTCCATTGCTTCCAGCGTTGCTAGCGGCAAAGCTGGCTGATTGCCTACAGCCAAGAAGACGATGGGATTGTCCGCTGCAGCTTGCCGCAGTTCAAAATCGAGAAGGCCCTCGTACAGAATGCCGATGTACTCGCTATCAAGACTGGAAAAATCTACCGGAGCTGGCACCCAAGTACTTTGACGACCTTGTCGGATTCTGATCTTGGTGCGGCTGAGCAAATCCAAAATGTTACGGACCTGCTGATCGTTCATCACGTCATGTTCGTAGCAGCCCTGCTCGAGGACAGCTAAGGCTCGACTAAGACCATCGGCACTGTCTGGATCACCGGCTTCGAACAGCTGCCCGCCATAGGAAGGAACAAGCAACGCCTCGTGCGAACATCCTTCGTAAACGAGCTTGCAGAGTGAAATAATCCTCGCATAGGCAGCATAGCTATTTCTCAATCGCAATGGATTGATACGTTCCAGTTGGTCGCGCAGGCCCTGCAGGCTATACGACATGTGGTACACTGGATTGTCGCGCGGCAGCAACGCCTCGCGAGATTCCGCAAACAGAATGACTACCAATCGCATAATCATCCTTACGCCGGCACGATACAACTCCTGAGGCGTAAAGTTTTCGAGATGTCCCTCCAGCGCCTGAGCATGCCCTTGAATCAGTAACTCAGCCGCTTGCCGCACGCGTTCACCCAGGACTTGCGACAACTCGGCCTGGCCCTTGCGGCTATCGTTGATCGCAGCCAGAAGCTGGCAGCCTGCTCCCTCTTCCGCTGGCGTGAAGAGATCGGGATGAACCAAAGAGCGAAAGCCTTCGAGTTCGGCCGATGGTTCGCCTTCGCTGAACCACTGACGTTGATCCCATTCGGCAAAGGCTTCGTAATCGAGCCCCGCATATAGAATTCGCCACTGATCGCCGTTGGTAACTATCGCCAATCGATTGTTCGTTTTACGCAACCACTGCAGGGCGTGGCCGATAACGCGCACGCCCCGACCGATCCCCAATCGCTTTTCTTTGTCAATAAAGACTGGCAGCACCGCCCCACGTTTTCCCATCCACAAATGAGCTGGGCGGATCGTCTCCCCGGTGATTGCGGTCCGTGACCATGATTGGCTAACACCAGACCCACGGTACCACTCGCCGGTAGTTCGTTCAAAGCCGCATAGCACCCCCATGACGTATTTGACAAATTCGCCCCGCTTTTCGTCAGGCGCGTCGACGTAATTGGATAACTCTCTTCGTAGTCGATCCTGGGCGTAGTAGCTCAGCGGATCGGGCTCGCGAACGACTTGGCTCAGCCGTGCCGCGTCCAACAATAGTCCACCGTGTCGGAGACTGTTCCACCAGCTGAGCTTTTCGACTGCTTGATTGGCATTCGCACTTATGATTGGGCTCCCTCCGGCAAGCAGACCTCGATGGCCAACGGAAAGACTTGAGCCTCGCCAAACAGCGTGTAGCGTTTGGGCAGTAGTCGATTGACGACACGCTCTCTCTCGCGCGACAATTGCTCGCGCACTTCTTCATAGTGTTTGCGGCGGTGCTCGACTTCTTCCACTTTTAACTTGATCGACTTATCTAGGTCTTCGAGATGTGCGTCAGCATCGAACAACATGCCTTGTGCTTTCTGGGACTTGAGCGCCGCTATCTCTTTCTCAAGCTTCAAAAGCGTGTTTTCCGCAATAAGTGTGGATACTTCGCCTTGCCGACTTTGATATCTGCGGTCTTCTTCTGATCTCGCCGATTTGCCGTCGATTTCTAGCTGGGCGCGGAGTTCATTCGTCAATCGCTCTCGCATGGAACGCACGGCTTCTTTGAGGTCCATTTCCAAGTCCAGCAATAGCGCTGCCGCTTTGTCCTTGACAGTGCCCGTTTTGACTGCTTGCATGGCTTCCAACTGTGCTGCGGGCACATGGGGTAATGCCTCATCCAGTTCATCTCCCTTAACGGGGAATCTCACGGTCCGAATCCAGTGATGGAAGGTCTCACGTAGCTCGTTCACCCCAAGTTCTTCCAGGTGCAGCAGGATGAGTGCATCTGCGCCCGGCGGTAGCGGACCCTGACGGACCGTCCAACGGGAGACTGACATTTTCGTCCCGGGATATCTTCGCTGTCCGAGAATGTTCAAAGCCAAACTCATCAACGGATGTCCCAAGTGAACCATTTGGATGTTGTGGTTCGGACGAAACACGGTTCGACCGCCAACATCGTGCATGAACGGATCACTCGAGAAGGTGAGAAGCGGCAGGGGACCAAGTCCACTACCGGTGGCGGTACGACGAACGGTTTCGTCGATCATATCGCTCCAGCCGCGCAGACTAGGATCTAAGATCTTGCAGCATTTCCTTTCATCTGGCTCCGAGATCTGCGGGCGACCTGCATGGATGCCCATTGCCACGTCCAGAACTTGACGTTGCGCGTGCTCGTCCAAGGCGACCTCCGCGGCCAGAGCCTTCAGGTGGTCAATGTTTTCTATCTCACCCTGCGTGGCCACGGAATCATCTGCCGGCAAATCCACTTGACCTTTTGTAGTTTCTAGCCGTAGGTCCAATCGTCGCTCAACTGCCTCAACCGCTTGTCCCTCAATCAATCGGCTATGCATCGCCTCATCGAGAACTTCGCCGACAGCGCCTAGGTCTTCGCGCATCTGATCCACTTTCCGGATCAGGTGGGCCATGAACCTTAAATCAGCATCTTCCTCACTCGCGAAGTGATAGGTTTGCACGTCCCGTGCCTGGCCATGGCGATCGAGCCGCCCATTTCGTTGTTCAATTCGCGACGGGTTCCACGGGCAATCGTAGTGCACCAAAAAACGGGCCGAATCCTGAAGGTTAAGGCCTTCGGACGCGGCGTCCGTAGCCAGCAGTACGCGAACCGGCGATTCTGGATCGTTAAACTGCTCTTTTATTTGCTCGCGTTCGGTATCATGCATCCCACCAAACAGTGAGAGAATGCGATCACCAGAATCCGGCAGCGATTTCCGTAGTCGTTCCAACAAGTAATCAAGCGTTGTCTTGTATTCTGTAAAGATGACAATCCGCTCATCGACTCTCCATACTTTGCCGTCTAGTAAGAGTTCATGGATCAGCTCGATCAGTTTGTCGAAACGTGCGTCGACTTTCGGCCTTAACGGCTGCAGTGTATCGCTTGTCAAATCGATCCCCATCGCTTCGACTGCTGCGTCGACGTCGGCGATCTCGTCGGCAATGCTTCCTTCGAGGGCTTTAAGCCAAGAGCCAATAACGAGCGAAGCTGTGGATCCACGTCGCTCTGTTTCGCGATCGTCTCCCGTATCGTCATCCACGCTCTTCTTTGCTGCCTCGACATCCGAGTCGCTAGAAGTCTCTTCTTCGACGAGCCCCAGCTTGCATCGCAGCCACGAATTGGCGAAGGTCGCAGGACCGCTCAACAAGCGCTTACCCAAGATCTCGATAGCAAAAGTGCCAGCTAATTTGCGGCGGCCCCCGTCACTGCGAATGACATCACGAATCCTAGTGCGAAGTCTCCCCAATGCACTAATCAGCGATTTTTCCGGCTTGGCGAACGTGAGCATTAACGCCTTGGGTTCAAGCCGTGTGCAGAATTTGGGCGGGTTGGTTCGACTGTTAATGTCGCGCTTTAGGCGGCGCACGACGACGTCCAGAATTCGCTGCCGCTCGGCTGGTTTGAGTTCATCGGTTCGGCTAAACCGCACTGGATCCAGTAACTCCATCAGTCCCGAAAAGCAACGCGTCCGGCCGTTATGCGGTGTGGCAGTCAGAAAAAGTCTGTGTTCAAAGTGAGGAGCAATGTACCGCAGTGCCTTGCACAGATCGCTGTCTTCTCCAAAAGGAGAAGGCATCAAGTTGTGCACTTCGTCGACTATCAAGAGATCCCACGGCAGATGAGGTGAACCTTCCGGTGTTTGACAAGCACTGTGGAATTGTTCGAGAACATCTGGCTGACGCAGGTAGTGATAGGAAGAAATCGCCCGGTAACTAGACCGCCACGGATTTGCGTCGATGCCCATCGTGCGCTTCAGCTTATGAGTTGATGCCCGGTCGATCACATCAAAACGCAATGAAAACTTAGACCACATCTCGTCGTGCCACTGAATTCGCAGTGAAGCAGGCGTAAGGATCAAAACACGCTGGATGCGTCGACGAATCAGGAGCTCTCGGAGGATCAATCCAGCTTCGATGGTTTTGCCGAGACCCACATCGTCGGCAATCATCAGGTTGATGCGCGGCATCTTTATGGCTTTGAGAAGCGGCACGAGCTGGTAATCTTCCACCTGTACCGCACCATGAAACGGGGAGCAGATCGGCATGCGATCTAGCGGGCCATCCTCGTCTGGATCCAAGTAGGGTGACAAAGCAGTCCAGCGTGCCGAACGCAAAAGAGCGTCAAAGTCATCAGCGACCATCGGCGGATCTGAGCCTTGCGGCAGTGCGTTTGGCTCCAGGAGCTGCCGGTTTGGTTCCCGCTCCCAAATTAATTCTTCGAATTCTGGAGAATAGTCATCCTTGTATTCCATGCGCACAAGGTGCAGCACGCTGTCCTCGCCGAGAAAAGGGCGTACTTCGCTAATGACAGCTCGTCGTTTTCGGACAATAGCCAGCATTCCGACGTGAGGATTCTTTACTTCCGATGTAATCATTGCCGCAATGCAAAAAAGGGGTGTTGTGAATAGGGGAATACGAACATGGCCAGTGTACCAAAGGAACTTATTCAGTACTTCTGGGGGTCGCGATAGTTAAGCGGATTCTGCCAGATTACTTCTGTGCCAAGAACTGCTCGTAACGAGTTCTTAGAGCCGCTGCCGAGGGCTTGTTGCCACGCGTGCATCGTCGCTTGAAGGAATAAAGTCATCGGTTGCAGAAGTCGAATCGTCTGGCGACAAGCGAACCGAAAGCAGCCTTTCAAGCGACTCGCGTTTTCCTGGGAACTGTCTGAGATAGGTCGAGTGAACTTTCGCGACCTGATCCAATCGCAGACTCTGTACGGTTGGAATATTGAAAACCTCTTCTCCTACGGCAACAGAGTCAGAAAATTCCGATTTCACTAGACGGACTTGCTAATATCCGTCAGCATTTCTAAAAGGATTCTTTCGCTCCTGGGGTGGTAGATAATCACTGCGAATTATTCCTATCCCCTTGATTCGACTCTTGCCGTCATTTGCAAAAACGATGTCCCCCTTTTTCATTTCATGAATGAAGGTCCAAATTGAACTTGCGTCTCGCGAGCTGCCTTCGTTGCGAGTGATGAACTCGCTTTCAATACTCTTCTTGGTGTCGAACTCCCTTAGATCGAGATTTTAGCCAGTTGATGGCGATGCAGGCATTGTCTTGACATTCTTCCCAATAGGCTGCCTTCCTCTCAGACGCAATCTTCCAGAAATTTCGCATTTCGACTCCCTCTAAATGAATGGCTTACGATTGGAGCGGTCGGTACTCGGCAATCCGGGTGAAATAGATACCTGTTTCCGCAATTGTCAGCGAAGTAGCAGCTTGCCAATACTGAGAGTATTGTTGAAGTTGGCCCCGATAAAATGCCAAGGCTTCTGTGACGTCGTTCCCTCCAAGGTCATCCGTCTTGTAGTCGACGATGACCCAGCCCTCGGGTTCTTCGAAGATCAGGTCGATAACACCTCGCACGATCGTCGGCCTGCCTGCTTCATCCTTGATGGAAGTCTCGAAAGGAAGCTCACTGAAGCACTGAAGAGCAGCCTGAGCGCGTTTCCAGATTTCAGACTTGGTGACCGATTTCACAGTGGTGAGTAATTCATCGACCCGTTCTGAACCGAGGTCGTATTCACTGGCAAGCGTGATTGCAGAAGGGCGCAAGTCGGCTTTGGGGGATTTGGTGCAGATCGCAAGCAGTTCGTGAACGGCGGAACCCCATTGGTAGCCGTAATCTCCGGATGTTTCCCATCGCGGCCGACTTGTGCCTTTGAGCCCAAGCTCTTTAGCGGTCGCGATCGCGTAGTTTGGCTGAGCTGCCGTCGTCCATTTGAGTGCAATTTGATCGCTTGAAAGTAACTTGGCCTTTGGTTTCGGTTTTGACTTTAGCTTGCGAGAAGTCTTTTGGATTTGCTGGTCACTTGGGATCTTAATTTCGGGAGCATCGTTTAAATAGCTGTGAAGTCCACTCCAGTTGGAATTGCCTTTGCCTACACTAACGATCATCGCACAGGCGGCACGAGTGGCGGCGACATATAGCAGCCGATCCGCTTCGGCATTTAAGTAGCGTTGCTCTTCCTCTTGAAATCCCTGCCAGTTCTCTGGTGTAGCTACATCTTTGGTAGCCCATTTTCCGTTCTCTGCTGTGATACCCATGTAGCCCACAGCTTCACTGCCGGACCGGTCGATGTGACAGAGGACGGGATGCACGTATTTCATGGTCGTATCTGCCAAGAAGACGATCGGAGCTTCTAGGCCCTTGGCCTTATGCAGGTTCATCACACGCACGACATTAGCATCCGGAGGAAGGGCGGTGCAGCCTTCCGTTTCATCAACTTCTAGCAGCTCTTCAAGAAAACTAATCAGGTCGGAAGCACTGTCGAAATCGAAGCTATGCTGTCGCAACCATTCGATCGCCTTTAGCAACCCGCCAGCCGTCACGTTGCCTTCGCTGCCGGCCGCAGCACTGGCTATTAAGCCTAAGTCTTCTGCAACGCGGCTGACTGCAACGGTAAAGGGAAGTGCTCGCAGCCAGACCTGATATCGCTTGAACCGCTCAGTTGCATCCTGGAACCGCGCTTTCAATTCGTAGTCTAGTTTCTCTGGAACGGGTGAAGTAAATGCAAATCGCCCGCCCGCTCTTTTGAATCGGTATAGCTCGCGGTCGCTGAAACCAAACAGACCATCTCGGAGTACGGCTAGGAAGTGAATTGGATTATGTGGATCGTCTATGGCGCGCAAACAGTCAATCAGCACGCCCAACTCGTAGATTCCACTAAAGGCGTTCCCACCGGTTACCTCACAGGGAATTCCATAAACCTCTAAGGCGGCACGAAATACACCAATTCGTTTCTTACCCCATGGAATGATCAAAAAATCGCGAGCTTCAACAGCATGACTTTGGCCAAGCTCGATTTCTCGTTGCGTGCGCGGGACGCTCATGCCGGAATCGATGGCGTGACGAATAAACCGAGCAATGGAATCGGCTTCTTGCTCTGTAGCTTCGTCAATGTTCGCATCGATGTCGACACTCAATCTGTGTACCCCGCACAGATGCGAATCCGACGTGCCGCTATCCTGTGCGTCAACACGCCCCTGCACCATGTTCTCAGCAGCCGGCGTGTACTGATCCGCTTCCGTCAGGAATTTTTCCTGGAAGATTTGGTTGTTCCATTCGCGTAACTCGGTGCGCGAACGAAAGTTCTTGACCAGAGCAAGCACTTCGCCGCCCGATGCCAGGAAGATTTCTTTGACTCGATTGTAGGTTACGATGTCGCCACGACGAAAACGGTAAATAGACTGCTTTGGATCTCCGACCAGGAACAGGGATCCTGGCTTTGGAGCACACTTCTGCCAATCCTTCTGATTCACATTTGCGGAGGTCAAATAGAGGATCATTTCCGCTTGGATTGGATCCGTGTCCTGGAACTCGTCCACCAGCAAGTGGGTATAGCGGGATTGAAAGTATTTACGTAGTTCTGGTTGTTCCCTAAGTCCTCGCGAGGAGGTTAGCAGCAGATCATTGAAGTCGAGACCGCCATTTGCCATCTTTAGGCGTTTGTAAACCGTGACGGCTCGTCGCAAGAAGTCGACGACAAACTGATAACGTACGCGACACCAATACTGCATCGCTGGTTTAGCAACTGCGTCCCGGAACTGTTGCCAACGCTGTGTCTCGGACTTGGCAACGGTCTTGTCGTGCCAAAACTTTTGTGTTCCGCCGTGGGAAGTGTCGAATCGCTCGAGCAAGTTGAAGAAATTCCCGAGCCGCGCCCAATCTTTGCCGCTCGATCGTACAATGGTCTCATAGCGATCCATCAGCTTGTCCGTTCCGCGAGCGGTTGGGAATAGCGGAATCATCCTGCGCATATCGTCAATGTAGTCACGCGTCTGCCGTTGGATATCCGCAATATCGATGCCCGGTGGTACAGCGTGCGGCCAATTATCAACGTCGCGATGCTCAATGAAACTGTTGAACCGTTTTTTGATCAGATGGCGATCGAGCCCGAGTTCATCTAGCTTATCGATGAGCGGATCGCCGCTGCCAATCAGATCGCTGATGTTTTCTAGCCAGGCCTGCTCGCGAAGCTGCAAGTCTTCCTTTTCGTTTAGTTCTCGAAATGCCGGATCGACGCCGAATTCCACTGGACGTTCGCGAAGGAGAGACGCGCAGAAGCTGTGAATCGTACCCACGAAAGCTCGGCTGCTGTTATCGCTGGCGTAAAGTAAACGCTCACGGATCGCTTGTTCATCCGGCGTTTCGTCGCGGTGCTCAGCTGCGCGACGCCGCAATGCCAATTGAAAACGCTCTCGCAGTTCCGCAGCTGCTATCCGCGTAAAAGTGACCGCAGCCAGATGTTCGATTTTGCAAGTGCCGTCGGCGACAAGACTGACCATGCGATTGACAATACTCGTTGTTTTTCCGGTTCCGGCAGCCGCTTCTACCATGAAATTCTTGTCGAGCTCCTCGCATATACGAAGCCGCGTGACCGCGTCTTTTTTCTCGGCAGCCTGGGACTCGACATTTTGTTTCGCTGTTGCTTTGTTCATCGACGCACTCCCGTATCCTGGTCGAGTTCACGGAGCTGTACCCAAGGCTTCATAATCTTCTTGTTGCAGGGTTCCAGGGCTTTTTGTAACGCCTCGGCAGCCACTTCATCCGGATCTCTACAGACTGAGAGGTAATCACAAAACTTGCAATCAGCCTGGTCGGTCGTAGCAACGAACACGCCATTCTTGATCAGATCGCAGATGTGTCGCAGGATTTCGTCACCACGTTTGAGTTCGCCGCTCGTCCATTGCAATTTGCGTCCCTCGGTTCTCGGAGTCGCAAAGAAGTAGCCAAACGTAGCTACCGAGTCCGGTTTACCACCAGTTGCTGCAATGCGGTGCCGAAGCATGCCGACATATAGAAACGGCTGAAGCTTGCGGCCAAATTGAAAGGGATCGTCTTGGCTGAATCCAAAGTCAGAGCCCGACTTGTAGTCCCAAATCGCATAGCGTTCGCTGCCATCCACTAGGAGCCGGTCGACGCGATCGATGCGTCCTCCAACTTGGATCACACGTCCATCGCTGAGGGGCAGTCCAATCGGCTCACTGCAATCCAGCTCCGTTTGCGGCTCGTCATTCAACCCGAGGGATGCTTCCAAAACCCAGGGACGCGCGTCGTGTATTTGGCAATACTCCTCCTCCTTACGCAGGAATATTTCGCAGACCTCCTCCAGGACGTCACATTGCCGTTGGAAAGCATCTTCATTCGGAATTGGAATGTCTGATTTTAACTGTTCGATCTTGTCGAACAGCATGTCGCGCAAGGGTTGTAGATCGCGAGCAAAATTCGGAATCAGCTCGCTCTGAGTATGACCGCGCAAAAAGTCCTCGAACAATTCGTGAACGAGATTGCCGAATTGAAGTGCATCGAGCCACTTTTCGGGATCCACTTCCCATTCATCAGGCGGATAAACACCTAATCCATATTTGAAGAAATACCGCCTGGGACAAGCACCAAACGTTTCCAATCGACTTGGAGAGGTTCGCCGCTCACCAGCGGTTGGATCCAAATCGACACCAGCTTCTGGGACCCATCCATCGTATTCACAAAGTTGCGATGCTGCCTGGAACTCGGATGCAATTCGGCAACGCTGCATGTGAGAGAATTCAGCATCCAACACTTGCCGACGGTCAAACTCGTTAGGTTCCAACAGCAACCGCGATAAATCGACATCACTCACGTTCAAGTGATCGTCTGGATTCTCACTGACAAACGCTCCCGCAGGACCAACGTGATTCAAGAGATCATCCATGTGTGCATTTTCATTACCCGATGTAATGCGGTAGACTTCCAGCATCGAGGTACTGGGAAACAACGGGCGATCCTCTGCTAGGTTTCGCGAAGAGTAAGAAAGATGGACTTTCGCATTGGAGTCGTCCAGTATGCGGAACAGTGCGCGATGAAGTGCCTGCTGCTGATCCCGTGCTGAAACCTGTGACGTTTGCAGGCTATCCGATAAGCGATTTCGTTCGGCGTCCAGCAAAATCGGGTCAATCACAGCTCGCTTCGGATAGCGACCGTCATCCAGCCCCACCACGAAAAGCTGCCTGCGACCGCTGTGACCACCTTCAGAGAGTAACGCCATGTGCATGCAGCCCGGTTGGGGGCCACTGGCCAGGATCCGGCTTTCCAGTGGCAGCTCTTCAAGCCATTGCCACACGTCCAGATCGGCGTCTACAGTCAGCTCGAGCGTGCTTAACATGCCGCTTATATCGTCCAGCAGTTTTTCTCTGGCATAGCGATCCAGCTTATTGTCGGCGCGAGCGCACTGGAGCAGAAACTGCCGTGCCTTCTCCAGAACTACCACCGCAGTGTCGTCGGTTTTAGGAGCCAATTGAACCAGCGGCTGTACCATTGCCTGAAGCGATTCCAAGGCGGGTAGGCCAAAGTCGCGATGTAGTTCCTCAGCTGACGTTTCCGGTGACTCACGATCACGACGCTCCAGGTACTCTGCTTGGCTCTTATGAGCGTGGGTAATCGCCTCCTCAATCTTTGGCAGGTAGCGTTCCAACTTGAAACCTATGGGCAGTTTCCTAAGCGTACTTGCCAATCGTGCGTAACCGATCTCTGCTACAGAGTCGGGGCGAGCCAACAAGCCTTCACGCAGCAGTTGGACTGCCTTCGATTCCACAAAGTCGTGTCGCGCCCAGCGCATCCAGCCTCGCAGCGCACGCCCCGGACGCGAGTAGACGCAGGCGATGCCCTCAGCGAAAGTAATCGGCAGCGCATCAACTGCAGGCAACATCTCACCATCGACATTCTTTTCACCGTAAGCGGACTTAGCTAACCAAGTCGACAGCATTTCCAGCACGAGGGGCACGTACTGGCGGTAGTCCGTGTGCACTATTTCCACGTCATCGAAACTGAGCGGAACACCTTGATTCTGTGACAGAATTCGCTGCAGCACGCCGCGAATCTCATTGACTTCGCCGTGGCCAGCAAGGTATTCGAACTTGGCTTCGCCTTTCGCGATGTGATTTCTGATTCTCTTTCGAGCCGCTTCGTCCGAGAACGACTCCAGCTGATTTGGGCGACAGATCGTCGACCGCTTTCCGATTGTTTCGAGCAGATGTTGTTCGGTCACCGTGAGCTTGAATTCCTCTGGCACTAGAACCAGTAGGCTTGGAGGCAGCTCGATGGAACCATCCACGAGACCACTGTTCGCCAATTCAATGCAACTTGCATAGTCGGCCAAACCGTTGTCGGTGAGTCGACTGCAATAGGCTTCGAAGACTCGCTTCACATCTCGGGCCTTGGCCAACGATTCGAAAGCTTTCACCTTCAAAGCCTTGGGATTCAGCTCTGCCAACCGCAGATCGCGAATCGACTTGGTCATCAGGTCCGCCAATCCATCGATGCTGTGGACTTGGCTGAAGTAATTCAGTTCATCCGACTCCAGCAACTCACTGACAAGACCATGCACGATCATGCGCATGGCGGGACCTCCGATGAAAGTCAGCTTCTTGGTTGACAGAACGTTACCGACAAGCGAAACAGCGAGCGACCGCATTGTTTTTGAATGCAGATTAACCGTTGAGTAACCGGCCAGGCATAGGCGGTCTTTCCATTGCTGGGCGACCCGCAGGTCCTCGGTCAATAGCCATTTCTCAGTCAGCAAATTGTCGCTGCAAAGGCTTGCCAGCCATTTCACTGTTGCATTCGTCAAGATGGATCGTCCCAATCGAGTTCATTACAGTTTACTCCCCACCGGCTGTCTCGGATGACTGCTAGCATATGTCGATAATTGTCGAGAGGATTTTTCACATTGTTTCAGCCTCGCGAGTTGGTTCGTTTAGCTTTCCATCCATCGTCCATAGCGCCCATTCAACCTACTCCTTCGTAGGATGCCAACGACACCGAAAATCTCGAACGGTGAGTTTGGACGGGGAATCTGCGGCAGCGTCTGGCATGGCAGCGTTTGGAATTTGGATGGAGAAACGCGAACGACAAAAGCTCCATCATACTTGTTTGATTCTTGGATTGGACTTTTTGGGTGGTCAAGCACAGCCACCGTCACAAGGTACCTGAAAATGGATTCCAATTGGGAAAGTTATGCAGCAAGAGGAAAAACGCGAAGTCAAACAGAGTTATGCCGCCCACCTGAATTTGCTTTCGTCAATTTGGGTTTCTCCATCCCAACTGTACGCGCATAGAAAGCCGCTCCTGGCGACACTGTAATCGAGACAGGCAACATTCGTGGCCAGCCGCCGTGGCCGGTCAGCGCGAAGCCAGTAATGGCCGACGAAAACGGGGGCTGATTCAAAGGGATAAGCTGATATCCCATCGCAAAGCGCGAGATCTATCTCTATGGGGCAATCGATCGGGTCGGCTTGCAGGACATAGTCCTGATAAAGCATTCCTCGAGTGGGCATCTCAAACCAACGTGCCCTAATCGCGTTACGTTCGTGTCCATCTTTGTCTGTGTAAAAAAAGCCCTCGGGCAGCGGCAGCTCTTTACCTTTGAGTAGGACTTCGACAGCACTGAAAAGCGGATCTTCCTTATCCATGGCAGCAACAAGAAACTCCTTGTTTACACCGCCGTACTTTTCCTCCATCTGCATCACTTGAGCAATCTGTATATCGTCCCAGCAGGCATGAACGGCCCGACACCGGCTGTCATCCGGTCCGAGAACTTCGAGCCACAAAGGTAGAGTCCGGAACCAGTCGAGAGCGTTACTGAGCTGGCTGTCTGTAAGCTGCTGGATTGTTGCCGCGTGTTGGCGAATATTTTTCAAGGTACGTGGACGCAGACTTTGCTCCTCAACTCCGTTGATAAAGGTGTGAAAGGCCAGAGCGTTGAATTCATGATTGCCCAATACAGCTCGAGCAAAACCTGCTTGTACCATTGGAAACACAGTCTCCAGCACTTCGCGAATCTTAGGGCCGCGGTCGATGAAATCCCCCAGAAAAATAGCCTGTCTTTCACTGTGGCGAAAGACTCCATCCTCTTTCGTGTAGCCGAGTTTGATCAATAGCCGCAACAGTTCATCTGCGTGACCGTGAATGTCTCCGATAAGATCGTATCCAGCTACATTGCTCAATTCATTCAACTTTCAATGAATAGAATTATTTGGATTTCAAGCAGGCATTTTTGAATGCACCATACCTAACCAGGGTAGCGTACGTATGTGGCAGCATGGGTGCCGAGCATCAATAGATCCAATTTCTGGATTATAGCGTTACTTGACGAATGGATTCACGCCAAAGATCAAGGATATTACTTGGCGCTTGCGTTCTCGTCTTTTTGAACACTCACAGGGAGTGTCAACTGGGAAGAATGTTACGCGTTCGAAGAATTTGGTGGCAAACAAGAAAGTCGTGACCCAAGGCCCTGAACTTTCTATCGAAGGCTTTCAACCCATCGTCGTGCTCGCGAAGGATGATGAAGTTCGAATAATCGCCGAGTTTGTTCAACGGCTGTAGGTTGCCACATTTATTATTCCACCACACGCTTCGCGTCGGCTAGGGTCTGCCAAAAAACAGAATTCTGAAAATGTCTTTGCCTGTGATGTCAGGGCGACCGATGGCCGGAGTTGCGTTTGGAATTTATGAATCCAACATTGCCGGGACATGATCACGCGAGATGACGATCAGATCAGAACGGTGCCTAGATGCCATAACGCACAATCTGTCAGTCTCAAGATCGAAGGAAAATGGCCTCATCACATCGCTCAATGGATGTACTACGATCAAGAGCTTGTGCTCCAGGCCTTGCAAACGTTCTGACGAGTCGATGCGAATGCAGTTTGTGGGATCGCGCAGCCCACCGGCAAGGGCCTCCATGACCGGATTGTTGATTATTCGGTGAGTTGCGGAAATTAGATAATCATTGGCGGCTAGCGGCACCGTTTTACCGCCTTCATCGCAAACGACGGACTATTTCGGTATCACTAGGTGGCGGGCCATTGGGAGGAGTCGGTAAGGTCTCAATTGCCACTGAGTTCTAGCGCAGGATATCGATGGCCTGGTCAATTCCCTCAACCTTGAGAGGCCAATAACCTCGGCAGATCCGCTCGCCTAGCATTGCCCAGTCATCAATCTCAAAATCATATTAATGCCTGTCGATGTCGACTGAGTCACACGGTAGCCTGCGACAGGCAAGCTGGTCCAACGCAAGATTGGGCAATCCAGGATCTTCCATCAAAAGTTCGGGGGCAGAGCGATGCGGTGCTCGTGGTGAAGTTTCCCAACGCAACACGGGAATGGTAATGGCGGGAGGAATTTCGTCGGCGTCAAAGGGTGGATTAATGACGCTATTCACTATGTGTAGCGATCTTTCAACTCTTGAGCAGATCGTCGCCAATCGACCTACTGTTTGGAACGAGTTAATATGAGCTCTACTTCTAATCGCATTGTGGCTGCGTTGTGTTTTAGCTTGGGTTATAACCTGAACTTTGTAAAATTTGTCTGGCAGATTTCGCAGCGTTTACCCCGAGAGATTGCAATAAGTTTTCCCAAAAGAGCTGCATAGCTGCTTGCAAATCATCCTTTAAGCATGCAACAATTTGTCTGGTCGATAATTGACCATCCACCGAAAACGTTGCCTCGAATTATTGAGCTCACTAATGAATGAACAGGGCACGCCGAGTCCGTTTGCTGATCTTGAGGAAGAAGAATTGCAAGCGCTTTGGGAAAAGTTTTACCCGCGGTTAAAGAAGGTAGTTTTTGGTAGGATTCAAAGGATTCCTTCGGCTGTTCCCGACGACAGTGGGATTGCCGCGAGTGCAATCAAAAGCGTGCTATTGAGGATCAAAGGTGGAGAGTTTCCGGCTTTGAGAAATGAAAACGAGCTCTGGAAACTTTTGCTGACTTTTGCAATTCGTAGAGCTAATGATCAACTGAAAAAATTTACGGCTCAGAAGAGAAGCAAGCACAAGACTGTAGGCCAGATCGAAGACGAGAACGGCAATGTCGGGGGTATCAATCTAGCCGGTGATTATGATGAGGCATTGAAAGACATGGAAGTAGAAGAACTGTTTGAAAAGCTTTATGAAAAACTTCCAAATGAAAGAGCAAAACAAGTTGTATCACTCAGATTGGAAGGTGCAACTAACAAAGAAATTGCCGCATGTCTTGGTACATCGCTTCGAAGCGTACAGCTTACGCTGCACTCAGTGAGCAAGGAATGGGAATCCGAATTACTTCGGTAGTTTTCATGTAAATGATTTATCTGTTGGTGTTCAACCATTCTTAAAGGTTGAACAGTGCGAAATTGCTGATTGGTCCGCGTCAAGTCCAAGGTGGTTTTGTGGATATTCAAGAGATCATGCATCGTTTGGATATCGGTTGGAGCAAGCAACCTTTTGACGACAATCTGCTTATAGAATTGCTGCAGCTTGTGCCACCCGAGGTCAGTCATCATGCAGATTGGAAGATTGAATTGTGTGCGGCTGATCTTGAGCACCGTTGGACGGAGAGTCGGAGAATGTCGCAAAGCGCGTTAGACTTTTCCGGCCAGAATCCTGTTGGTAGGTTTCTTGAATGTTCGGCAACTGCTCGGTCGAGTCTTGGACCGTTTAGTAGCACAATTGATACAGCGATTCCACGGCGGCCTCGCGCTGTAGATTATAAAGACTTTCTTGGTCAAGATTGGCATTCTAAAGAGTGTCGACGCAAATTGATCTTGGCGGAGTGGCAAACCCGTTGTGTATCCGGAGATGAACCTGATATCTCGGGTTTTATCACTGAATTTGATGGTGAAGAACGTTGGCAGGCGGAGCTTCACGAGGCACTCGCAACCTTATCGGCTGTTGAGCTGCAGGTTTCAAGGGACAACCGGCGCGTTCTACACCAGTTTTTGCCTCCTCGTTTCGTCTTTGGCCGGCAGGTCCGAGGCGAGCCGGGACCACCGGCGTGGCTGCCTGAGAAGCAGAAGTTAGTAATAATTGGATCAGAATGCACCAATTTCTCTCGAAGGCAATTAGAGTTCTGTCGCCGTCGGACCCGCGAATTCGAAGTTTTGAATACATCCCGCAATGTCACCGTCGATTTAGGGAGCCATAAGCTACTTCCGGGGCAATCTCAGCGTTTCGCAACACCTATCAAGCTACAAGTTCCCACAATGGCAATTCAAATAGGTGTCAAAGATGTTTGACGATTTGTTGCAGCGGAGTTTTGATGCTTCGACGGCTGATTTTGTGATTTTTTGAATTTATGGAGGCATTGTGGATACTCGAAGTTTACGAAGCAAGCCGATTTTCCCCTGGTTTTTTGCCTAAACGCCATAAGCGATTTAATCACAGCGGAAGAGAATATTGCCAACACCGAAATCGAGTTCGTACATTTTGACACAAGGAAACCTAAGAGCCCGTCGCATGCCATTGCATGAAACGGGCTGCTATCAATTCCCATTGACACCTTCAAGAATGTCCTACCGGATCGGACTGCTATCGATCGTTCTAGCTAGTGCCAATGTCCTGTGCGGTGAACGTCAAAGTGACCGGGCTGGAAGTCGAGATGATTTCCATGCCATTGTAGAGTAGGTGCATGCCAGTCAAGGTGTTCTGTGTCATGGAATCGATGCTGGTAGTGCCCACCGCCATTGTTGTACGACGGATAGAACGATTGATAATGGCCAGGGAAGTGGTACTGTGGCCGAACAAAAAACGGATTAATCATATAGCTGCCGTGCGTTCCTCCTCCATACGATAATCCAGGAATTTGAAGTGAAAGACCGTTTTGTGCGTGGGCGTTATTGCCTGAGCCAATCGCAAATGCTGCTGATAATGCGATGATCGGCAATATTTTTTTCGTGATTGACAACATACTAACACCTTTCAAATTTGAAACTTCTTAAAGGGCTATCAGTTGGCCCAACGAGTAATACAGGGAAAAAGGATATTCTTGGCGACAAAAATTCTGGAAATTTCGTTCCGAATGTGAAATTGCTAGAATCTGAACATGAATTTCCTGAAACTAGATAATCGACGCGACCTTGCTTAGCTACTTTTGTACGATTCATTCGGGCGACAAGGCCATTTTGCAAACTCAGCAGAGTTGCAATGAAAGGAACGCAAAAGCTTAGGCTCCAGCGGCAACCAGGGTATATGCTGGCGCAGAAGTAACTCAAAAGCGCTCGTTGGAGGATTGAATATGGGTCGACAATATGGGCATTTTTGCAACGTTAATAATGAAGCGTACTGCGCGACTGTGCACCGCAAGTCAGCTGAATGGCTTCATGTACGATTTGACGAGGGACACGACGCGTTTGAACTGGTCCACGGCCCGCAGACCACGCTCGACACGCGGCTTGAACCTCTTGGCTCGTTTACGGCAGTTCGAGTCTTATGCGTGCGTGCCATTCGACCTAGATCATGTAGATGTTGTTGCTCGTCATGAAGGTGGAGGACCAAAAATGCGAATCATCGGCGATGCTGCGAGCCTGTTACATCGGCCAACCGTCATTTGGGTAGCATCAGAACGGTAAATAGGGCCACATGCGGTATTATCCAACAGGCCTCATTTTAGACTGAGGATAATCCAGAAATTGGATATCCTTGAAGAGTTTTGGGACTCGAGTACCCAAAATGTGAAAAGGGTGCCAAACTCGTTATTCCAATCATTACCTTTTTTGAATCTTGGTCCGGCCATTCAACAAATGTTGTAGCCGAGACGTAAGATTTGCTGCACGCAATCCTTTTGAAAACATTCTCTCTTCTTGTGCTAATTCATTTTTGAAACAAGTTCTGCAACTTCTGGCCTAGAGACGCCGAAGCTTACAATTCGGATGTCGAGATCGCAATTGTGAAACAAGTTAAGTGCACGCTCAAGGGACTCGATGATCCATTGCATCGGATTATTAAACACACCGCCACCGAGAAGTGTAAGAAAAACTATATTTTTTCCTGTGCGATAGGCATTCAGGACACCTGCCGCCAGCGTGGCTTCATAGGCTGCCTCAAGAATCAACCGGGCGAATGGTTCCCAATGGGTTAACGTCAATTTCGAGTCACTATATGAAATTGGAACGGCAGAACAAAACACCTGAGACACAGAGTGTCCATCACCATTCAAGGTAACCTCGGCATCCCAGTGAATGCCAATTCTCAGTTGTGAGCGAATCGCGTTTAATTTGCTCTCACTCATCGAACCAAGTTTTCGAAAAATCGTTTGAAGTCCGTCTTCAGTTGGAAAACAGTAACCGTTCTGCATTTTCCAGAGTTCGGCATTGCGGTTTCCCAGAACTGCTCCAATCGAACTCAGGCAGTCAATTTGCCTTTGCGATGACTGCCCCAGCTGACCGTCTAGATTCACAAAGTAGTTGCGGTAAATCGTACTAGCACCACATGCAATCGCACATGCTGGTCCCTGCGTTCCATCGAATTGATATCTTGTTACGCCCATCTCAGGTGTGATATTTGGTCCAATCATCTCCAAAAGATTGAATTGGGAAGCGACCTGAAATAACGCTCCAGAATTGTGTCGATCTTGAAGCAGGTCTTCAACATTTGCGATTGTCTCACTTACCTTGTTCACTCGACTTTCGTGCCGAATTTCCATGACCTTAGATCGCAATTCATCAAGAGTAGGAAGCTCGAGATTGCCGCACTTGAATTCTCGCCCATTTACAAGTGATTTGAGTCTGTTGCCTTCAACTCTAAGGCCTGCTTTCACTACACTTGAATTGGTCTCTTGAAAGCCTGTCAGTTTTGTGAACCAATCTGTGGCTTTATCTGGCGTAACTTCGGGAGGCAATGCACGCGTTTCGTTCCAGTCCAAAACAAAGCTCCGTTGCTCGTCATTTTCGGGTGAATTCCAAGTTGCTCTCTCCCGATCCGCCTTTCGAAGTTTTCGCAGAACTTCAAATACGTTTCCGACAGTGGCATAACCGTGTCGAAGCAGCCAACAGCAAACAACAGTTCCAGTCCGACCAATACCGCCAAAGCAGTGAAGAAACACTGGTCGCGAATCTGCCACAGATTCATCAATCGCATCCAAGATATCAGTCATTTGCAGTGGTGATGGGATCCGAGTATCGGGAATTGGAAATCGCAACGTATCCACTCGTTCTGTCGCGGGCGCAAGCAAAGTTAGCGATTCTGCGTATGGCCGAAATGGTTGCCCATCATTGTTGGACTCGTGTTTTTCCATCAGGCTAATAAAAGTCCGCATACCCGCATTGAATAGCCCCTCAACTCTTTGCAGATGTTTGACTGCATCCGCGTGACCAGGATACGCACCGGCAAGGAATTTACCTTCCACGACCCAGTATGTACGAGCTAGGGGTGGATCGCTGTTCGGCATACGAAATAGGTTTGTCATGATTCTTATTGTTAAAAATAATCAATAGCCAGTTTCTCTGAATCTCGATCCAATATAACTCCTACAGTACATGCTCGTATCGGGAACAGGGGTCGCAAATTGAGATTGCAGGCTTTATCGGTGTAGCGAACCGCTCGTGGGTATCGCACCCAGCAACGGAATTCAAAAACCAGTATCTGTACTTGTCGTGCTAGAAAAATGCGGATTTTTCCTTTTGAGACTCAAATAGATTTTGCAACGTCTTGTTCTACCATTTGGCCAATGTTAGATGGCAAGATTGGAGCCAATTGCCCTCACTTGCACTGTTCACGCATCAAATATCAAAGCTGATATTGCGATCTCCTTCCAGAAATCTCACAGCAGGATGATTCGTCGATTCGTCCAAAAGCAAACCCACAACTGTTGTTTACTTGTCAGTAGTCCTTCCCGATTAAGAGTATTCGCTCAAATGCATTTTCGTTTTGGCCCCGATGATCTAGCGTCAGATGTTTCAGTGCTACGGTGGTTCTTCTTTAACCGGTCTAAAACTTAATAGGATATGGCTAGATTTCGATTACGCATTAGAATTTGTTTGGCAAACTTTCTATGATATGGCGTCATTTTTTGATTGCAGAAAAGGAGCATTGATGTCTGTAGATATTCGCGTTGGGAGTTTGGCAAAGTCGTGCAGGATGTCGTTTCCACCTACGACCATCTAAATACTGTGGAAAAAGATTTTGTTCACAATATTTGTTCGAGAGCGTGCCAAACTGATTGGCGAACTATTTCAGCAATATGCGACGTTCCCGATGCACAGAGTGCCGGGCGCACAATTAAATTCATCATGTCGCTGTCGTTGCTTAAATGCTGTCGACAGATTGCCAATGTAGAAAACGACAAAGGACCATCACTTGGTGAACCTATGTCGTTCACATTCATGTGGGGAATGTTAAAGAATTATTTTGCTTCAGCTGGCTCTGAGTTTGCTAGGCGAGTTAGCGACGATAATTCATCGGAGGCGAGGCACAATGGGGTTACTCCCGCCGAAACCGCCATGATCAATGCTATTGAATCGTCAATGAAGCAAACGTACGACACGATATTGCGAACCGTTTCATCTGAGTCACTGGAGAAGGATTCGGTTAACCCCGGTTCTAACTACGTTATCAAAAGTCATGCAAAAGCACCTGATCGACCAGACAGATCATTGTCACTGGAGAATATCAGTGACGTAAGGCAGGAGCTCGACGAATTGGTAGGTCTTGCGGGCGTTAAGTTGGAAATGGCACGTTTAGTTGCTTTTCTAACTGTGAAATCGAAACGCCGTAAACGCAATTTGGCAACTGCGAAGCAGACTTTGCATTTTGTCTTTGCTGGCAATCCCGGCACAGGGAAAACGACGGTCGCTAGGCTTCTCGCCAGAATTTTGAATCAATTGAGAGTCACCCAAAAGCCGGATGTTGTTGAATGTTGCAGAGCAGATTTAGTTTCAGGCTATGTCGGCCAAACAGCGCTTAAGACCTGTGAAGTAATAGACGAAGCGAGAGGTGGAGTGCTTTTTATCGACGAAGCTTACACGCTTGCGCGATCTGACAGCAGTAATGACTTTGGATCTGAGGCAATTGATACTATCTTGAAAATAATGGAAGACTATCGCGAGAAATTGGTAGTTGTTGTCGCTGGCTATCCAGACCTTATGAACGAGTTCCTTCGAAGTAATCCGGGCCTAAAAAGCCGGTTTACGAAGTTTATCGATTTCGCTGACTACAAGGCAAATGAGCTTTGCAGGATTTTCTCGTTGTTTTGTAAGCAAAATGAGTACGACTTGTCTACGTATGCCAAAGCAAAATTATCGGTGCTTTTTCATTACCTTGACGCAAATAAAACTGATAATTTTGGGAACGCCCGGTTGGTGCGTAATATCTTTGAAGACTGTTTGAATCGACACGCAATGCGCGTCGCATATGCGGAGCACCACGATGAGGATGATTTAGTAATGTTCGAGGCAGACGATATTGGAACCGATATTGCTCCAGGGTGTGTTGAACTCGAAAATACAATCGATGCAATCCGGTGGTCCGCAACTTGTCCCAATTGCTCGCATACTTCTACAGCCAGAGCAAAACACTTGGATCGAACGGTAGTCTGTCAGAAGTATAATGCGCAATTCGTTTGCCCTTGGGAGAAAATCCATCCACTATCGCTGACCTAATGATCTTCTATTGTACTTGTTAGTTTGTTCGTCACCCGTTGCGGTTTAGGACAATAGGATTTGACAAACTCAACCCGTGGTTTTCTAAAATCCATCGATGATCATGTTCGCGGAATTCGTTACCCGCGGTGCTGAAGAAGAATACGCCGATCTAACGCTAGGGGACTTGCGTGAGGGGACCATTGCGCAGTTGCTATCTGCATCCACGTCAAAGGACCATGCACTTGAAGCAGTGATAGCCGTCCGACTAGTCCGACGAGCAGTCTCAGTGCTAGCAGTTTGATATTCAGCAATCGGAATAGTTTCCTCGATGCCAAATTGGATGAGGTCGGCAGCCGTCAACAAACGTTTATGTAGACTTTCAAATTGCAATAGGCGCCATCTATCTTTCGGTGGGTAGAATTACGAACTTTTTGCAGAGGGTATCTATGGACTATGGTGACACTCCTTTGTTCTTAGACATGGTTGATAAGTTTCACCGAGGTGGTCAATCAGGTGTAACCTCGGTAGGAATATGGAAGTTACACCGCGATGAGGCAATTCCAAGTAAGACAGCGAACATTGCGTAATAACCACAGCCTGAAGGATGAGACATCCTTTTCGGCTGGCAAAACATGCTGACGGAAATGACACTTGGCTGAATCATCGGGAAAAATCTAACCTCATTCCTAATGCCAAACGAGTGGCTTCTGAGTCGAGGCCCCGGTTATCAGGTGAATAATAACCTGAATTCATAAGAAACGCGTACCTATTTGGCGTGCGAATATGTGCCGACGCCTAAAGGAATAGGCAACGAGCATTCTTTGAAATACTCAAGGTTTTTCTTGCGCGAAGATTTTGGGGTTTCCATGTCTTATTTGTTAAGCCTCGCAGACACACAGTATCGGGAGTCAGACCTTGAAAAATACAGCGACATTCGTTCCGTTCGAAGCACCTCCGTTTCAAGTTGAATCAATGCCAATCACCACGATCAAGCTAGCCGTTTCCCAAGCGGAGCGGGAGGCAGTATATCGATTCAGATATGGGATTTACGTTGAGGAGATGCAGCGAAAACAGATTTACGCTGATCACATTGAGAAACGCATTGAAGATCCACTGGATCGAAATGGCTACACCATTGCGGCCTGGAAAGATGGTCTGGTAGTCGCCACAGTTCGTAATAACCATCTCAATGACGCCGCTACGGACCATTACTGCAATTTTTACCAAGCTTGCGGCAATACTCAAAACCACAAAATCGCCATCACAACTCGCCTGATGGTCGCTCCCTCTCATCGGTGCAGCATGCTTGCAACTCGAGTTTGCATAGCACTCTATAAAGAAGCGCTTAGTAGAGGCGTAGAGCGAGCTTACTTAGATTGCAACGCCCATTTGGTGAAGTACTTTCAAGGACTTGGCTATCGAATACATCGCGACAGAGTGGAACATGAAGAATATGGGGCTGTTACGGTAATGCATCTCAATTTGCTGGATTTGAATTACCTGCAGCGAATTCGATCTCCCTTTCGCCGCGCCTGCAAAGAATTTCTTGACCTCCATCGATGAAGTGCACCATGCACTCGCCTTCGACAAGTTGTTACACAATAAAACTAGCTCCCGAAATTGGAAAAAATCATGATTTACCCTCTCTGTAATACAAAAGACTCGTTCGTTTTTGATCTCGGCTTAGATCCATTCGAGTTGACATCCGAAGAACTTCTGGCGTTCTTAGATAAGCGAATCGCAGACGTCCTGACAGAATTTCGGAGAAGCGAATTATGGACTATCATTTCGGATCCTCAGACTGACATTGCTGTTCTCCGAGAGACTATGAAAGAGGTTTACCTCGAAATCATCATGTATCAACCAGCCGTAATTGAAGCAACGATTGCCACGATCGCCCAAATGCCTCGGACTATGGAAGTCAGTTTGTTTGATGAAATGCTGCACCATCAAGTAGAGGAATTTGATCATGGTGAGATGGCCATGCGAGATTACGTGCGGTTAGGAGGTAACGAACAATACGCTCGAAACCGACGCATGAGTCCCTCCGCATTCACTTGCGCTGCCATATGGCGCATGCTTTGTCACGCTCGTGAACCATTTGCATACCTCGGTGCTCTATACCCGTTTGAGGGATTAACTCCGATCGTTTCAGAGCAAATCAAATCGATACTATACAATCGCGGGTTTACTCCAGAAAACTCTGAGTTTGTTGAGTACCATTCAACTGCCGACTTAGAGCATACACGGATCGTTAAGGAGCTGATTTCGACAATTGCTGACGGTTATCCTGAAGCAAAGGTACAAATATGCTATGGCCTCGAGTACTTCTTGGCCGTTTATCCCATGCCTGTTTGGAATGCTGCTTTTCGTCGTGCCAAGAAATTGGTACTTGGAAATTGAGGAAGCTGACAGATGCGATACGACGTAGGAATCTTTTATGTGTCGTCAGGTGGTAGAACGCGGCGGGTCGCTGAGCAGATCAACTCAGAGTTTGCCAGATTTATCAAGGTTCGACTATTTAATATAAACGAATGTCACACCAATGATTTGAAAAGGGCTGATCTATTAATTCTTGGATCGCCAACCTATGGAATCGGATCACTCCATCCAAAATGGGCAAGGTGGAGACAACTACTGGAAACCTCTTGCACTGATTTCAACAATCAGGAGATTGCTGTCTTTGTCCTGGGCGACCTGAGACACCATCCAAAAACGTTTGGAGGAGCCATTTGGCATTTTGAAAGCATGCTGACGTCACTAGGCGCTCAAACCATTGGCCATTCAACTATCCCTGGGAACAAGGCAATTCCCGCTCCAGGATTGGTCTTAGACGCATCCTCTGGCCAACGGTTATTGCAGGATTCTGTGGCTAATTGGTTAGCTCAATTGTGGACAGAATCTACTTTCCTAAGTAGCTGGTCAGCATTAGCGCACAATAAGGATTTTTGTGCGCCAATGTGTAGGATTCTTGACCGGCAAAGCAAAAGTTTGGAGCAAGGAAAATAAAGTAATTTGGATGTCAAATTCATATTGAGCATTCCGCCTGCTTTGTCCGCCATTGTTCACCTAGCTGGCCGACGATTGTTGAAACTGAAAATCCTGATAAATCATCAGTATTACATTTGCTTCCAAAGCATTCGGCTTTTTTAAAAATCCACTTTGTGCCTACTGACCTATTCTGTTAAGGCCTAGTTGTATGAGTTGATCATATCGTGCTAATTCTTGGTTCGCAGTTGCAAACTCCTGCGTATATTTACTTGGGTCTCGCTCAGACAGCGTTGTGGCACGACGAAATGTTGCGAGTGCAAGGTCGTGGTTGGCAGATTGTCTTTTGGCAATTCTGATACTCCTTTCAAAGCTGCGAATCGCCTTACGTGTTTTGCCGACAAGCCGATAGCCTTCGCCAATTTCACACCAAGCATAGCTTGATTCAGAAGGACAGATTAGTGCAATACACATAGCCTTCCGGATCAGTGAACGAACTTTTTTCGACTGCCGAACATACTCTTGAGATCGTGGGACAAGTGACCTTAGGTAGGAACAGGCAACGTGCAAAGCCAGTGGAGCTCCAGCAAATGTATGGTAATTCGGCAGTCTCTGCTGGATTGGCAGTTGACAGGCTCTCGTCACTGATTGGATTGCCTCCTCGAATCTACCGGCTTTCTCGTGCCATACTGCTAATCCTTTGTCGAGATTGCAGGTGGCCAGAATATCCTCAGGAGATGAATTTCTGCGCCGGAGCAAGGCATTTGCGTCCGCAAGGCCGCCGCTAGCGCGCAAAAGCCCGTATGCCGCACAACCCGACCTTGAATCATTCGTGTTCAAGCACCGCTCGTACAGGCCATGTGACTCGACAATTGCTTCATCCAGTCGCCCCAATTTGTAAAGCGCTAAAGCGCGATGAAACGCGGCCAGATTTCGTGTCCATTCATCTCCCACGGTCTCTAAAACTTCAATACCTTTTGAAAGGATCGCGATTGCCTCTGCATAGTCCCCTGCAGCATATGTATTGATGCCATGCCAACAAGTCGACTCTCCTACTCCCAAACGGTCGTCAAATCGTTCGAGGATTTCCAAACCACGATTTGAATATTTCAATGATCGATTATGCAATCCAACAACTGCGATAATTGCTCCCCAAGTCATTAACACACGCCCTGTTAATGCGTCTTCCAGCCGACGATTGGCAATCACCAATGAGTTACCCAGTGCCCACACCATTCGTAATCCAGAAGAAAAGCCACCAGCGTATATCATTTGGCAAAATAACAGGTTTATCCTCACACTATTCTCGTTGTGAGGAATTCGACGTGGCACAAATATTTTCTGTGCAAAAATCCGAGCGAAGAGAATGCAAATTGAAGTGAGCATACCGGGTAATGTTTTTGGCACGGAAACGCCTAAAACAGTCAGTCCTTCTACGGCCCGATCGCTACTCCTGATTGCGTTCCCCATACGAAACTCGGCGGAGGCCTCTAACTCTCGGAGCCTCGCGATTTCGATTGGCACCGTCGTCTGGTTGATAGTCTCGTCAAGGATGCTCTTGGCTCGTGAATACTCACCTGAAAGTATAAGAGCATTCGAGAATCCTTCTCCGAAAACAAAAGCATCGTTGCCAGCAATTCGGTTGTTGGAATTTCGATAAGCGATTTCATACTGCTCAACCGCGATCAAGGGAGACAATTGTTTCAACGCCTGTTCCGCAGCGTGCAGGGCGTATATCCTAGCCTTCTCACGATCCTGGGCTCGATCGGCATGATACGAAAGATCAAATGCTCTCAAGTGCGTCGAATCTGCTTGACTTTCAATCGCACCAAGTAAAGAACGATGATTCTGTAGCCGGGACTCCATTCCCATTCCGTCATAGACGGTCTCTCGGATCTTATCATGGTAGGTATCAAGCAATTCATCGTCAAAGGATTTGCCTAAACTTCGAATGAGCTTGAGGGATCTCATTTTAGAAAGAGCCATCCCTGCTTCGGCAGGATTTGCCGCAGCTAGAACCAACTCAGAACTTCGGGTTTTATGTCCTGCGACTGCCAACAATTGAAGGAGAATACCTGCGCATTTTGGCAACTGAACTAGCTTGTTATCTATAAGCTCTGCCAAGGGAATTCGACGCGATTGCTGACTTGTTGGATCTACACACTCAAGCAATTCAGTAAAGAAGAATGCATTACCATCCGTTTCGCCGTGCAGTTTCCTGGCGAGCTTCCGAGATGAGGTGTCATCCAGACCGAGCCGATTCGCTACCAAAACCTCACAATGTTCAATCGAAAGCGATCCTACTTCGACTTCAACTTCAGCTAATTTCTTTTCTTGCGGGCTCCTACTTGTATTTCGGCCGATGCAAAGAAACCGATCCCACGCCGAAAAAAAGGGGCTTTCCTGGCGTTCATCGATCCTATACGTCCCTATCAAAAGCAACTCAGGAGAATCGTCGGCGGCCAAAACATCAACTAGAGCCTCAGCACTATCGGAATCCCCCCATTGCAAGTCGTCGATGAATAGTACTAGTTGAACTTTTTTCGTGAGCCGACGAAGGAGCACTCTCAGAGCCGAAAACGCTCGTTTGCGGATTTGTTGCTGATCCAAAGCAGTGACAGAACTGTCTTGACGATCAGCGATAACAGGAACACGAGTTAGGACGGGAAAGATGCTAGCCAGAAATCCTGTATCATCTGGTAGCAGCATGGCAGAACGCGGTATTTCCAATGTTCGGAGATAGCTTGCCAAGGCATCGATAAGACTGTCTAAGGCTTTGAAAGGAACTGACTCACGATCGTAGCAACGTCCAGAAAGAATGAGGATATCCTCGTGTTCTCGGAGCTCCCTCAAGAAATGTCGCACGAGAGACGTTTTTCCTTTACCCGACTGCCCAGATACAAATGACACAACCGGAGAACTCGTCTCAAGAACTGTTCGGTATGCAGCGTGCAACTTAGATAAATGTGACTCTCGTCCCACCAATTCGACTTCTTCCCCGTCGACCGCAAAGCGTCGATTTCCTTTTTCCTCTACCTGGAATCCGCAGGCCACTCGAACTTCGTCGTATCCCGGACGCAAATCAGGATCACGTGAAAGCAACCTCATACACAGTTCAGAGAGCTCTTCAGCAACTTCACCTTCTGGCTCTAGCGGAGGCGCATCTTGAGTTCTCTTGTCTAGAAGAATCTGAATTGGGTCACCATGGAACGGCAATTTTCCACTTAGCGCTTGATACAACATTACTCCAACCGAGTACCAATCAGAGGCAAAAGACTCCACGCCGCCAGCAGCTCCCTCTGGCGACATGTAGGCTGGAGTCCCTGAAATCGATTGCCCCTGCAACGTCAACTCGCTACGTCCAAGCTCCGAGACTAAACCAAAATCCAATACAACAACTCGACCATTACCATCAACAACTACGTTGGAGGACTTCAAATCTCGGTGTAGCACTTCAGATTTGTGTAGATGATGCAACCCTTCGCACAATTGAATCATGGCGCTTCGCAAGCGGCCGAGGTGTAACTGGTTACTAGGTCGGACGAAATGCTGAAAGCTATAGGCTGGTTCTATCAAGTCCATCGTAAAAAACCAATGGTCGCCCTGTTGTTCAAGATGCCGAAGCCCAATCAAATTGGGATGCGTGTTCTCAGCCATCGACCTGAATTCGCGCTTGAATCGATGAAGTCCCTCGCCGTCCACTGATGGCAGCATTTTAAGGGCGACAACTTCGCCGCTTATCCGATTCCTCGCTCGATAAACGACCCCCATGCCTCCACGCCCCAATTCCCCCAACAGGTCGTAGCCTCCCAATTGCTGAACAGGCTGTTTTAATGCGAGGTCTACAACACCACTGCCCGACAAAGTCAGTGATGCCAAGTCAACAGTCTCTTGGGATTCGGAGTCAGCCAAGTTCTCTCTACGCGATTCCAGGACTGATTTTTGATAGGTATTGCCCACCTCACAAAAGTCTTCGTGGCGCGCATCAGGAGAAAATGAAGCCACAACAGATTCAAGACGTCGCAACAACGACTGCTGGAATTCGGGAGCAACGCGAGCTAACCAATCGCCTAAATTAGGCTTTTCCCCAACAGAAAGATCAGCCGAAAACGCTGCGGAGATCGAAAGTATTTTTGACTCTACCTCAGGATCCTCGGATGCACCATCCACAGGATCAGGAACGTCAGCCGTAAATTGAACAGTGGGCTTCAACTCGGAATATTCTTCATTGCCGTCTGCCATAGCTCTTCCGCTCAAACTAAACCGCCTGAGTTTGAATCGTGCCAACTCCAAGAATTTTTTCCGTTCGCGACCGCTGTGAAATCCAAATCGCAAGGCCTCTTACCGCGCAGGCCAATGTCAAGGCGATGAAGATCCCGTAGATGACATGATTCACTGTTAGTAGGAAATAGAACACTCCGATACTTGCCCCAAATAAGGCCTGCGCACCTGCAGAATTAGGCGTCGTTCCTGGGTCACTTATCATATAAAAACTATAAATGATCGGTATCGGACCCGTCGCAACGGCCAGAACAGCGAATAATTGCGCATCAAAAAATAAATAGCGTGCAAAGGCAGCAACGACAAAAGTACCGAGCCAAGCAAAAACTAAAATTAGGCGTTTGGTCAAAACTCCATTTACGAAGCAACCTAGAGAAAACAAGATTACTGGAAAGAGAATATCACCCACGTTGCCTAAACCTGAAGAAAAAGAAAATGGCATTATGATGGCAACGGACGGGAAGGCAAGCAAGGAAACTACGATCGCTAGATTGGACGGGTTGAGGTAGTGAACAGTATGATCACCAACCCGAACTCGAAGAAGAAACTTCGATGCGATTGCCAACGTTGTAGCAAAAATCAGCGGCATGAACCTACCGTTGGTAAATAAAAACATCCCGCAGGTCATACCAACAATGTAAGCAGGCAAAAGAAAATCTATCATACGTCCGTTGGCGTAAAGCGGTTCAATCTTCTCTGCCTTGGAACGAGCCCATTCCAGCACCAGCTGGACAAAGCATGAATTGATTACGCTTATCAGTGTACAGGCATAGGAGGTTTCGAAGCCTATATAGAGATGTCCCAAAAGATTTACAATAGTTATCGTTACGCCGAAGCGTCGCAGGGCCTGCTTTTTATTCGGAGTACCACTAACTGCCTTCAGGATATTAATCATATTCTTTCTCGAATTCGATCTAGCCCGCTAAGCCAAACTGAGAGCTTCGCATCTATTCACCTAGCCAAATGCAATGCCATCCAGGATTGATATCGAATGACTTGAAGTGCACATTTCCATCAATTCCTCGCCAGTGCACATCTACGTTGATATCGTCCTCTGAACCCATTCGTTCTCCCAAGCCAATATGGAACTGAGGAGTTTTCTTTCCTCCATAACCAGAGCCGCCGTCAATTAAGACCTTGACTCGTTCACCGCCATGCAAATGAGCGGTAATTTCTGCCCCGATTGCCGGACGACTTCCTCCTGGTGGAAACTCGCCGATAGAATGAATGGAAATCTCGTCGGAATCATTGCTATTTAATGGCAACCGGAAATCAAGGCCTAGGAACTCACCACCTAGAGTTTCATTTTTGAAAAATGTTGAAGAGCTACGCTGGTTTGTTACTAATAAGTCAACGCGTCCATCGAGGTCAACGTCTCCGGCCGCTGCGCCGCGACTTGTCGTGGCTTCGAAAAAATCGAGTTCCGCACCTATATCAACATATCTCCCCTCGAGCTCGACGAAAAACGCGTTAGGTCGCTTTCCTCCCACAAAGCTGTCATCGGGACCAAACTTATGCCATGCTTCTGGATACTGGAAGATGATGTCATTCATCATCCCCATCTCCACTAATTCCGGCATACGGTTCACTGTCCCACGCATGAAGCCGATTGAACGGTAAACTTCCATCTTGCCGTCATTGTTGAAGTCCGCACACCTCACATCCCAGGGAACACCCGCGGTTCGGGCGAGTCCCATTGACTCGCTCATATCCTTAAATGGTGCGCGACCCAAACGATAAAGTTCGTTTCTTCCAGAATTTATCCAGACAAAATGGCTCTGGTGAAACATATAGTCTGCTCCAAAATTACTAATGAGCCAGTCAATGTTCCCGTCGCGATTTATATCCGCGAAATCAATTCCCATTGCATGATAATCGTCCTGACCAAACGTACTCGACTTCGGCGTGACAAGATCACGCGAGTTAACTAACGGTTGAAAGGAGAGTTTGCCGCCATCGCTCCTGTTCAATAGAACTCGATCAACACCATGATCGTTCAGAAAAAAAACCTCGGGGAGCAAATCGCCATTCAGGTCTGTGATCGCGGTAGCAATCGTCCACTGTGCACCACTAATTGAAGGATCCCTCAAGATATCCTCCTCAACCGCAAACCAATTGTTCTCTGAGGTACTGTTGGTCCTGATCAACAAACGATTTAGTTCTCCATTGAAGGCAGAACCATACCCATGATTCATTTTGGAATCACCGGTAGAATTGTCATTGAGGACCTTTGCATCATCTGGAAAATAACATCCGGCAACTAAGTCTAGATCACCGTCTCCATCCACGTCGCCTTGACTCATCGACTGAACATACCATCGCTGGACCGGGGTAACCAATTCGACTTGACGGAAATTGTCGGGAGTCAATTCACCTCGTTGATTCAGATATACGACGGGTGTCCTCCCCCAAAAGTAAACGAGCAAATCGGTAAAACCGTCGTTATCAAAATCACCTGGAAGACATCCAGAGGGCAAAACCCCTGCAGCACCGAAAGTATGATGCGAAATTGGTAGTTCAATCGTACTCAGTTTGCTATCATCAATCGGTAATTGGTGGACGCGTAGTTTGCGTGAGAATCCATCCGTCGTACAGGCTTCGTCATACCGTCCATCATTGTCCAGATCGAAGAAGCATGCTCCGGTTGGAAGAAAGGCTAACAAATACGATTCAAAATGCCGAAAGCGCGGCGCCAACAGCGGCTCAGCATTTCGTACTTCTAACGCTTTAACGTCGTTGAGCGTCGTACGCACGAATTGAAAATCGTCTGCAAGTCTTTTGAGTTGCTGATTGTCTATCTTCATGGGCCAATTTAGCGAAGCAGTTGCTACAACCAATATTAGTGCCAGTACCTTTGGCATGGCTCGAACTGTTGCAGAAGGCACAATCTTTTGAGTAAGGTCGATCTTACCGAGCGGTTTCATACGCGAGCAGGTTCCCGAATGAGCGAATTCAATCGATCCAAAAGTCTTTGAGACAACCGGACACTTGGGATATGATACTATCTAAAACCACAATGTCACCCCAAATTGTGTAGTGAAATCGAGGGTTTGATACATAAGAACTCGAAGTAGCAATGGTCCGTCACTGTAGGTCGGTCCATAAATAGGCTTTGCCCAATATGAAGTTCCCGGTTCGAGCTAAGAATCAGCTATCGTGAATACGCCTAAAAAAAGTTCACCTACCCCTAAATTGCGTTCCTCTGATATCGACTCCGTAACTGAGTCTCTGTCGATTCAGGTTGGAACGAAACTCTCGAAGGGAATGGCGGTCAACATTGAAGAAATCCTGAATCAGGTCCCCAAAGAGCAGCATGCAGCATTCTTTGAAAGACTCAACTCAATTGCCGCCGGGTTTGCAAACCCAGGTTCATTATCGGAGTTTGATGCTAATGTCGATGCTCGCGACACGCTAGCTGCAACAGCAGAGCAATCGTTCATTGACTCGCATTCGATGTCACAATGCGATGCGACACGTACATTTGAAATTGAGTTGAATCCTCGTCAACTAATACTGGGTGATTACTACTTGGAAGGCGAGCTGGGCCGGGGCGGCATGGGTGTCGTGTATAAGGCGCGACATCGAGAGCGTGGTGACATCGTAGCGTTGAAGATTCTGCCTCAGGTTGACGGGGAAAGTCTTCATCGATTCAAACGAGAATTTCGTTCGTTGGCCGACATTTCTCACCCAAATTTGGTCGGATTACGTTCTTTCGAGTCGATCGGAGACCAATGGTTCTTCACGATGGATCTGATCGAAAATGCTCGCAGCTTTCTGCGATATGTACGTCCGAATAACGAGCTTGATGTTGAACGACTTCATGACGCGATAATGCAACTTTGTGGAGGAATTCAAAAACTCCATCGCTTGAACATTTTGCACCGTGATCTCAAGCCATCAAACGTGGTTGTTGATAGCAACGGACGAGTCGTTGTTTTGGATTTTGGACTAGTCTCGGAGTTAAAACGTAATGATCTGACACTAACTCAACATTCTGTCTCAGGCACACCGGCTTACATGTCGCCTGAGGCCGCTGGAGCAGAACACGAAACATTCACTTCCGACTGGTACTCACTGGGAGTTATGTTATATCAGGCGATAAAAGGGAGACTCCCGTTTGAAGGTGAACCATATCAAATAATGTCTGATAAGCGTTCGCAAGCTGCACCAGAAATTGGACCTTGCAATTCTATATCAGACGACATTCTTCAACTCTGCATGCGATTACTCGATCGACAAAAAGAAAATCGCCCCGGATATGAACAGATAGTCCAAGTTTTTGGTGATGTATCGAAAATGGTTCGGGTCTCCCGAATTTCCGATCAAGAGATTTTGCTGGGAAGAGAATGGCATCTAGCCACTTTGAATTCCGCGTATCGTAAAGTAGAAGAGAATTTCAAGCCTGTCGTATCATTCGTCCACGGCATGTCCGGTAAAGGTAAGACCTGCCTTGTCGGACGTTTTCTCACTGATTTGAAAGAACGGGAAGATGTGCTGATACTATCGGGACGGTGCTACGACCGCGAGTCGGTCCCCTTTAAGGCTCTGGATTGTTTAATTGACTCGCTGGCAAGTTACTTGCGATCGTTGGATGTCTCAGAATCAGCCGCCCTGCTACCAGACGATACTGGTTTTCTTGCCAGTCTGTTTCCCGTGCTTACTCGAGTCAAAGTTATTGCAGACAGGCCAAAACCGAAGATTGCGGACCTAGACCAACAACAAGTGAGAAAACGCGCTTTTTCTGCGATGCGTATTCTATTGCGGAGACTTTGCGAAAGAGTTCAGGTCGTGTTGTTTATTGACGACCTTCAGTGGGGCGATTCCGACAGTGCGGAAGCAATTGTGGACGTATTGACCGGTGAAGAGCCGCCGCCATTGTTGTTTTTGGGCAGTTTTAGGTCGGACGAACGCAATAGCAGCCCTTTTTTCGTTACTTGGGACCGTTTACTCAATACACATCAGGATTCAACGCGTGCCAATGCCACACTCCAATCTCAAAGCCTTTGTTCAATAGATATCGAAGTTGGGTCGCTAACCCTGACCCATTGTGAACAACTCGTTGCCAATAGACTGGGTGAAGACAGCTCGGAAACACGTATTCTTGCTCAACAGTTACTGAACGAAACCGGAGGCGTCGCATACTTCGTGGCAGAGCTTTTGGAATGCGTGGATTTGCAAGAAAGGCGAATGCACAAAGTTCCGATGGTGGAATTGATTGCCAATAAGCTCAGCCAACTTCCAGAAATCGCCAGCGATTTGCTGAAAGCACTCAGTGCAGCTGGACATGCTACTCTAAGTTCTGAATTAACCGCAGCAACCGGATGTCAAACGGAAGCCGCTTCTGCGATTTCCAAAATGCGCACCCTAAAACTGATCCGTACTGTCGGTGTTTCGGGTCACGACGAATTGCTCGATACCTATCACGACAAGATCCGAGAGACCGTCTATGCAGGACTGGGGAGCGATGGGCGAAAGCACCAACATTTAAAACTACTTGAGGCAATTGAATCACAACCAAACTCGATCGAGTTACGCGTATTTGACCTTTCCAACCACGCAGAAAGCTGTGGCGATTCTGCTAAAGCCAAGCGTTATGCCTTGTTAGCTGCCGAACAAGCAATGTTGCAGTTATCCCCAAGAATTGCCGTCGAGCAGTACGGAATAGCATACCGAAATTCACCTAGTGGAGTTACAACTGCAGGTTCATTTTCCTTTGCGGAGGGCTATGCTCACGCGTTGATGCTAACGGCTGACTACGAGCGAGCCGAAGCCATAACGAAGGAAGCTACTGCCAGTTGCGAAAGTGCGATTCAGCAGGCAAGACTTTATGAACTCCGTGCTGCCGCAGAACGTCGGCGAGGCGAAGCATTTTTAAGCGCAGATAGTTCAATTGCTGGTCTTCGGGCGCTTTCGATAAAGGTTCCTAAGAGCCTGTTAGGTACTGCCATTAGCATCGGCCATCTATTCATTAGACGACTAGTTCTGGAATCGTTACCTTTTAAAAAGAAGCCGCAAACCCCTGAATCTGCCCTTTCTATTCGTCTTTGCTCCGAATTAGCTTGGGCAAGTTCCTTTTCCATCGGACCTATGATGGTTTGGTCAACTCTAAAAGCACTGTCGATACAGGCTAGACAAGAGGAGACAGCACAATTTGGAAAGGTCCACACGTTCTACGGCACGATACTGGCAGTACTTGGCAGCTACCGCAGAAGTTCACACCATATTCAGCGCGGTCTTAAGATTCGACAAAAACACAATGATCGATTGGGGGTCGGTGAGTCGACCTGTTGGCTGGGGATAACGCATTGGGCTGCAGGGGAGTATCAAAAAGCAGTCGAAACCATTACAGAGGGTATCTTAATTCTTTCAGAAGTTGGGGATGAATGGACTATAAACTTGGCGATGTTTCACCGAGCAATGGCGTACTACAATCTGGGACGGTTGGAGGATGCAATTGTCGAATCCAATTATGTTATCCAGAGGTGCTTAAGTTCAAACGACTCACGGATTGGCTGTGCCAGTTATGGAATTCTGCGGGCGAGTGGCGGTTTGGCTGATTTGGAAGAATTGCGGAGTCGCAGACGAGATTATGCTCACGATTTTCTAGCCGTTTGTAATATCAATAAGGGAGAAGCAATTTCGTATGCCCAAGCGGGAATGTTTGACTTGGCAATAAAGAGCGCCACGTTAGCGTGTAATCTACCCATCAAGCAACGCCTACCAAACTATCACACATTCGCGGCAGCACCTATTGCCTTACATGTATTGAGGCGGCATTTAAGCTCTCTGAGCCGAAGCAGTACGGAATTTCGCAAACAGTTAAGAAAAGCAAAGAAGTTAGTCTGGGTCGCTGCCAGTCTCTCACGCGTTTTGCCGTCGGAAGCAAGTTTTACATGGCGCGAAATTGGGGAAATCGCAAGGTTATGCGATAGACCGAAGAAGGCGCTTAGACATTACGAGAAGAGTATCAAAATCGCTGAGAGGCAGAATGCTCGGTATGAATTGGCTCAATCGCTGCTTTTTCGCGCTCGGATCCTCGCACAGGAAAGTCCGACTAGATTTAGCGATGAGCTTGAATCCTGTGAAAGGATAATTGAGGGGTTCAACGAGCAGATCAAGAAAGGACTTGAGCGAATTGGAAACAAACTACCAGAGTCTCGGACTCAACGTCCTTGATCGAGAGTCCTTTTATATTGCTATGCATATAGTGCACTCAAACTAAGTCTGGCAGTTGTGGCCTGTTATACGGCTGTGTTCAAATCGCCATTGGATTGTCCTGGACAATCATATTTTTTCATGTATCCATCCGCTGAGTGTATGTAGAGACAATCAGCGACCGTCCCGAGTCTAACAACGTTTTCACCCAAATTGAGTTTTCCAATCAAACATTGAGCATAGACATATACGATGCCGTGGCCAACATGAACCATAAGACGGTTGGAATTTTCTACAATTTTGACAATTGATGATAGTGCCAAGCCCGTAAACTGTCCGCATGAATCAAACTGCACTATGAAACCATCAGCGGTGTGTACGAAAAGGAAACCGGCTGCTGACGCTACGTTTACCGCCTTATCGCCGAGGCTGAGTAACTGCGGTTTATTACCCTCTTCAAGTTTGACAACGTCTCCATTTTCCGTTTGGCTAAACCATCTTCCTTGCACAGATACTAACTGCGATACGTTTCGCTGAACAACTGTCTCGTTACAAAATTCTGAGTTTCTGTAAACCACGGTTCCGTCCGCTCGTAAATGAAGGTTCGTTGAACGATCACATTGTGATGCATCAATCAGCACGGCAAAAGGCTTCATACGTATGCGCAATTTTACTGTTTCAGTTGCCGTTTCAAAAACAGAGTGATTCACAGGATTTTCTACTTCGGTATTCGTGTTGTTGCCGCAACGTACATCAGCAGCCCCGCTAGCGTACAACGATGGAATGAAAAATATTTCGCGGCACATTGGACATTTGAAGCTTTGATCTCGGGATCCTGGAGAAACATTAAAGGTCGATTTCTCATTTCGTTAATAGGCTTACAAATGTCGCGATATTTTTGCGTATTTGGGTTCACTAACATCGTCTATGTCCTGCGTTAGATTTTGACTCATCGGCCTATCGCGGTTGCATGACAGCAATAATCTCAGTTGAGTTCGCGTCTTACTTACATGGCAGTCAACTCGATGAAGCGCAAAAACGACTCTCGCAGTAGCACGTGAATTGCAGCAAATCAGCTGTCAAAGACCTCAAGAGAAGACAATATCAAAGTAGTGGCAAAATTGCGTTGGCATCCAATGTTCAATGCAAATAGAAACTACCGAATGGTACAGCATGTGTTACATGCCGCCGTTAAACAACGAGATCGGCGGTACCTCTCGCGACAAACAACATGCGATTATCCACTCGGCTTACGATTCGATAACGCTAACCTAACCGCCGAATGTGCGAATTCTCTTATTTCTCTGCTCGCCTGTTTTCCAACTCAACAGATCTTTGCTTCGGAGTGCAGTAAAAAAGGGTGAAAAATTATGCGCATTGTGAGTGCGAAGTCCATTTGTAAATCAGAGCTATCAACTCAAATCAGACACAAGTAAACAACCTCTCCCAAAGCCTGGCCAGAACGGTTGCGAGTCGTCAGTGCATAAAACACCCTACAACGGAAGCAAAGCACCATGAACAGAAATATAGCCATTATTTTGCTTATAGTTGCATCAAACCCGTGCCCTGCGAACACAGTTGTTGTTGCTAACAAATCTATCGAAGCAGCCCATGATACTAACTCTGAAAAAGTCGAGTTAAAGGTACCATCAATTCTAAAACAAGGTGGAACAAATTGGTGTTGGGCAGCTGCAGGTGTTCATGCATTAAACACTTATTATCACAACAAACCTATAGAGTCCGAGACCGAAAGGCGGCAGCAAACCTTGCTTCGGCTAATAGGTACCCAAGACATGTTTGAATATTTCATGCGCAAGAATTTTAGTCGCTCACAAAAGGGAACTCCCGATATGATTTATCGCAAGTTACAAATCCATTTTCACTTGGCTGACGGACCAAAGTGGGAATGGGTACTGGACAGGACCAAAGACGAACAATTTTCGCTCATTATCCATAACCTGCGCCGTGGTAGACCATCGTGTTACTCATATCGTGTGGGCTGTAACTATCATTGCGTTACAATCGTTGGTTTTGAAAAAGTGAGAGGTAAAGTACACACGGTTACTGTAGTTGACAGCATCACGGGAGGTCTATGTCGTAAGCCTGCTTGTGAAGTCTTCCGTGATATGGCTTATGTTTTTACTACGATTCCATGAGTAGTACGAATTCTTCTACTAGTTGTTGAATCTAGAAACACGATTTTGAGAGGCGGCTTTTGATAATTGAGTTACGGCCTTCCCGTTAATAACAAATCGAATTGTCCCTGGCAACTTTCAAGGGATCATCCAAAATCATCGAGGGCTACAGCTAAAACTGCAACCCTCGATTATTTTTGGGAAATTTTTGATTTTTGCTGCGCCTTCTAGATTCGTCCTCCATGTTTTGTCTACGGGCATTCTCGCCAGTTGGCAATGCCGTGACGGCTCGCTAATCCTATCAAGCAAAAAAGTCATCAGGAGCTTGAACATGTTCAGCCGACGAAATACTCAATACTATCATCGCTCAACCGACAGCAGGTCCAAGGGACGCAAGCTGCTAATGGAAATTTTGCAAAAACGAGAATTGATGGCAACCGACCTCGTCCAAGCATTCAGCGAAAATGTACATCCAAATACAGAATTTGAATCTACTATCGCAATTTTGGCGTGCTACGGTCGAGACAATGTGACAAAAGATGGTCAGCTTGTACTGCCAGATTCACCCGTTACGGCAAATGACAAAAACGCTAGCCTTCTTGCCGACTTAGTTCTGCGTGAAAAAATCGAATTGGTGGGCGTTAGATTGGAATCGAATGAGAATGCCTATTCTCTATTAGGGAGGACACTCGACTTTGCAGATAACAGGGCCCGCAATGGTGAGGGAAAAGCATCCAAGGAACCACCGTTTGTAACGATGCCTGAGGTATCCATTGTTCGCAACGGATTGAACTATCGCCTCACGGCAGAGCGAGTATTGGAACTCTCCGCAGATGGAAGTCAATGGACTCCTCTTGTCGATAACGGTGCAAACGTAAAAGCGTTTGGCATGGATTCCGAAGGGTTTCTGTACATGCACTCGGGGAATTTCGTTTATCGTCAGCGTGGGTCCACAGCCAC
>JAGQOY010000008.1:71951-86727 GCA_020427005.1 Planctomycetales bacterium
GGGAATTTCGTTTATCGTCAGCGTGGGTCCACAGCCACAGCAACCGGTTGGACTCCACTAGTAGTTAAGGGCGCAATCGTAGAAACGCTACTCGTTGACTCTGAGGGGTTTCTTTACATTCATTCAGGTTCAGTGGTTTACGCACAACGCGGGGCTTCCGCGACGACGTCGAATTGGTCACCAATACGAACGCGAGTAATTGAGACCGCGGTAGCGAGCAAAACGCTATACGTTCTTGACATGTATGGCCAACTAGTCCGTGTGACCGGTCCAGCGTCCACGCAGCTGCAAGAAGGATATGTGGCTTCAATCTCCGTTGTTAATGACACATTGGTTATCATCAGCTCGATCACACGCTGAGCATTGAGACATCTGAGTTCTTGTCAAGCTAATTGATTTCTTTTTTCGGGATTCTGTGGGGGCAGAAAACTTCGGTTCTCGGGGTTTTTCACTACCAGGGATTGGATGTATCGGTTTTGGTCGAAGGGAGTCCTTGTCTGCCAGACGCGGAACAAAATGCGGATCCAACGATAGGCCAGTTTACGCAGGATCGCGTGACGTTTCATGCCTTTGCTTTGCTGCAACTTGTAATATGCCTTACTCCATGGACACCACTTTGCAGCGGCGCTCGCGAATTCGTGGAAGGTATGTAAAAGGTATTTGCTACAAGCACGTCGTCGCACGACAATGCAGCTTTTGCCGCTCTGTTTCGTAACCGGAGCGATTCCAACATAGCTTGCTACTTCTTCCGCGTTCTTGAATCGACTTCGATCAGTTCCGAATGCTGTCAGCAGTCGAGGAGCAAGAGCTGCTCCTGCTCCTCTTAATGGGGTAAACAATACTGCATCTGGATGCTTGGCAAGTACGGCTTTGATTTCTTGATCAAGGTGGTTGATCAATTCTTGGCAGCCTGCAAGTTGCATCACCATAGTTTTTGCCTCCAAGGAAGCGACCAAAAGCAAGGTTGAATTTCGCGAATGAATTGGCGCATTCTTAAGCCCATTATCAAAGTCTTGTTGTTGAGCTTCGTTTTTGACACCATGGCGTGTCATCAGCGCCGTCAGGACCTTGGGATTGACCCTTTTGAGTTCGCGTGGATCTGGCCATTTGCGAAGGATTTCAAGCAGCAGTGGGTGATCATAAAGCTTTGAATCTGCGATCAATAGAATGACGGGGAAATAGGATTTTACAAGGTCTAGCAAGCGTTGGCTCAGGGAAGTGCGTAGTTCAACCCACTTGCGGCGAGTAGAACACAAGCGATTGAGAAGAGGCGTACTTTCATCATCTGGCTTCCAAGCATTCATCTGCCGGTGGTGTTCAAAGAGCATTCTCGCAAGCAGAAGGGCGTCGTCTTTATCCGACTTGGCCTTGGTCGTGCGGAAGCTTTCCCGAAAGCTGGAAAACTGCTTGGGATTGACGGGAAAGAGTACAACCTGATCCCGAAGCATCAAAGCATGGATGAGCGACCTTTGGACTGCTCCAATATGATCGCGATAGGAAGGCCGTTTGCTTTACATAGCAAATTGGAAACGAAGGCATCGATTGCTTCGGTTGAGTGATCGATCGTGCAGCTGGAGGATCGCCCCTCGGAATCGACGACCGAAATGTCGTGCTTTTCATTGGCCCAATCGATCCCAACAAAAAAAGCAAATGGCTGTGGATTGGACATAGAACTATCCTTTGTCTAAATTAAAGAAGTCGAAATGTCGAGCCTTAGATCAAGCGGAAACCTTATAGACAAGTCCGTCAGGACAACATCTGAGTGATCCGTCATTGATCAAAGAAATTGGGGCGTCCGAAGCTCTCAGTGAAGTCTTCGAAAGTCTGGCACAGTAATTCGTGACGCCCCGGGTCGACTCGACTAGATTAGTCAAAATCTGCGCGCCGGCTTTCTAATCACAGTTTCTCTGCGCCGATGCCTATGAAGGACACGGCTAGCTCAACTGCTGAAAGCCGGAACGTACGGGATAAGCTATAAGGTTGGAACGGCGAAGACGTAATTGTCAATAATACTGGCTTTCCGCTTTCGGCGTTTGGTGGCGGAGGCAATGACCGCTTGGTTGAGGGCAGCGCCGCAGAAATCTTCAGGATGGCCAGGGAAATGACACGCTTATTGGAAATGGTGGAAATGACAGGTTATATGGCCAAACCGGTCGCGACGAGCTATTCGGCGGTAGTGTAATGGACAGCTTGTTTGGCGGATTAGATGACATCGCGGATGTTCTCGATCCCGGAGGGGACTCTTAACGAATTATGCGATTTGGGAATGTTGCCGATCAGATCGTTTGGCCGAATAGGCAGGTGAGTATACCATTGGGCGGAGTCACTATTACGGTTTGGGTCGACAATATAAAATGAAGAAGACGTGGCAATAAGCTTCAACGATGGAGTTGACGGTGGAACGGGAGCATCGGCAGTAACCGAGTGATCATGGTCTGATCCAGAGATTCAGTCGGTGGACAACGCCTTCTCCATACTCATTGATCGTGCGGGCACAACTCAGCTTCTCAAAAGATCTACTGGCCAGCAATTGTTTCTCCGTCGTCATGGCAGCATAATTAATTGCGTGCTTGCTGATGCCGACAGCAGAACGGAAATGGCAAGAATGTTTGACGGAACATTTGTAAATCTATCGAGCATGTTAGTAGAGTGGACGGTGCTGCATGAAATCAGTCACTTCTGGGATGACTAGCATCCGCACTGGAAAAGTTTCTTGCTGAATTTCGGGTGGGTTCAAAATCACGAAAATGAAACCGGTTTGACACAAGGTTGGAGTCAGGATGGTTGGGAACTTGATGACTTTGCGACGGCCTTCGCAGCGACCCTGCCAGATGGAACGGGAATTGTCTATGCTTGAAGGAATTGGGACACTCATGACGAAGATGGAAACGGATCGGGCCAGCGAACTGGGGCATTGCTGCAATTGCGGACAAAGCATCACACATAAGCGACTGGCTAGATTGTCTCGTTTAGAGATTTCAACGCAGGATAAGCCAGCAGGTTCCCACTAGGTGCAATAGCCTAGTGGGAATACTGAAATGAAAAGGTGAGATACGCACGATGCCGCCGACACTTCAAAGTCGACGTACCATTTGACATCGCGAGTTATTCCGGACGGTCGGTTCTCTTCTGCAAGGCAAAGTTGGGAATTGTCCCATGCTTCTAAACCCCGGATTTTGGAACAATGCCGTAGAGCCAAGTGATTCCGCCTTTCGGTCAGCGGTCTACTCTAGGGCCTTCAGAATCGCCAGCACGTAAAGAGAACCGCTATCCGTTCACGGCTCTGTTGAACGTATCTCCATCTGAAGTCATAAACGCTTCAAACTCGTCTTGAGGCGTTGTAACTCTCAATAGCTTATGGCATTCATCAGAGCGAGCCCTACGGAAATAGCTTATCTCGTACGCATCAGTCAGCTGTGTCATCCAGCAGAATATCGTAGATCGTCAGGCTGACCAGTTCGATTTCTACATCCGTCGCACAGGGGATTTCGTTGATCTCATATAAAAGAAGCAACTTACCCGCGCAGAGGTTAGCGCCTCTTCGGATGCCAGGCGTACTCGCAAGGCACCATCCAAGTGCGATTCACTCTCCTGCACAGCCAGGTGCAGGTTGGACAAATACTCCTTGACAGCCTGCTGTTCACTGTGGCGCTGACGAAGCATATCGAAGGCCATGTGTAACTGCGTCGTCGAGAACAGGTTTTGGCGGTACCGATAGGTCTTGAACGAACCTAAATTGCACTAACCAGTCGATAGTGTGACGATAGTTGACATGATGCTGTGTCGCACACAGTCATGTAAACGGATCGAAACACTTCTGGGCATACCAGATCTCAATGTGTTCCATGTCAAAACTCGCCTCCACTTTTTCACCAATCATACGACAATGAACCGAATATCTGTTGCGCCTCACACGATAATGCTCCCAATGTTGACGTGTTCGCACTCTATACAGATACTCTCTAGCTGTCGTGTTGGCAGGCGGTTGAGTCGCGCTAGTTCTTCCTCAAACCGTCGGCCACGGGAGCGGTTACGCGCCTTTACGATCGTCTGCAAAATCTATAGTAAGGGGGCTAAACTCGCGACTAAGTCGTAGTAACGCCCAGTGTTTGGCTGTCTGGAAGTTCTATTCCAAAATGCGAACTGATTATGACACAGCGCTACAGGCCTCTTATTCGATGGTAACACAAACCTGGTCTCAGACGATGGCAAGCGTCTTATGTGGAAGTTGTATTCGGCGAATTTGGTTTCATTCTATTCCAGAAATTGTAGAAGACGTTTTCGCTTTCCAGACGCAATTGAAACCCATTGGAAACCCGCACCATGTAATGGTAACGAGAGGCCTGTACAGCAATAAACAAAGCAAGCTGCCTGCCAAAACTATCATGAAGGGCTTCCAGATCTCTGCGAGTGATTTCAGCCGGAGCATAAGACAGTTTTCTTCCGAAGCTAAAGGCAGTTTGCTCTTGTTGGGTAAATTTGGACCAATCATCGCTTGCCAAGCTGCGACTGAGGTTTTGAATATCCTCTTTTGACAAACCAGCTACCTCCCAGTTCATTTCGCAGTGTCCCATGCAGTATGGACACTGAACAGCTCGAGTGACAATCCAAAACAAGCTAGTACCAAAAACACGGCTATAACGGTCACTGGTTTCGGCTGAAAGAGTACGCATAAAACGCTCAAATGGCACAGCCAATTCTGGTGCAAAGCCAAACACAATTCGATACCAAACGATGTCACATTCTTCGGAAAACAACCCAGGAGGTAGATTTACCAACACTTCTTGCCATGGCGGAATCGGTAATCGGGTTGGCTTCAGTTTCTGAAGCATTATTTTCTCTTGCAACACTTCATGGCTAATTTGCGACCACTGAGGATCCACCATCGCAGTGCTGGGTGCATGCTTGTTTTGCTTGGCAGGTACATCAATCGGTGTCTGGAATTTGCGGTCAAGACAAAACACACTAGGGTCAAACGATATTTCTGGCGGTGCCAAGCTTTCGTCCTGAGTGTCCGACTCGGCAGATGTCAGTAAGCAAGTTAGCAATCGATCCTGCATGTTGCAGTAGGCCGTAAACAATACCATGCACGCTGTGATTTTTTCACCAAACGCCTGCACTAATTGCGTGAAATCACCATCTGTAACTGCGTGGGATCTAGTTGACATCAAATGTGCAAATTCAATGGCTCGTCTCTCAGCATCAGACCATCCGAAGTACTTTCCTGATTCGACATTTTGCCAGCGAGGGGCAGGTACGTGAGCGGAGTGTGCGTCGAACGATGCGAGACATTGGCCATACGCCGATTTGTTGGCCTTGGCTGCTGCCATGCGCATGGCAGCCCTCAAATCCGCCGGTATGGGACTGGATAGCCGATGGCTGTAGTCCAATTCCAAAAGTGCCGCTGTGCTTCTTGGCAAGTTCGGAGCTAACATACGCGCCCACAAAGGTAGTTTTTGCCCCCGACCGCTCTTTGCAGGCGGAAGACATTTCCATGCCTCAAGATTGGAAACAGGAACTGCTAATATTCCCTGCAAATCCATTGCGGAAATCGACGTGTTGGATGTTGGTTTTTCAATTGAGGAGGTCATATCAAATCCTATCTCCGAATTGTGCAAAAAGCTCCGTGTTCTTCGTGCTAAACTAACTGTCGATAACTTCCAGGATACCAATTCGGACCAATTATCTCAGTCTGCTTGGGCGTCTGAAGGTATCCTAAAATGGAAAGAAATCTTGTTGTTGCAGAGATATTTTCCTTAGTATCGAGATATCTAAGTCATGTTGGGTACTCGAGTACCTAAATTCTTTCAGCACAACGTATTTCTGGTAATAGTCGCTCTACGCAGGTCCTTTCGGAGCATGTGCGAGATGCAAACTACGAAATAGCAGAAAGCCAGATTGCGAAGCTTGGAAACACAGATAGTGCCAGTTTGGGGGCCCTGAGTTAAGCGGAAGCTCTCTCTTAATCGTGCTTGCTTAAGCTTCGTTTTCTACAACGGCGGTTCCCTTTTTTGCCAGTTTGCGAGTATGACGTTTGTGTCGATAGAGCAAGCTCGCAGCATCGAGCATGTCAATGGGCCGTCGAGCCCAAAAGATTCGGAAATAGTTCATACGGACGAAGTATTGGCTTGATGTCCGGCCATTGCCACACTTGCTTTTGTTGAATTCTCACACACCGCGAAATGGCAGAACAACCAGTAACGCCGCACAGCAGCTAACCAATAATGTTTGGGATCATTGCGCGGACCTGATGAAAAGTCCATGAAATAGTTATGAGTTATGAAACGTTGGTCCTGACAGCCTTTAATTCGAAGGAAATAGAATGCTGGCAAGTGTCTTCTTCACGTTTTTGGTGTCTGGAGCAGTTTTGCAAGATGATTCGAATGCAATCAAGGAAGCGAGACACGCTATCGCAATCAAGGATTGGAGGGTTGCAATTCAGAAAAGTGATCTCGTATCGGACCCGTCTGACAAGGCCCGTTTGTATGACGAAATAGTGCCAGAACTCGCGAGTGTTGAAATGAAGGCCGAGTTTACAGGCATCATCATGCGTCTTTTTGACGACACCAAATTTAGCGACAGTGTTCGAAAAACTTGCATGTTGAAAACGGTGGAAACCTTGGGTCGCTTACAAGAGAAAGAGTTTTGGGAACTCATAAAATTATGCGACTCTAAAATTGCAGCCAATATCATAGAAGGATTAATCTCTGCCACAAATCTGAACGTTATGGTAGAAAACTCAGACAAGAACTTAATTCGTTTGATGGATTACTATTTCCATTCAGATCCTGACCCAATTTATGTTGAGCCTGAAACGGAACTACGGACACAATTATTGGGAGTCCTGATTTACTCACTCAATTCGCAGGAAACATCGCCACAATCTATGAAAATGCAAGAATTTTTTAGGAAATGCATAGTGGTAAATATGAATTTTCTTGAGGCCTGTGAAATGCTTCGAGAGCACGAAGATGTCGAATGGCGGAGTACCCGCTTATCTCATAAGTTAGACCGTCTACGGTGGATATTGGCTCGTGCTCACAGCAAGATTGGGGAAGAAAACGAGGCATCCCTCATAAAAAGCAAGCTAAAAGGGCTGCTGTTTAAGGCCGACGCAATCCTGCAAGTGGCATCTACTGCAGAGAGCTTTGGGATTGATACCCGCCAAAAGCTTCTCGACTTGATAAGCAGATTTCCGGATCTAAGTGAAGGTAAGCCACTTTCTGGAGATATTGCTGGTATGCCGAATATAGATTCTGTTCAAGTTCAGTACATCAAGTTCCTGGCCAAGCTAATTTCAGAAGAAAAAGCCACAGAACGTGAGCGAGAATTTCTTTTCAACGTAGATCCACCGCTGATTCAAAGTGCAGCGGAAGAATTGATCAAAAATGGGACGGTTAAGATTGGGCTTGGACTAGAAGAGTTTTTGAAGGAACCACACAAAAGTGCATTGAAACAAGCTCTGATTCGAGTACTGGTACATTGTGAGGAGTTTGATGAAGCGATCCGCCTTGCCATCGAAATGAACGATTTGCCCAAGACGAAGTTGCAAATACTCAGATCGAACTTGAGTTCACAAAAGTTTTCTGAACTAGAGATTTCAATTGCAAAAGAATTTCTCACTTCTGGAAAGGAAATGACGTATGACGAGAGTCAGGCAGTGTTCAAGGTCATTCGTAGCCTCATTGGTCAAGGTGATTACGATCATGCACGTCAGCTGATTCTTGCGGTGCCTCAAATAGACTCTAGAGTAGCACACTATTTGGAATTGGTTGAGGCGGAAGTTGCATCTGGAGATTTAGACGGTGGGAAAGATACGCTAGACAAGGCACGAGAACTAGCTCTTAATTCACCGACAATAGGAAACAATGCGGTCATCTGTAGAGAACTGGCTATGGAACTCGTAGAACTAGAAGGTATCGATCAAGCCCTATCTTTCATAAAAGATTTGGAACTTCGTTTCGCGAGTGAAGCGACGATTGGATCGGCGTATTTTGAAATACTCCTTTCGTTACCGAATCGTGGAGAGAGTGAGAGATTCATAGAATTGGCTAAGAGTATGCCCTTGACGCTAGCTCAAAGTTCGTCAACTTTTTACGTTGTCCGAGAGTTGCTGAGAACTGGAGATTTTGAAGTTGCAATTACTCTAACTGGCAAGGTAGATAGCTTGGAGAATCGTTGCTATCTTCAATTTGAGATCGGCAAATCACTATACGCTGCTGGCCGGGAAAGTGAAGCTAATTCAATCATAGAATCTGCAATGAAACAAATCCCAGATCTTATTCGACCCAAGGGCAACGGAAGGATCGCGACCATTGGCGCCCAACTTGCAGTTGCCGGGGATATCGAGTCGGCACTCAGAATTGCTGAAATGTTGCCAAATCTAAATAACGCTAGATTGGATATGAACTACCACAAATTAGCGGAGTCCTTGGTTGTTCATTGCGATGCCTCAAGACTTTCTGAAACAATGTCGCTTGCCCGCAAGCTCCTTTCGACGGGACAATCGAATAGGTTCAACGGAGAGAAAGCACTTTCCGATGCGCTTTTCTCCCGTGGTGAGTACAATGAAGCAAGAAACGTACTTATGGAAATCCCCATTGAAACAGAAAGGTTGCGGCTGCTAGATAGACTAGATCAACTCATCCAGGTTCGAACAAAAAAGTAGCCGCACCAGATATTTCTGTGGGATTTTGCTGTGTCAATTAGTATCGAAGTTTAAAAGTCGGACGATTGCGAAGCTGTATCAATGTCCGTTGCTTTTCTGCGGTCAGTAGATAAATACACACATCGAGTGAGGATTTCTTTCTGTTAGGTCACGGCCGATTCCCGATGTAGCTAGTGAAAACTGTCGTGCATAATTAGAACGCTACAAAAATCAAACTCTTTTTTGGGTACTCGAGTACCCAACTACCAATGGGTTTTTAATGCAGCTGAAATCAACATTGGATGAGCATCTGATGAAGTCATGCGTTCCATTTATGTGATCAGTTTACGAATATCTTTGTCTCAAGAATGAAGTCAAAAAGAATTTCGAGCTGGAACAATGTTCCGAGCTGGATTAGCACAGCCGAACCTCTAGTATTATTTTCCGCCGTGAAATGTTAGTGACGTGCGGCCGTAGTCCACAGCAAGTGAGGATGTAACATCAGTGTCTACGAAAGAACAGCCTGACCGTTCGTTGAGGAAGGAAGACAATTTCATGCTTCAATATGAACACGAGAGTCCCCCGAAAAAGTTGGCGAATCGACAAAGAAAGCGACGTAACCGACGTCGGTTTTGTAAAGTGAGGAGCATAAAGTGTTTCTATTATTGAATTGTGTTGCGAAGCTCCATTTTGTTTGGCGCAGTACTAGGAACGAGTAATTCAATGATACTCTTACTGGTGGACCAAGAATTCAGTTTGCATTAGTAAAGATCCTATCTTGGTACACTTCAGTGCATGACGAGTTTTTGTCTTTGATATCGAAACATCGTAGAATTAGTTTGGGTACTCGAGTACCCAAACTAACGACGAAATCCGTATTATTGAATGGACATAATCTCGAAATTTGACGTCAGTTTGGACTAAACAAACGCGATCGATTGGCCCTCAAATGGCCTCTGTAGATATAAGAAAGCAAATAACTTGTGAAGTAGATTCGGTGCACATATCTCTCGTGTTTTGTTCTTCGTGAGTTATGGATGCAGCATCGCTTTTTTGTGCCACAGCACTATTAATTAATTTCAAAGACCGACTATTTTTTGAGTCGCTGCAGTAATAGTCACGAACTTACCATCGAAAAGAGAAAGCAAATTTCTCGGCTTGAATCATTCGACAAAAATTGTGCGAAGTTGTACATGATAGACATGTGGCAGATTATTGGTCGTGCGGAGGAAATGCAAGAATTTTCGTAATGCAGAGTTATTGCATCCGTGAAAGGAATAGATTTTGGCGCAGAAGATTTCGGTAAAGTAGTTAACCTAGCTAGAGAGTAGTTTTCCAATTAAAGGATGTAGCACAATTAAGATCACGCTTTGATCAGCGAAAAGCAGGAGAAAAAGCGTAACGTCGGCTCAATCTCACATTGCCCCTCTATCGGGTGTCCGGAGTAGTTGTATAGCGCGATTACGATTATCGTCGATACTCTGGCCGACTCAGCCGGCCAGTCGTCAATGGACGATAATCGTAATCGCGCTATACAACTAGTATTTTCCCATTATTATTCAGAGCCGTGAAATGGTTCCGAATTCTTGAAGCATGAAGAGTCGATTCCAAAGATACCTGAGACTTGTTTTTTGCTTGTGAGACATTTGATAGTCAAGTCATTGGTACGCGCCTATTTTCCTAATTTGGCGGCTACGACGCCCGATCTGCTTTGCGTTCCTTTCTGATCTAAAAGTAGGGCGACTCTAGTTCATATAAACACATGGATGGCTAAAACCTGTGAGCATTGATATTCAATACTTCCCTGCAGACGAAACTCGATCTGGGGACAGCCAATGAACTGACTAGGCAGCAGCTGGTCGATTAATCGCATAAGTACACGGTTTTGGGAGATTCGCCAGCTGCCCTATGTTAGTACAACGAACCGGGTTTTTACAAGATTTCACACTGACGACGAGTGCTCAATCCCGGAAGATCTCCATCAAATTGGGTTCAACACTCTTTATCCGAGATTAACAACTTGCATCATCAGTACTAGTTACATATTGGAAATTCCTTTACTGATACTTCGACACGCCCTATTCTCAAACAACTCGGTCAGAAATTCCCTAGACATTGATATTCACTGATATTTCTGATCTGAATCCGCCTAATGGACCGTCAGCAGCAAGTAGATTGCGTAGATTAGCGTATTCCGTCGTAATTGGACGTTGGCGCGTCGTTCGGTAATGCGATGTTCCGACTCAAAGCAACTCTCTCAAGTCTGTCATTATTGACGGGAGCGTAGAACGCTGAATTTATTTTCGCAGACTTGACCTATGCTAATTGAAATGCTCAAAAGTATTTAAGTCACCCAAATTGCTAACCGTGGGAATTCTTGGAATTCACCAAGTTATTCGCTTAGATTTCTGAGTGAGGCAAAAGCATCAGCGGAACTCTTGTCTAGTTGTTCACTGAGGGAATCCAAACTGGATTGCAGTTTCTCCATACCCGGTGAATCTCTTGATTCAGAGTACGCCGATAACACTGTTCTTACTCTCGATAGGTCTGATCGATATTTATTTAGGTTGCGGAGCATCATGGATTTAAGCAAGCATGAGCAATCAGAATTGGCGGATTTTGGTTTCCCAGTCTTGCATCTATTCATCGAGGCTACTTGTTTGCCCTCGGGAGTTTTAGGACCTGTGGCATTCTCCCATGGCTTGATTTTGCCTATAGCGATCCGTAACGCTCGACTGCCTTCTTCGGTAATCGGCCCCCTTAATGCTCGGTTTCTTTTTCCTGCAGCTACTCTTCTAGGGTTTTTCATGGGCTGCTTTGAACTCATATAATTGGGTACTCGAGTACCCAGATTTATCACTTCTTACTTTTGTGTAATTTTTGAATACAGGTAGAGGTTGTATTTTGTTGTTTCACTATTTGAGTGGACCAAAAGGTCTAAACGACCCAACTAACGGTATCTGGACAAAAAAAGTACATTCGTATCAGTTGCGCTTTGACGAAGTAAACTGGCTACTTTCGAGTACTCCGGCCAAAGGCAAACCTAAATCATGGCCGGAGTACTAGTACATACGGCAAGGTTTTAGAGAGTCATCAAGCACATTTTTGCTGAAGGCTGGCTTTTGAGAGGCATTTTGCCTCCTTTTGCTTTCGTAGCTTCACTAATTCGCTGACAACCCGTCGATGCTCAGCGGTTAGTGAGACTGCGGATTGGATGATCTTCTGCTGATAGTCTAGATCTGGATTCGCGATAGCATCACAGTAAAGTCGTGCACTTGCATGGTGTACTAGCAACGCTTGCTCTGCCAACATGCTGAGCATCACGTCCCTGCTGTCAGCCGCTGGGAGTGCATCGTCAAGAAATGCTTGGAGGTATGCGTCAATTTCCGACAAGCTTTTCGCTTGCCATGGAGTTCCCGCGAATAGTCCGAAAAGATAAATGCTAAACGATTTGGACTTGAGCAATGACTCGTTTTTAGCTGCAGCACTTGAGACTTCAGGGGTCTGGTGAGTTTGGTCATCGCAGCGCTCTGGGGCATTTTCTTCAGCGAAATTGACAGGCTTAGTATCCAAGCCAAACAATGGGTCCGTTAGAGTCCCGTTCAAAAAATCATGAATGTGCATGATTGTCTTTCCTTGTTGTGAAGGTTTCCTTGGTGCAGTAGATTTCCTGCTCTTCTCGATTTTACCGCGAGTCAACGAAAGCCCCAAAAAAGATCAAATTGCAAAAAGCCAGGATCAAAAAAAGGAGCGAGGATTAGGTCGTGCATTTTCGAATGAAGCTCTTTTTTGCGATTAGGTACTTCAAGTACGCAATTCTCTCCATGCTTTTGCAACCTCATTGTGTCGTTTCACAAGATCTAGCTCTTTGGGCCGCATCGAGTTCATGTTTATTAGATTTGGGTACTCGAGTACCCAAATCCAGCTCAATCGTCCCCGAGAAGTTTCTCAAGTCTTGTTACTCGGAGTACGTTTCTTCGCTATGCGAATCAAATGAGTACGACAGATGTCACTATTCTAGAAGTAGATAAAACCATACTTATGAATTCGAGTGGAAGGTGTGTTAAGCCAGGCAAGCCGTCGACAACACGTCGCAGGGGCTTTCTGATGAACTCCTTCGTAATCAAATGGTCAGTCCATAGGCTGCTTTTCTGTGGGCTTGTAGAGGCGCGATAGTTCGCTGAAAGCGTGCGGGATGTCGAGATGTCGAAGCACGCCAAGGATTACTATCATCAGAGAATTGTTGTCGAGAGTTTGGATTAGGTGCAAGATTTGGTGCAAGCGTTGTTGTTGGTCTTCATTTTTCCTTGAATTTGTTGAAAAAGAATTAGTGGAATCCAACGTTGACATCGTTGAGGTCGGAGATTCGAGTTCTCTACCGCCCACCTCAGAAAACCCTGCATTTTCCAGTGAATTGCAGGGTTTTTGCGTTTTTGGAGTACTTGCTTGCGGACCCTCCGAATGGACTGGATTGGACCCGTTTGGACACGATTGGACTGGCGGAGGTGCAAGCAGAGGTGCAAGCGTTGGTGCAAGCTCTGGCCGCAGGATGTCGATCGACTCGATCGCCGATGCCTTGTCCAGCAGACGCGAGTCGGTGTAGGTATTCATCGTCAAGTTGATGTTGCTGTGGCGCATCAACGCCTGTGCCGTTCTAGGGGCTACGCCCGCACGACTTAGATGTGTTCCCAATGAGTGCCGCAGAGCGTGGAAATGAATCACGGATCCGTCTGCGTCCTGTTTGTCAATCTTCGCGGCCAGGAGGTCGCGATTCATGATTTTTAAGATTCCTGCAGGGACATTAAAAACCAAGTTCGTTCTCTCTTTGCCTTTGGTCCATTGGCTCAGTTCATAGGCCAGATCTCTGCGCAACGGCACCGAGGAGCCTTGGCGGTTTTTTTCCTTGGCAGCCTGCAGCCGAACAAACGGTACGTCCCCAAATGAAATATCCATGACCTGTAATGTTCGGAGTTCATTCATGCGCAACCCCGTCAGGATAGCTGTCTTGTATATCAAGGCTCTCTCTTGTCCAAGTTGCGTCAATTCTCGGATCCGTTGGTCGCTCAATTTGATTGTCTTTTGGCCCTGATTGGGTCCCCTCCGAACGGTCATAGCGTCTTCAAGAGGACGATTTTTCGCTGCCTCGATCAAGCGCAACAACTCGTCTTCGTTCAGAGCTTTTGCCTTACGTCGCCGATCTTGGTTTACATCCAACTTAGGGAATTTATCAAAAGGGTTTATCGTCATACGACGCACGTTGCTTTCGAATTGTCGCTTACCTTTTGTCCTTTTGCCGATACACCAATTCCCGAATGCGGACCAAGCTTCCACGAACCCGTTGTACACGCTCGGTCCCATCTGGCGTTCATTTTCGGTCTGTGCCGCAAGCCAACGATCCAATTCATCGGCGGAAAGGTCACTCAAGAATAACCAGCCACATCCACGAGCCGATTCTGTCAGACGCGTCTCATAGGCTTTTACCCTGCTCGCATGCGTCTTTTTCGCTTGCTGATACTCAATAAATTCGGCAATATGCGAATCTAGCAAGCGTTTACCTTGCTCGCTGATTTTCAGTTCATCGTTTGTAACTATCTTGGCTCGCACTTTGTCTGCTAGTGCTAATTGATCAGCGAGCATCGAAGCTGCAGACTGTTTGTCCTTGCAGCCAGTCGATATGTCCTGCAGTTGATCTTCGCCATCGCGAAATCTAATGAACCAAGTCGAAGATTCCAGGCGAATGCGCGTGCCGTCAGGCGTTACCTCCGCAGATTTGCGTTTTCCATGCTTTGTTTTCCATTCTGCCAATCGTCTTCCATTTTGCGTGACAATTATTGCATTATCAGGAATGGGCTTAGTGTATTTTTTGCGATAAATTGCCATAGCTAATTGCTCTCCTCGCTCGTGCCTCGCCTGCTTCTACTACAACTGGAAAAACGAGACAAAAAACCTTGTCACATGCTTTACACGCGTCCTGTTTTCTTTTTGCAGTCTGGGCACCCGTCATTTTCCCATTGTTCAATTTGATCCCGCCGCCATCTTTTTAGTGAACCTAGATGGACCGGCTTAGGACATTTGCCTGAGTCGACCATTCTATTGACATGTCTCTTTGAGCAACACCAACGTTTCGAC
>JAGQOY010000089.1 GCA_020427005.1 Planctomycetales bacterium
CTTTAACGCCGCCGGTGCCAGTCCCGATGGAGATATTGGAGAGGATCATGATCCGGAAAGCCACTTGATACCACTGATCCTGCAAACGGCTTTAGGTCAGCGACGACAAATCGGCATCTTTGGCGACGATTATCAAACACCTGATGGAACATGTATTCGCGATTACGTTCACGTTGATGATCTGGCGGACGCGCACTTGAGAGCCTTAAACCTAATTGAACCAGGTAGCAATTTGCAATTGAACCTAGGTACGGGCCATGGTCACAGCGTCAAACAAGTAATAGACGCTTGCCGAACGGTAACTGGACACGCCATTCCGACCACCATCGAGGCTCGCCGGGCCGGGGACCCTGCGGAGTTGGTGGCAGATAGTCGGCTTGCACAGAGGGTCTTGGGATGGAGGCCAATGTACAATGACATCGAATCCATTGTGGAAACCGCCTGGAGATGGCATTCGTCGCATCCAAGAGGTTACGCCTCGTAAGAAATCCCATTTTGCGACCTGCCTTTCGGACTTTTTTTCCTGCAAGAAGTTTGACGGGAAGCAGCAATCCACCGGTGCTTTTCCGCCGTCAGCGGCTGTTCGTGCGGGCCGTCAGTTAGTGTTTCTGCCGATGGCCCAATTGAAACTGAGTAATGTACTTTGAGCTACATACTTCAAAATGCAAGACATCATTGTAGAAAAGCCCTATCGATTCCTACCACCACATCGTGGTACCTGGATTCCCAACCTCGTGCAGAAACTGCACATTCATGACAAGTATCTGGCTAAGTTTGAAGGAGTAGAGTCTCACGAAGTTCGTGGCGCTGGATTGTTGCGAGAATCGTTGCGGCAGGGCCATGGAGTTATTTTAGCACCAAACCACTGTCGCTATGCGGATCCATTGGCCATGGGCTGGATTGCCCGTCAAGTACATTCGCTGGTATATGCTATGGCGAGTTGGCATCTGTTCCATCAGAGCCGGTTGCAGGGTTGGGCGATTCGCATGTTAGGAGGATTCAGCGTTTATCGAGAAGGACTGGATCGTGACGCCCTCGAAACTGCTATCGACATCCTGGCCCGGGCTGAACGTCCCTTGATAATATTTCCAGAAGGAACGGTCTTTCGCTCCAATGACATCCTCCAGCCATTGTTAGATGGCGTTGCATTTATTGCTCGGACTGCTGCCAAGCGACGAGTAAAACATAACCAAGGAGCAGTGGTGATTCATCCGGTTGCCATAAAGTACTTGTTCCAAGGGAATCTGGAATCCACCCTAGAGCCGGTGCTTACGAGGATCGAAACACGACTGACGTTTTCTCCAGATGTTAGAGACCTAATTCCGAGAATCGAACGAATTGGCTTAACATTACTCGTGTTAAAAGAGATCGAGTATTTGGGTACGCCCCAAACGGGATGCCTTGAGGAACGCCAGCAGCGCTTGATCGAACACCTCATGCATCCCCTAGAAGCAAAGTGGTTGGCTGGGCAGAAGCCGGCGTCGGAGCTGATTCCGCGGGTCAAATCGCTTCGTACACAGATTGTGCCTCAACTACTCAGGGCCGCAGTAGACTCGCAACTCAAACGAGAGCTGTGGGTGGATTTGCATCACATCTACTTGGCTCAGCAGATTGGTTCCTATCCACACGATTATCTACATAGGCCAACCATCACTCGTCTCTTGGAAACAGTCGAGCGGTATGAGGAGGATCTGACGGATCGATGCACTATTCATCGGCCGTTACATGCGATACTCGAAATTCTCCCGGCCATCGAAGTTGATACGGGTCGACCGCCACGTGGCGCGGTCGACCCTATTATGTCCGCTTTGGAAGGAGCGTTGGCAGAGAAACTTGAACAGCTGAGTGCAGAATCCCCACTCTACGAGAAATCGCTGAGCTTGCGATGAACAACTATGGGGCTATGCGGCTCACGCAGCTTCTCATTCACGCGGGCTCAAGATTACTTACGTCCTGCCAACAACCGGTCAATTTCATCGGCCGTAATGGCTTCATTCAGTCGAGTGTCGGAATTTGTATCGACTTCTTTGAGCAGATCTAGCTCCGGCAAGTCGATGGAGGCGGAGTTGGGCGACTCAGGTTGCTCTGCAACCTCTTCCAGAACATCGGCGGCCGGTGCCGGATTTAGGTTTCCTCGCAAGCCGTCGTCTTGAGCGTCGGCTGGGAGAGGTTTCACTTCAGGCTCGGAGTTGCCATCGTCTGGAGGGCTCTCGAACTGTGCTACGGCGGGCTCATTAGTTATTTCGCCCAAATCGTCTGGCTGCAGAGACGTTGAATTTTCAGTCGAACTATCCGCTGACGTAGTGGTTTCCTGGTCTAGGAAACTCGCAGCAGTTGGATCAGCTCCTTCTAAAGAAACTTCTCCTGGTTGGGAGGGGATCGATTCAGCTTCTGTATTAGGCACAGGTAAGGAACTGGGAGCAGTTTGATCGCCGATTTGCTCCTCAAGTTCCGATGCTGGTGCCGAACGTGCCGAACTGTCAAGCCCCGTATTCTCAAAGTCATTCATTGGCAATGCGCTTCCATCCTCAAGTGCTGGAGGCTGGATGGGCAAGTCGGAATCTGGGTCGGTCACTTGCTGTGTATCTGCGCTTGCCGCCGAGGCCAGTTCGTGAAAGTAGGCCAACTCCTGGCGCAAACGAATAATCTCGCCCTGAAGTAGATTGATCGGAAGCGCGATGTCCTGCCAGTAGTCTCCATGGCGAAAAGACAATGCTGGGCTAGTGGGATTCTCAATCAACTTATCTAAGTGTCTGCGCAGGCGGTAAATGGGGCCTACAAAACTATTGCTTAATCGAATAATATCGAACATTACCAGTGGCAGAACCAACAGCACAGTTGGAAGCCAAGGCCAGAACGCCTCGAAGAGTTGTCGGGAATGTTCCGCGTAAGACCAGTTAGGGTGTTTGTTGTATTGGTAGCTGGCAGCTGCAATTGCGACGGAAACGAATCCAAGAAGCCAATACAAGCTAACTCGCAGTACCAGAATCAGCTGGACGGGACGATCAACCCAGTATTGTTGACGCAGAGCCACTATTTGCACCTTCTCGAACGGAGCTTCCCGGTTCTCTCATGCATGTGACCTTAGGAGCCTCCCCCGATCGCGTTGGATATGGCAGTTCCTGATGAATTGAAACTGTCACCAGTTTTTTGGGCCAGAGTACCTACTGCTGAGATGCAAGCGACAACAATCAATGCCAACATCACTGCGTACTCAACTGCGGTCGGGCCGTCCTCGGATTGGAGAAACCGACAAATTCGTTGTTGCCATGGGGTCACGGTAAGCGCCTCAGCATGATTTTTTCGAAATGGTACTACCCAAGGGTACTCGCAAACTCCACACGGCAAATAGCTAGGCGTGTTACGGCAACCTGTAGGCGCGACATGCTAGTACTACGATGGACCTACGTCCGACAATCCAATGCAGTGCACACTCAAACATAGCTTGCTCTAAGGTTCGCGATTGAAAGTATGGGAAAATCCGTAGGTGAAGAGCTCGTTCCCCTGGAGTAACCCATTTAACCCGACTAACCTGAATCGTTGGTGTGCCATGATGGGAGAGGCTTCTCAATGAATCTTGGCTTGCCAAGGAGCCCAAAACAGGTTGATTTTGTTATATTTCCATCCGGGATATGTTGCCAATCGCAACCGCGATGGGCGCCACCCATAGAATTGAAACAACTCGGATGCTGTGGAATCGTAGTTGGGTTTGACAATAAGGGTTTTTGCCCAGGGCAGGAACCGATTCTAGGATTTGGACGAGCGTAGAGAATGTTAGGACCGATACTGGCGCGAGAATGGATGGTAGCACCCCGTCGAGTGCGATTCTATTTGCAGCGCATCATCTTCGTCATTGTATTGTTTAGCCTGATGTGCACTGCCTGGGCTTTGCTTGCCGGAATCCAACAAGTTCGCAACTTGGGGGATCTATCTCGATTTGGGGTGTTTGTTTTTCAAATCGTTGTGCCATTAGAGCTCGTCGTTACCATGTTCCTGGCCACGATTCAGTCGGCCAGCAGCGTCAGCCAGGAGAAGGATCGACGAACGCTCATCTTGCTGTTGCTTACACGTCTTTCGAGTTCCGAAATAGTTTTGGGAAAACTTGCCAGTTGTCTGATTGGAATTCTCAACTTAGTTTTGGCATCGCTACCCCTTTTACTGTTGATCGCGTTGCTGGGGGGAGTCAGCATAGCTCAGGTAATGGCCGCGACTGCCATTGTCGTAGTCACTGCCATGTGGTGTGGGGCGTTGTCAAATCTGATTGCTTTTTGGAGAGAAAAGACTTTTCAAACGCTGGCCATCAGTCTGTTGGCCATCGTTGGGTGGTTGGTTTTTTCAGAAGCAATAGCGGCTGGTAGCCTTTCCGCGATAGATCCTCAGTGGGCCCTAGTCTTGAGTCCGTTGCGAGCTCTATTTTTCATTTGCCAACCAATTTCCGAAGGCACGATCTTTGGGTCTGGCAGAATGGTCGCGTGCCTGTATTGTGGTCTGGGGTTATTGGCCACGACCGTCTTCAGCATGATAGCTGTCGCACGTTTGCGTGTATGGAATCCATCACGCCAGCTTAGGCCGCAAGCACCGGAGCCCGATGAACAATACGATGTAGGAGAGCAACTACCTTCGGAAGGCAATCAGCACATCACTGAAGGTGCTAAGTCCTGGAAAGTCCGTGCACCTCGCAAGATGTGGGACAATCCTGTTCTGTGGAGAGAAATGTGCACTTGGGCTTATGGAAGAAAACTACTGGTAATCCGATTGGCTTACGTGGCCTTGTTCTTGGCTGCAGTCATTGCCATCTACTGGAGTATTGCATCTGGAGAAGCGCTGCAACGCAGTCGTTTGGCTGATGAGTTGATACCACTTACTGCCCGGATCCTAGTCCCGTTTTATGTAATATCCTTTGTCATGATCAACGCCTTGGCGGTAAACTCGATCACCAACGAGCGGGATGGACAAGCCTTGGATCTGCTGTTGGCCACACAGATTTCACCAGCTCAGTTTCTGATGGGAAAGCTGGTCGGAGTTTTGTATGTCACTAAGGAAATGGTGATATTGCCTCTGTTACTGACCGCCTATTTGTGGACCCAGGGAGGTGTAACCACTGAGAACCTCGTCTTCTTGTTGTGCGGCCTGTTGGTTTTTGATGTTTTTGCTGCCATGCTGGGAATTCACTGTGGAATGATCTATAGCCAATCCAGAACAGCGATTGGTACGAGCATGGGAACGTTGTTCTTTCTCTTCCTTGGGATTGTGACCTGCATGATGATTATGCTGAGTTTTCGCGGTTCTTTTGCAAGGCAGTTACCTCCGTTCTTGGCGATTATCCTAGGAGGCGGCACAGGATTGTTTGTCGCTTTAGGAAGTCGCAATCCAAGTCCAGCCATCGCGCTGGCCGCATTTGGTTTGCCATTCCTAACGTTCTTTGCCATTACGAGTTTTATACTGCGCAATCAGGAGTTGACCGTCTTTTCGGTCTTAGTTACGGCCTACGGTTTTGCAACCCTGGCGATGATTATTCCTGCCTTGAGTGAATTTGATTTTGAAATGGGCAAGTCTCGACTGGCCGAGGACGATGGATAGGAGGAAAAGCAAGCTTGTTTGTCTGGGCGATCTGCTTGCCTAGTTGATCTGCTTGTTGAAGTTTATCGCCTGAACTGGCCCTCACCGCGCAGGAGTAGAAGAACCAGGAAGTCATGCCAGTTGAAGTTGTACCTGATACTTGGGCCGTATTAATCGCTTATATGCCCGGCATGTTGGCCTTGTTACTGTTGAGCAGTTTCTTCTCGGGCAGCGAGGCGGCTTTTTTTTCTCTGACGCTATCACAAAAGCGACAACTCCAGCATCCTTCCAGAGCCTGTCGGCTTGCTCGTGCGCTCTTGAACCGATCCGATCGGTTATTGATGGGGATTCTGTTTTGGAATTTGGCCATCAACCTGGTTTACTTCTCTGTGGCATCTCGAATTGCGTTAACTATTCAGAGTGCGGCTAGTACCGGCGAATCTAATTCCCATGGATTGGCTGCAGCTTTTATGGTGGTAGTGCTGATCGTCATAATACTTTTCGGAGAATTCCTGCCGAAAAGCGTCGCAGTACTTAATCCACTTCCCATAGCCAAATTCGTGGCAATTCCACTTTCCTTGGCAGTACGTTGTATCGACGTCTTTCTTCCAATACTTACATTTGCGAACGAAGCGTCACGCCGCATCCTATGGCCAGGTTTGAAGCCAGAGAGTTATTTGGAGTTGTCGGATATCGACCGTGCCGTCGAGTTATCCACATCCGATTCAAAACTGTTTCAGCAGGAAAAGGAGGTCTTGCAGAATGTTATTTCGCTAAGTGATATACGCGTTGAGGAGTGGATGCGACCTCGAACGCAGTACTTGGTATTTCGACCACCGCTGGACATTAAGCAACTGGGCGGACAGAGAACCCCGAGCGGCTACATGTTGGTTACTGATCCCGAGGGACGAGAAATCGTATCCGCTGTGGACTTGCATAGTTTGCTTCCCCATGAAGTAGATGACCTTCAAAATCGAAGGGTACCATTAGTCGTTGTGCCCTGGTGCGCAACCGTCGCGGATGCACTCCTCAAGCTCAAGCAATCGGGTTGCAAAGTTGCAGTGGTGGTCAATGAATACGGTGAAACTGTAGGTATTCTAACTTGGGAGGAGATTTTTGAAGCCATCTTGCAGCTAGAGCACAAGCAGTCAAAACGTCAGTTGGCTCGTGCCGAAATTCGGCAAGTCGGACACGGTCAGTGGGTTGCAACTGGAATTACCAAATTGCGTCGCCTCGAGCGTTTGCTCGGGATCCGTTTGGACACCAGTAACAATTTGACAGTTACAGGTTTAGTACAAGAGCAACTTAGGAGGCTTCCCGAGGAAGGGGATGTCTGTGTGGTTGACGGCTGGCGATTCGAGGTCATCGATGCCGCTCTTCGGGGTGAAGTTTTGTTCAAAATTTCATCTGATGACTCCGAGCAAGGGGATCGTGAAGCATGATTACATCGCTGTTGCTTCTAGTGGGACTTGCGCTTAGCGCCTTCTTTAGTGGCTCCGAAACCGGGTTCTATAGGGTTACACGAGTTAGACTCGTGATGGATGCCAAAAGCGGGAGTTGGGTAGCGCGAGCCTTGCTGTGGATGGTAACTCGCACCACGCTCGTTGTGGCTACCGTACTGATAGGGAATAACGTCGCTAACTACTTAGTATCTTTTGGACTGACGCTTCTCAGCCAGCAATTTCTTTCTGGCTGGGGGGAACGAATCCAGATGTTTTTCCCAGTGCTGGTTACTCCCTTTCTATTTGTGTACGGCGAATTACTTCCGAAGTACCTATTCTACCAAATGCCCTATCGGCTTCTGCGCGCCGGAGCGCCTCTGATGCTATTCTGCACTATTCTCTTTTTGCCGGTCTCATTTGTAGTTCTCGTTTTAGACTGGCTCTGGCGGAAGTTGTTTGGGCGTAATCAGACGGTTTCATCAACTACATTAGAACGTCAAGAATTGCAGCGTGTGTTGATGGAAGGTCAAGAGGCTGGTGTGTTGTTACCCATTCAGCGAGAGATTGCCCAAAACCTCTTCACTTTTGGTGTGAGACCCGTGCGCCACTTCACGGTCCCATTGCGGGCCATTGCTACGGTGGCACAGGGCGCCACCCGTGAGGAAATGTTGGCTGCCGCGCAGCGGATGAAGCAGAATGTGGTCGCAGTATTGGGTGACAGTCAGCAATCCCTTGTTGGTTGCTACCATATCACGGATCTCCTACTATGCACCTCCAATGAAACTCCAGAAATGTTGCCTGTCCTAAGGGCACAGGCCGTAGACTCGAATGTCCAGATTCTGACACAATTACACCATCTGCACTCGCCATTAGCAGTTGTATTCGATCATTCGGAGAAAGTCTTAGGGGTCGTAACTCGAACTAGGTTATCGGACTTGCTACTTTCCGAACGCTAACCAAGGGCAGCAAACCGTTAGAATAAGATCACTACATACGCTAATTCTTGGTGCACGGTAGTTTGGCATTGAAGTTCGCCAGCACAAGTAAAACCACAAATGAATTCCACGTTCGTTGCGATACCGAGTCACTCAGCCAGGCTTGGATGCGCGTCTCCATTTGCCCGTTGGAATTTGAGACGCAACCCATTTGGAGAGCTGTCGTTTCAGGAGCGAGAGGTACTTGCACAAATCGTGAGTGACGATGTCGAGCCTTTTGTTACCTGGGCGCGCTCAAAACAACATTCTCATAGACGTGTCGCATTGCAATTTGTTGCCGATTGTGGCTACGGAAAAACGTCGCACTTACTTGGTGTTCGTAGGTTGCTGGGGGATATTCCGTACGTATATTTTCCGGAACACGGCAAACTACCCAATATCCCACCCGAGCGTCCACTGTTGGTTGACGAATTGCAGCGTCTGAGGTGGTGGCATTGGCGAGATCTTGTTTCGAAGGCAGGTCTAGTTGTGTTGGGAAGCCATGTCGATTACGAAGTGAAACTACGCCGATACGGGTTCTCGGTCTTGACGGTGGATTTGCAATGCCCAAAGTCGGCTCCTTTCTTAGCCAAAGTGCTGAATGCGAGGATTGCTGCCAGCGAAATCGCTCCAGAAGGGTGCCCGCGTATTTCAGTCGCCGAAGGTGAGTGGCTACTTGCGCAGTTCGGGTCCAATGTGAGGCAGATCGAGAATTATCTTTACGAAGTTTGGCAGCGGGAACTACGGAGTGGAAAAGCATGGCCGAAAGTATTTTAACTGTCGAGTTAGATGACTCTGATAGCGCGTTTGAGGATGGTGCAAAAGTAACTGGACAAGTCATTGTTCGGCCCACGAAAGAAACTAAGTGCAGCGAATTAAGTGTTAGCTGTGTCTGGGCCACTCACGGAAGAGGCAATGTGAATACGGGGGCTGGTGACAAGCAAGTTCTCTATTCGGGTACGTGGCAAGCAGGCCAGGAGTACAATTACAAATTCGAGCTAACTATTTCGGCATGGCCGCCAACATATTTTGGTAACTATTTAAACGTTGAGCATGCCGTCACTGCTTACGCAAAAATCCCTTGGGCCTTTGACCATACTTCACCGCCAGCCGAAATCATTGTCGTAGCTGACAAATCACCTGATGATCTGGCACCCAAACAAAACACGCAGCTAGGTATTGGAAACGTTATCGGTTGGATCATCCTGGTTGCTATCCTGGCAATTTTCGGGATGATGTTTCTCTTCCTGGTACCGATAATCTTGCTGGTCGCGGCAATAGGTTGGTTTTTTTTCTCGTTCCTTCCAAAGAGCATCACTGGCAAGGTGAGTTGCGATGTGCAACCGAAACGACTCAAGCCCGGCCAAATGATTAAAGGGAACATCTCACTCAACCCTAAACGCACGTCTAGGATAAACGGCATTCGCTATACCGTTCTGGGAGAGGAAGTAGTTGCATCTGGTTCAGGTAGTAACCGCAAGACTTTTCGTCACGAACTCTATAAAACCGTAGGGGAATTGCACCCCTCAGGACATCTGCAACGCGGTCAGCCATTGTCGCTTGAGTTTGAACATGCGCTTCCTCCGGAATCTGCCCCGAGCATGAAAATTTCGGCAGACAATGAGATTGCTTGGAAAGTCGAACTGCGGGTCGATATTCCCAGGTGGCCAGACTGGAGCCAGTCGATTCCCATCGTGATTGAGCCACCGGGATTTGTAGTAGGGGCCGCAGGTCGAATTGAAAAAGATGCTTGGCTGGTAAAGGTCTGCGAGCAAATCGAGGCCAGTTGGGAAAACGCTGAACAAATGCAGCTTGTCTTGAGTGCCATTGTGGGGCATGAATTTGAAGTGCAGCTAACCGACTTGGAGTCTCGAGAGGCGCCGGGTGAGGATGCGATCTTCAGCTCTGCTCCACCTTCTGGAAAATGGTTCGAGACCTTCAATGATATGTACGACCTATTTCTCGTCGTGCTACTTCCAGATGGAATTAGAGAATTTAACACCATTGCATATCGAGGTCGCATTCGGATTATTGGATGTGTCCTCGAAGAGGGAGAGGTCTTAGCAGAAATTGTCTCCAGCACCTGAACCTGAGCTTCCTGTGAAGGTATTGTTGTTCCGATCTCTGAAGGGCTTAGCTCCACCGCATTGGCTGAATGAATTAATCTTATCCGGCATCAGATTCGACGAAGGCGAAGTCGTGGTAGCAGGTCGACAAGTAGGGCTTGTATTTCGTCTTGGTCTTGCCGCGTTTCAGAATGTGGCCGAATGGGGCCAAGCCGTTTTCGTTTGTATGCAAGTTGCGTGAATGGGGCGGTGAGTGGAGAGCATGGAGTCGGTGTTTGGTTTCGACAAGGCGGTTCGTTTTTGCATTGACCGAAGAGGGAGGTGGATTTGCTCCATCCTGGGGTATGCCAAAGTCGATTGTCCATTATCATGTTGAATGTTTGGCTGCGATCGATCCACAGGAGGATTGCATTGAGTCAAACATCCTCCTGCTCGTTGGCAATATGACTACTACCTCTGCCCTGGTTCCACAACCAGGGACGCACAGTAATTTCTATGTTGACATCGCAAAATACCCCTCTGACTTCCTGGCATCGGGCACATCAAGCCCGGATGGTAGATTTTGCTGGATTTGAGATGCCCATCCAGTATTCATCCATCGTCGCAGAGCATCTGGCGACCCGGTCGTCCGTAGGCATTTTCGATATTTCTCACATGGGTAGGCTTCGCTTTGAAGGGGTCGAAGCATCACGGCTATTGGACTTTCTGCTGACTAGACGTGTGACCGACATGCGTCCAGGCATGGTTCGGTACAGCCTCATGTGCAATGCCGAAGGAGGTATTCTCGACGACGTGCTGGTTTCTTGTCTAAAAACGCCCAGCGATCGAGAGTTTTTTTTGCTGGTTGTTAATGCCAGTAATCGTGCGAAGATCCTGAAATGGATTCAGCCGCATATGGCTGAGTTTCCTGGCGTCGAATTCGCCGACGTGACTGAGGATACCGCCATGATCGCTGTGCAGGGGCCATTTGCTACCAACTTAATAGAGCGGTTATTGCCCGCCAAAGTTTTGAATCTTAAGTACTACCGCAGCATTGTCACCGAACAAATGAGTAAGCCCTGTATCGTTAGTAGAACGGGATATACGGGCGAAGATGGTTTCGAATTGATCGTGCGGTCTCAGGATGCCCTGAGAGTGTGGGAGAATCTTCTTCTTGCTGGTCGAGAACATGGAATATTGCCTGTTGGGCTAGGAGCCCGAGATACGCTTCGCCTTGAGGCTGCTATGCCACTTTATGGACATGAACTCAACGAACAAATTGACCCATTTACGGCTGGCCTTGGATTCGCTGTGAATCTGGAAGAACGAATATTCTTGGGAGCCAGCGCCTTATCGGAAAAACAAAACTGTGCGGGCAACATTTCTCGTGTCGGTTTGCGGGTAACTGGGCGGAGGCCCGCGCGAGAGGGCTGTTGTTTGCTTGACACCGAAGGCAATGTTGTAGGTGAAGTAACTAGTGGTACTTTTTCTCCAACCTTGCAATACCCTATCGCTATGGGCTACCTTTCGTCTGCACTCAGCAGAACCGGTCAAGTCATAGAGGTAGATATTCGCGGTTCTAAAACAGAGGCGCAAGTGGTCGAATTGCCGTTCTATCACCGTACAAAATGATCAAGTGAATGAGGCGAGCCAACTGCGAAGGATGCGGTGTGCGCTGTGTCAATGTCCAAGGAAGGTAAACCAGCCATGTTAGAGCAGTGTTTCTTTTTTTGATGGAGTTAAAGCGAACATGAATCCGGAGACTCTTAGATACAATTCCTCGCACGAGTGGGTTGGCATCGTAGAAGAAAACGGCGAGCAAATCGCGATAGTGGGTATTACCGATTTTGCTTTGGAACAACTAACAGACCTCGTATATATGGCCCTACCCCAGGTAGGAACACAATTAAGTGCCGGAGATGAATTCGGAGAAGTAGAGTCGGTAAAAGCAGTCAGTCCACTGTATTGTCCAGTGGATGGGCAGGTTGTCGAAGTACACCAAGAACTGGTCGACAATCTTGAACAACTTGCGCAGGACCCATTCGGTAGTGGATGGATAATTAAATTGCGTGTTGGCGGAAATGTTTCGCTCGATAATCTCTTGGACTACGACGCCTACCGCAAACAATGCGCGGAAGCCTAGTGCAATACTATTTCTTGGCGTTCGAAAAGTAGTTGACTTGACACATCAAGGCTTCGCTAGCTCAAGATCCTAGACCTGTTCGAGAAAATCAATGGCCTATTTGTTCAACACTTCCCAAGATATCCAGCAAATGCTGGCTGCAATTGGTGTAACTTCCATCGACGAGTTGTTTGATACGATTCCAAAAGAGTTGTGGCTCGCACGTGACCTCGCCATTCCGGCGGCGATGAGTGAGTTAGAACTAACGGGTCACATGTCAGAATTGGCAAGCAGGAACAAGGGGCTAGAGCGTGACCTATGTTTTCTGGGAGCTGGGGCTTACGATCATTTCATTCCTGCAGTGGTTGACCATTTGTCAAGTCGCGGTGAATTCTACACCTCGTACACTCCGTACCAACCTGAAGTCAGTCAGGGCAATCTGCAGGTAATGTTCGAGTACGAAACGCTCATCTGCCAGCTCACAGGTATGGATGTTTCCAATGCTAGTCTCTACGATGGCGCGAGCGCAACGCTGGAAGCCGTATTACTAGCCATGTCCTCGCAACGAGGCCGAACCAAGGTCTTGGTTCCGAATAGTTTGCATCCAGAGTATCGGCAGGTGCTCAAGAGCTATTTGCAATGGACTAATTTCGAACTACTGGAAATACCTTGCCCTGATGGCACGTTGGATCTGGAAGCTTGGCGCATGCAATTAGATTCATCCGTGGGCTGCGTGGTTCTAAGCCAACCCAACTTCTTTGGTTTGGTCGATGACTTGTCCCCAATCTCCGCACTTGCCAAGCAGTCTGATTGCGTTGTTATTGGTGTTGTAGACATGATTAGCTTGGGAGTGTTAGCTAGCCCTGCGGATTGGAACGTAGATATTGTCGTTGGCGAAGGCCAGCCGCTCGGCAATCCCTTGCAATACGGCGGCCCCTATTTGGGAATCTTGGCCTGTCGCGAGCAATTTGTGCGAAGAGTGCCAGGTCGAATTGCGGGGCAAACCGTGGATCGAAATGGAGATCGTTGTTGGGTACTTACGCTGCAAACTCGTGAACAGCACATTCGACGCGAGAAAGCGACCAGCAACATTTGCACAAATCAAGGCCTATTTGCACTTCGAGCTGCAATCTATTTGGCTCTGCAGGGCCCAGACGGATTGCGAGAAACTGCTGAGCACTGTACTGCCAAGGTGCACTACGTGGCGAACCAGTTGGCAAATTCAGAGCGGTTTAAAGTACGATTCCAATCGCCTTTCTGGCGAGAAGTAGTCATTCAAGACTTGGCCGACGACGTAGCGGGCTTGTTGGCTTATGCGAGGTCCCAAGGTGTGCAAGCAGGAGTGCCGCTCTCAAATTGGTACGACGAGTTGTCCGATTGTTTCATGATTGCAGTCACAGAGAAACGCACGCGTCAGGAATTGGAGCGGTTAGTGAAATTACTTACACTCGCCCCACGGCGATCGGAGCTCAGTCATGCGTAATCGTCAAGCTACTCGACTGATTTTTGAATTGGCCAAACCAGGGCGTCGTGCCAACCTACTTCCTAAGTGCGATGTACCTGCCACAGAAGCTAGCGAAATATATGGGGCTGCTGCTCGCAAGAATCGCTTGAACCTTCCGGAGTTAGCCGAAGGGGATGTGGTTCGTCACTTTACAAATCTCTCTACTTTGAATATGTCGGTCGATACACATTTTTATCCTTTGGGATCGTGTACTATGAAGTACAACCCCAAACGCAACGAACGCTTGGCATCGCTACCTGGCATCGTGGATTTGCACCCCCACTTGCCTTCAGACAGCGTGCAGGGAATGCTAGAACTTCTGTGGCGACTGCAGTGTTATCTGGCGGACATAGCGGGCTTGCCAGCGGTGTCACTGCAGCCAGCAGCTGGCGCGCATGGCGAATTGACAGCGCTCATGGTGGCTCGCGCCTATTTCCGCGATTTAGGTCAAATGGAACGGACTCAAGTTCTTGTTCCGGATAGTGCTCACGGGACTAATCCCGCTAGTGCAGCCATGGTTGGTTACCAGACAACCACAATTCGTTCATGTGCAGATGGTTCTGTGGATCTTGACGATCTTCGCTCGAAGATCAATTCGCGGACGGCTGTGTTTATGATTACCAACCCGAGTACCTTAGGGCTTTTTGAGGCCAAAATACGCGAAATTGCAGAACTTGTACATGCAGCGGGCGGGTTGATCTATCTTGACGGTGCCAATATGAACGCGATACTGGGCATCACTCGACCTGGGGATTTCGGTGCGGACATGATGCATTTCAATCCTCACAAGACGTTTAGTGGACCGCATGGGGGTGGTGGCCCTGGCGCGGGGCCAATCTGTGTGCGTGAATTCTTGGAACCCTACCTGCCGATTCCGCGAGTTGTTAAGCGCGATGGCCGTTTTGATTTGCAATTCGATGCACCGAAATCGATCGGTAGAGTTCGAAGTTTTTTCGGCAATGTCGGTGTACTTGTGCGAGCCTATTGCTACATATTGGCCAACGGAAGGGAAGGTCTCAAGGCTGTCAGCCAGCATGCTGTTCTAAATGCCAACTACTTGTTAGCCAGATTGCAGCGGAGCCTGCCTGTCGTTAATGAACGGAGATGTATGCATGAGTTTGTAGCCTCGGCAAGCAAGCTCAAAAAAGAACGTGGCATTACAGCATTAGATATTGCCAAGAGATTGCTTGATTACGGCTTTCATGCACCTACGGTGTATTTTCCTTTGACAGTGCCCGAGGCCATCATGATCGAGCCAACAGAAACTGAAAGCAAGGAAACGCTCGATGCCTTTGTCGAGGCTGTGGAACAAATAATCGGTGAGTCTGCACAGCAATTGCACGACTCACCTAACAGTACTCCGATTAGTCGACCTGATGAAGTGACGGCTGCTCGTAAGCCGATAATGATATGGAAGCCTGCTTCGTAATCGATAAGCCTCGCAGTGGTGAGGACAATATGGCCATCGATCAGTCGATGCTAGAGTTCACGGACAGGACCGGGCAGGTTGTCCTGCGATTCTATGAGTGGCTTGTCCCCACGGTATCCCTTGGCTACTTTCAAAGCTTGAGCCAGCGACACGATCACACAGAGAGCAAGGCTCTGGAAATCGTCCGCCGGGCCACGGGTGGTGGAGCGATTGTCCACCACTACGATTGGACTTATTCCGTGTCCGTGCCAGGCCGACTCTTGTTCAACTACAGCGATCAAAAACGCAGCAGGCAAGATATTGGTGCTTCGCCTCATCTATACAATGCGCTTCACGACTCCATTGTGGAGTGGTTGCAACGAGAGGGGGTGCCTGCCCAGAAGTGGGCAAGCAATGGGGCTCCCGAGAAGCTGCCCAGTGACACCTGTCGTTGTGCCTTTCTTTGCTTCGAAAGACGCGCCCTGGGGGATGTCGTAGTTGGCCAACATAAGGTTTTGGGTAGTGCACAAAGACGACTGGGAGGGTCCATACTTCAACATGGGAGCATCTTGATATCTCGTAGTACCTTCGCTCCCAGCCTAGTTGGCCTAACAGAGCTAGGCGTGGCTACGTCTCTCGAAAACCTCAAAGAGGGGTTCACGCAAAGCATCCGGATTGGGTTCGAGCAAGCATTTGCCGTGTCCTTGCCGCAGGTAGATTCCGTTTTTCAAGCATTGGGCCTGGAAAAACACGAGCTCAGCAAAAGCAAATTTCATCGTCCGGAGTGGCTAAACTCTAGATGACGTGGAGGTTTCGACCATTAGGTCGTACGCGCAATGATCGCAGAATCTGGCGATGCCCCACGGTTTGAGTAGAAAAATATCTCGAATGTCGACTTAACGGACAAGTTTAAAGACTCTCCTCTTGCTATTTGCAGCACGTTTGTCCGATAATATTGGATGCATCTTTCCCATATTTTCTTCACAAAAACTTTTTGTATTGCCGCTTTGTAGCCCCCGATTAATTGTTAGCTCGCCCCCAGGAAGACAGGTGCGGATCCAGGCAGGTTTTGCAAGGATTATTTGCGAGTAAGTAATTGCGAGAATTAGGGGTGCGTTGGAATACTTGCAATGGATTATTTAGACCAATTCGCGGGTCTTTCGTGCAAGTTGGTTTTGGATTACCCTCGAATGGGTATAGCGTTTGGAATCGTTAAAGGTTGAGAGTCTTATGCAAATGCACTTGCAGGTGGTTGTAGGAGGCCATGAGGGAAAGCTGATTGCAGTCAATCAGGATAAATTCCTGATTGGTCGTAGCGATGAGTGCCATTTGCGTCCTAAGAGCGAGTCGATTAGTCGACGTCATTGTGCAATCATACGCAAGGATGGCCGCATTCTGCTCATTGATTTGAAAAGTCGTAATGGAACGATTGTTAATGATAAGAAAATCGATCCTTCGCGTGCCAAGGTATTGAAGAACGGAGACCATATTAAGGTTGGCAAACTGGAGTTCATTGCTGTAATTGAGGCGGGAATCGCCAACGTAAAGAAGCCGGAAGTGAGAGATGTAAAGGATGCTGCAGCTCGTTCGGTCCAGAATTCTGGTGACAGTAAGTATGAGGACGTGGACGTCAGCAGCTGGTTGCAGGAGCCGGATCAATTTGAAAGACGCGATGAGCCGGTGACCCGACAGTTTGTGATGGATGAAGAGCCATCCAAGGTCGATATCAATACGGACTCAACCGTCATGGATGCCCAAGCGGAAAATGACACCAAGGCAGATATTAAGGGTAAGAATAAGCCAGGCAAGCTGCCGCCGATGAACAAAAAGCCCACTACGGCCAATTCCAAGGATGCAGCCACCGAGACGCTACGCAAATTTTTCAGCGGTCGTTAAGTTTCGTAATTACTGCCGGTGCTTCGAGGGTAGTTACAGCGTTTTTTGCTGTCATTTATTTTCCTCTCTTAAGCCGAGATGGTCCAGCCAGCGGCGTGTTTTAGAGCCGTTACCTTGATTCTTACCACTAGTGATAGAAGTTGAATTAAGTTGGCTTTGAATTTCGCTTATTTCGGTCTCCAATTGGCTCCGTTCGCGAGCCAACTTGGCGCGTTCCATTGAGAGGTCAATCTCCGCTTGGCGAAGTTTTTCTTCCCATTCAGACTGGATTTCTTTAAGCCGCATCCGCTCAAGTTGAACTAGTTCATCATTGTCGACCATGCCGGCTATGGCTGCAGCCCCTATGGCGACACCTTGAGTGGTGTTAGCTTGCTGCTCCACGATGCGCCGCAACTCTTCGATCTCTTCATCACGACGCTGTATTTCTAAATTGGTTGCCCGAATGACTTTGTCGATTTCCAATCTGCGGTCGCATTCAACCGGCTCTTGGTCACCATCGCACTCGGCTTCCAGTTGCTGCATGATAAGATGTTTACGTTCTTCCCAAGTTAGGCTTTCCTGGTCGATGCGGGAAAATGACGGATTATCAGCCATTTGATTGCGAGCCACCTGCGAAGCCAAGTCGTTGTTTTGGATTCTCAAATCCTCAAGCTCGATTTTTAATCGCTCAACTTCACGTTCCAAGCGATCGTCACTGTCGGTTGCAGAGATCTTCTGTCTTTGCAGATCAATCAATTGGCGTTCTAGATCGTTCCGTTGGCTTTCGAATTCCTCTAGCTGTGCGTCATGCTGGCGGTGCAGTTCGGCTCGATGCTCGCCAGCCTCGCGCACCCATTCGGCTCGCAAATCTCGGGCTTGACGTTGTGCTTCCATGAGCTCGCGCTCATGTTCCAGACGCTGATCTACAAGCTCCTGATTGGCAGCATGTAGCTGACTTGTAAGCTGCTCAATTGTGGCCTGTTCGTTTTGGGCTCCAGCCTCAATTGCTGCCCGCACTTGTTCAAGTTCTTTTTGCACTGAGGAAAATTTCGAGGCGGTTGAGGTTGCTTCGACCTCAAGTGTTCTGATTTTTTGAAATTGTGTTTCCACCACGTCTTCGGACTTCTTCAGCTTTTCCCGCAAAACTCCGAGTTCTCCAAAGGCCTCCTCTAGCTCCTTTTCAGTTTCGTCGATATCCGATTGCAGACCTTCTATTTCGCTCCGAAGTTGGTCTTCGAGATTGTCGTTGAAAACTTCCGGGGACTTGCCCTGCTCGTTCGAAATTTGTATCAGCTCATCCATTTCGCGAGCCAACTCGTCGTAGCGGGCTTGCGCCTGCTCTAGCTGCTGAGCAAGTTCGCCATGTTGCTCACGTGCTTGGGTAAGCTCCTCCGTAAGTGTAGAAATGGTTGCTTCCGCTGAGGCTATAGACGGCTCGGATTTAATAGCTCCGTCGTGACTGGCTAGAAATTCCGCTTTTTGTGCGCGAAGTTCGCGGGCAATGGTTTTCCGTTGAAGCGTCGTACGAGCCTGCTGCTTCGCAAGGCTAGCGAGCTTTTCCTCGTACTCTTTGCACAGTTGCGTCAGTTTCTGTTCCCGGGCCTCTAACTCTTCAGCCAGGATCATGGCTGTGGAAAGGTGTTTTTCGAATTCCCTTTCCGTCGCGATAGAAAGGTTGGCTGCAATCTTCTCTTGTAAGGAAACGAGGGCCTCGTCAGAACCTGCTACCTGTGTCAGATTCTGTTGTGATTCGGTTAATTCTTCTGAAATGAGCCTCTCGACGATTTCGAACAAACCTTGTTCCAAGTTGCCTGAATCACTCTGCCAAACCTGTAGTTGGTCATCCGTATTCTCCAATCGCGCACGAAGGTCCTCAAACCAAGCGTGTATTTCATTGGATGCCCGAATGTCAGCCGACATGAGTCAAGGTTGCCTGATGTGAATTTTCTTTACCCGTACAATATGTAGCCTAAGAAGCGGTCACGTCAAAACTGCTATTGAAAGCAACTCAACTTCGATTACTTAGGCTCTAGGCTAAACAACGGTAGTAGGGATAATTTGGATTATTCAAGTTGATCGGAAAATTTCAGCACAAAGGTGTGGGCTGAAGAATCAGACTTTTCACGGGTGTGCCTGTGGTCTAGTGACGCACAATGTGGGTTCAGATTGCTGTAGATAAACTTCGGGCAACTGCATCTGAATTAGAATCTTTGGGGACTAACGAGCGAGAGTCCGATGGCAAAAAAGAAATTAACCGCTGGAGGGCTTGCTAAAGATGCCTCAACTGACGAATTAGCGGAAGTCGGGTTCGAAGAATCGCTCTCCGAGCTAGAGCAAATCGTACGGCGGCTCGAACACGGTGGTGGAGCCCTTGATGAGGCTTTGAAAGATTATGCCAAAGCCATCCATCTTCTCAAGCATTGCCACGCACGACTGGAGACGGCTGAGAGACAAATTGAGATTCTGAGCGGATTCGACGCACTTGGAAATCCAGTCACAAACCAGATGCGGGAAACCGAAAAAGACTTGGATGAAAAGCAGGCGGGCCGGGCAAGTCGCAGATCTGCGCCTGATCCCTTGGGGCTTGAGTATCCAGACTAATGGCCGGGATTAAAATCCTCATGTTGGGGTGGCCGCCGGGCCTGAGCTAGGCTGGCGATGCTCTTGGCGGAAATGGGACGTAAAAAAGAACCAATGGAAGTACCACAATTGTTGATCGATCTTACTGAACTTCGCCAGGCCATTGATGGGGCTTTAGAAAATTATACTCGGGACGCCACCGGAGCACCCCAGCGATTAGTTGGGGCAATGCGTTACAGCGTATTGGCGCCTGGCAAACGCTTGCGGCCGCTTTTGACCTTGCTTGCCAGTCAAGCTATATCAGGGAACTGGGATGCGGCGATACCTGCCGCCTGCGCAATTGAATTCATCCATGTCTATTCACTAATTCATGACGATCTTCCCTCCATGGACGATGACGATCTCCGTAGAGGGCAGCCTACATGTCATCGGCAATATGATGAAGCCACGGCGATCCTAGCGGGGGACAGCCTGCAAATGTTGGCGATCGAAGTTCTCTGCAAAGCCTATGATTGTGAATTAGCTGCAAAATGTTGTGAAATCGTGGCAGTTTCTGCGGGCAGACAGTGGTTGGTTGGGGGGCAAGCTGACGATTTGGCTGCCGAAGGGCGGTACGGTCAGGTTGAGATTGCCAATGAATTGCGGTTCGATTACCTCAAAAGTATTCACCGACGGAAAACTGGAGCGATAATAGAAGCAAGCTTGCGGTTAGGGGGAGTCGTGGCTTCAGCTTCTGAAGCCCAAATCCAACACTTGTGCGAATATGGCCAAGCGTTGGGCCTGGCCTTCCAAATCACGGACGATTGCCTGGACGTCGATGGAACCGTTGAACAATTGGGTAAGCAAACTCGTAAAGATAGCACTCACGGCAAATTGACTTACCCTAGAGTACTTGGCTTAGAGGGATCGCGCCAGCTGGTTTCCGAACTAATTGCGAATGCGTGTCAAGCAGTATCGAGCTTTGGGGAGACTGCAGCAGGGCTAGTGCAAATTGCAAGATTTGTAGAGCAACGGAGAAGTTGAACAACATGACTAGGCTACTTGATGGACTGGCAAACGCGGAACAGCTTCAGCGTATGACCGGCTCGGAACTTGCGCAGTTAGCATTAGAGATCCGAGAGACCCTGTGCGGGTTGCTGAGTATTCGTACGGCGCATTTTGCGTCGAATTTGGGAGTGGTAGAGCTGTGCTTGGCATTGCATAGCGTATTTGACTTCCGCTCAGATCGCTTGATCTGGGACACGGGCCATCAAATCTATCCTCATAAACTGATCACCGGACGCTACGCGGACTTTGCATCCATACGTACTCGCGGTGGATTGATGGGTTATCCTAATCCAAATGAGAGCGAATATGATCTATTCATGACCGGACATGCGGGCTGCAGTGTTTCGACAGCACTAGGGCTGAAAAGCGGTGATGATCTGCTGTCCCAATCTAATCGCAAGAGTGTGGCCGTAATTGGGGATGGTGCTTTTCCCTCGGGAATCGTGTTTGAAGCCTTGAACAATGCGGGTGAATTAGGGTGTAATTTGTTGATTGTGCTCAACGATAATCGCATGAGCATTTGCCCACGCGTAGGTTCGGTTGCACGCTATTTGGACCGACTGCGTACGAATCCGTTCTATACAGGCCTGAAGAATGAGGTAGTGCGTATTCTCAATCATGTACCTGTATTGGGAGATCCAACGGAACGTCTGTTGGCTCAGGTGAAAGAAGGTGTCAAGGCTGGGCTGCATGGAGGAATGCTGTTTGAGGATTTGGGTATTCGTTATGTAGGGCCGATTGACGGACATAACATCCCTCTGATGCGCAAGTACCTGAAGATGGTAAAAGATCAGAAAGGGCCGGTTCTGTTACATGTCGTGACAGAAAAGGGTCACGGTTATCAACCAGCTGCTCAGGATCCAGTCTTCTTTCATACTCCTCCAGCATTTCAGGACGATGGCGGCAAGGCTAAGGTACTCGGTGGTAGCGGTGCTCCCGCATATACGAACTATGCACGAGATGCCATTGTGGCGGCCATGCGCAGTGATCCTAGGGTTACAGTCATGACGGCTGCCATGTGCCAAGGCAACAAATTGGAACCTGTGCGCGAGGAGTTCCCCGAACGCTTTTTTGATGTCGGTATTTGTGAGTCACACGCGGTCGCATTTGCCGCCGGTCATGCCAAAGTCGGTTTGCGTCCGATTGTCAGCATCTACAGCACATTTATGCAACGAAGCTATGATCAGATCTTTCAGGAAGTTGCTTTACAGGATCTTCCGGTGACTCTCATGATGGATCGTGGAGGCCTAGCCGGCCCGGACGGACCAACCCATCATGGAGTATTTGATATTGGATATCTTCGAGTGCTGCCGAATATTCTGCTTTTGGCTCCCGGCGATGGACCGGAATTGGCTGCCATGCTGGATTTCGCATTACAGCACGACGGGGCTGTCGGAATTCGATATCCCAAAGCCTCGGCGCCGGACCTGAATCTGCATCAACAACCTATAGAACTTGGCCGAGGCCAGATCGTTCGCTGGGGGAGTCCATCCAATTTGGATGATGAACATCATCCCCAGGTTGAGGGTGCAATTATTGGACTCGGACCCATGCTGGAATTAGCCATCCGAGCAGCAGAAAAGCTTTCGAAGGAAGGCATTGAAGTAGCAGTCATTAATCCTCGTTTCATTAAGCCGCTAGATGTTGAGCTTATGCGACGCGTATTCCAAGACTGTCGATTTATCATTACTGCTGAAGAAGCTGCGTTAATGGGCGGCTTTGGAAGTGCAGTGTTGGAACTTGCCTGCGATCAGGGATGGGAAACACGGGGGCTTCGCCGCCTAGGCATTCCGGACTACTTCGTTGAGCACGGCGAGCGAGATGAGCTTTTAGCTGATTTTGGATTGAGCGTCGAAGGGTTGGTCAAGGCCTGCCGCGAAATGGCCGGACAATGCCATGCGGTAGAAGCGTAGTAGCCATCTGACAGGAATGCATTCGCGATATGCCGAGCCAAGCATCTTGGGAGAAAGCCGGGCGCACCCAACCACGAATTGTGGTCCTGGCTTCCGTCAATCGTCCGCGTGTCAAAGCGGAATTGGATGGAATTGTGCATATTCTGAGCAAGTCAGCGGAAATCGTGGCTGTCGATCAGGATGAATCCTTCCGCTTCACTTCTACCAACGAGCTAGATATGTGTGTGGTCCTCGGAGGGGATGGTTCTATTCTTTCTGCGGCCCGACGTATGGGACTCCATCAGCTGCCGGTTATAGGTGTGAATCTAGGTAGCCTGGGGTTTTTGGCTGCCTTGGGGGAGAAGGAGTTGAGTCGTGTTTGGCCCGAAATCTGCGAAGGCAAATTTCCAATCGACGAACACGTGATGTTAGCCTGCACAATTATTCGCAAGTCAAATCCATCGCAGAGCGAGTCTGGTTATCAATTGGCGCTCAACGAGGCGTCAATTCTTGGCGGAGCTCCTTTTTCGATGATCCAGATCGATCTTTACGTAGACGGCGAATTGGCGTCTACTTACAGCTGCGATGGATTGATTATCAGTACGCCAGTTGGTTCTACCGCCCATAATCTATCAGCCGGAGGTCCAATTCTGGCAAGATGGTTGCAAGCGGTAGTGATCAGCCCAATCAGTCCACACACATTGACGATGCGCCCGGTGGTGGATCGTGCAGACCGTTGCTACGAGATGTATGTACGCCATGGCCATGCATCGGTGTCTGCTGTATTCGATGGCAGAGTCCTGGGCAACCTGGACGAAGGTGATTGCTACCGCGTCACGAAAGCCCCCGTATCTTTCAAAATGATCAACATCCCTGGAAAAGGCGAGTACCGCACGCTACGAGAAAAGCTTGGCTGGGGAGGGAATCCAAGGGAAAACAGGAAGTAACGCACTACAAACTACCAGTTGAGCATGGAGGCTCCATTGATGAATCACAAAGCAAACTTCTACCTTTTGTGTTGTTTCGTTTTTGCACTATCGATCTTGGGAACGTCCCATCGGACACATGCCCAACAACAGTCCGGTCGTTCAAGCAATCGAACTACAAACGCCAAACAGTCGGGCTACACCATGCGCTATAAGTTGCAGCCAGGTGAAAGCATCGTATCAAAAGTCACGCACGAAGCTGAGACTCGAACGAAGATTCAAGGACACGAAGAATCAAGTTCCTCCCGAACGGTCAGCGAAAAGGTGTGGATTGTAAAAGATCGAAATGCAAATGGAGACATGACGTTCGAGTACCGTATCAATTCGGTCCAGTTAACTCAGACCATAGGCGAGGGTGAGACGCTAACCTATGACAGCCAAAAAGACGAGGAAGTACCCACAGCCTTTGAGCATGTAGCCGAAACGGTCAACAAGCCGCTGGCAGAGATCACCATTAACTCGCGGGGACAAGTTGTCAATCGTGACAAGGAGCTGAAGACTCCTCAACTGGGCTTAGGTGAGCTAACGATACCTTTGCCCGAAGAGCCAATCGTTATCGGTGGGCAATGGAGTGTTCCGAGAGAACTTCGAGTTAAGACGGAAGATGGTGCATACAAAGCCATCAAAGTTCGTGAACTCTACACGCTTGAACGAGTGAGTACGGGCATCGCAACCATTAGTATCAAAGCCGAACCACTTACACCTGTCACTGATGCGTCCATTGAAGCCCAGCTAATCCAGCAACTTAGCAAAGGGGTCTTCAAATTCGACTTGGACCGAGGACGTGTCGTCAGTAAGTCACTCGATTGGAGCGATGAGGTGGTTGGGTTTCAAGGCCCCGAAAGCTCTCTGCGATACGATGCAAAGTTCAGTGAGGAGGTTCAAACTCGAACCGCTGCCAATCAGTCGAATCGAGTTCGCTAAGGCGGCAGGAATAATCGTCCCAACCCGAAACGTAAGTGAGGGACCGAACAAGAATCCCTCACTTACGTTTCGGGTTGGGATTGGTAGATTTATTTCTGCCGCTCCCCTAAAGGCATACGTTGCTCATGCAATTGATTTAGGCTAAATAGGATTGGCCTCATCCCAAACCATTGGAACGTCCTGGCATGGCAGGGTGAGTAGGGCAAAATTGCCGTGTTTTGGCCATTTCATTTCTACCCAGACAACGCCTTTTCTTTGAGAACATTGCGCGGCCCAAACGTGAGACTTAGGCCAAACCTTTTACATATCGATTTGTGATAAATTGGTGTACTGGTTAACGCCTGTCGTTGCCACGATGATTCTTTGCTTCGGCCACCAGTTCGTTTAATTTCCAACTGCGGCTTGGCGATTATGCCAATCACAGCTCAGGGCTATGGCGACTAACAGAGCCAGTGGCTGAATGATAGAACATCGGCAGGCGTCGAGCGTAATTGGGAGCGTTCAACGTATGCACCGAGAAGAGCATTGGACGGCTGCAGGGAGTGTAAAACATCCATTTTGGTCTATTGAAGAACGAGAACTACTTCGTGACCTGCGGACAACTGATACAGGGTTAAGCACAGTTGAAGCACAGCGACGAATAGTCAATTCTCGCCCCCTCGACAGCTCAACTCGCTCACGGGGCCGCTTATTGATAGATCAATTCAAGAGTCCGATTATCATTCTGCTGTTATGTTCGGCTGTTCTTACTTTCGCACTTTCTTACTACGACGCGTCAACCAACAATCAAAGATTTTCACTGCTCGATGCACCGGATGGATGCATAATTGTTTTTATCCTTTTGGCGAGTGGTCTACTCGGGTTTTGGCAAGAGTTGAGTGCGGCCGACGCCGTTGCCCGATTGTTGGGATTGATTGAAACCACAGCCACGGCCCTGCGTGATGGAGTCGAAACTCAGGTTCCATTGCGGGAGATTGTATCTGGGGATGTCGTTCGATTGTCTGCTGGGGACGTAATACCAGGCGACTGCAGAATACTGATATCGGAACACTTACTCGTAAATGAAAGCGCACTAACGGGCGAAAGCTTCCCCGCTGAAAAATTTGCTCAAACCCTACAAACGCAACAGCCATTGGCCGCTCGCAGCAATAGCCTACACCTTGGCACTCACGTCATGAGTGGAATCGGAACGGCAGTCGTGGTTGCCACTGGTTCTGATACCGAATTCGGCCGAATTTCAGCGAGCCTGCAGCGTGCGCAGCCAGAAACAGGATTCGAGCGAGGGGTCCGTCAATTTGGACAGTTACTAATCAAATCGTGGTGGTTATCACCGTTCTAGTTTTCTCGGTCAAAGTGGGCTTACAAGGCAAGTCTCCGATCGACTCACTATTAGTCGGACTCGCTTTGGCAGTTGGAATGACCCCTCAACTGTTGCCCGCAGTAACGAGCGTGGTTCTTGCAGCAGGCGCTCAAGCCATGTCACGACAGCAGGTAATCGTAAAGCAGTTACTTTCGATTGAGAATCTCGGAAGCATTACGGTGCTCTGCTCTGACAAGACAGGTACCTTAACCGAAGGGAATATCGAACTGTTGGGGGCGCTGGATATTGAGGGTCAGCCCAGTTCTGAAGTCCTTCAGCTCGCGTATATCAACGCAAGCTTTCAATCAGGATTTGATAACCCCATTGATCGAGCGATTTGCGACTTTGCAATCCATTCTCCGCCAGCGACAGTATCTCAAATTACAGAAGGATTTTCATTAAGAGAGTCCCTGGTTGGTATGCGTGAGCAGGTCCGCAGGCTAGACGAGTTACCTTATGATTTCACCCGACGCAGGCTCAGTATTCACATTGAATGTCATTCGTTCTCAAGCCATCAGTATAGACTCAAGTTTCTAGAAACCTACTTTGGCACCGATGTTTTCGAATCGACATCTTTGCAAGATTTTGATGGTCTGCCACAACTTGATGATGGAACTACGCATCAGCGATTGTTAGTTACAAAGGGTGCACTTGCTCAAATTCTCGAGTGTTGCACGTACACCGTCCTGCCGAATGGAAGGTTACAGGATCTTGAGGCGTTCAGAAGCGAAATAGAAAATCGCTTTCAAAATTTGAGTAGTCAGGGACTGCGTGTACTTGGATTGGCGGTTCGGCCCTGTGATAGTCACCCACTGACCGCAGACGATGAACGAGACATGGTCTTTCTTGGGTTTCTAGTTTTTGCGGATCCACCAAAGCTGGATGCGCGGCAGACAATTGAAGATCTAAAGAAGCTCGGTGTTTCGCTCAAGATCATCACTGGTGACAATCGAACCGTTGCAGCATCGATTAGTAAGCAAGTAGGTTTCTCCGAACCAACCGTTCTTACAGGTAGCGAATTGCGGATGCTAAATGATGCAGCGTTGGCGCAACGGGCCCGAATGATAGACATTTTTGCTGAGGTCGAACCGAACCAAAAGGAGCAGATTATTCTGGCACTCAAACGGGCCGGACATATCGTAGGCTACCTTGGGGATGGCATTAACGATGCCTCGGCGCTGCATTCAGCAGACATTGGCATTTCCGTTGCCTCAGCTGTAGATGTTGCGAAAGAAGCTGCCCAAGTCGTGTTATTGAGGCAGGATTTGAGCGTTTTGGTGGAAGGAGTCCGTGAAGGCAGACGTACATTTAGCAATACGCTCAAATACATCTTCTTTGCCATTGCGGCCAATTTTGGCTACATGTTCAGCCTCGCCATAGCTGGACTGTTCCTTCCGTTCGAACCGCTGCTCGCATCTCAGATTCTATTGGTGAACTTAATGGCCGATTTCCCAGCCATGGCCTTGGCCACGGACACGGTGGATCGTGAGCAAATCGCGCAACCGCGTAGGTGGGATACTCGCTTTCTTGTTAAATTCATGATGACATTTGGATTGGCAAGTTCCTGCTTTGATTTTCTAACTTTCGGCGCCTTGTATTGGTTTTTCAGCCACCTTTCCAGCACTGGAGATTCATTGGCTTTTGAAAAGTTATTCCAAACTGGGTGGTTTATCGAATCGACGCTTACAGGCCTGGTGATTCTACTTGCAATTCGTACCCAGCGCCCGCTACTTTATAGCCAACCGGGACGACTTTTTCTGCTGGCTGAATTGAGCGTGGCAGTTTGCACTTTGAGTATTCCATTTTC
>JAGQOY010000090.1 GCA_020427005.1 Planctomycetales bacterium
GCGGATCGCGCAAATCCTAGAGTGTCCAACGGGAGGTACGTTAGCTACAATGCTGGCTTTGCTTAACTTCCTAATTCACAACCATTTGCACACGGACACCCCCCTTCTCTCCCCAAGGCCCCTAAAACGAGCCTAGCCAGGGAGAGGATGTGTTGAAAGACTTCGCATCGCTCGTCTTTTTTTGCACGATCATTTGGTAGCTAAAGTTAAATTCTCCATGTCACAAACTTCGCCACTACACGACCCTTTTCAATGCCGAGATCAATTCCAAGGACCAGAAACCATCCTTGGCTTCTATAGCCTCAAAAAGCTAGAGGCAAGCGGAGTCGGCAAAATTTCGCGTCTACCGTATTCCATTCGCATCCTGTTGGAAGCCGTACTGCGAAACTGCGATGGATATGTGGTAAACGAAGAGGATGTCCGAAATCTGGCTAATTGGCAGGCAGCCAGACCAGCGGCGCTAGAGATCCCGTTCATGCCTGCGCGAGTAGTCTTACAAGACTTTACCGGCGTGCCCTGTGTGGTGGATCTTGCGGCCATGCGGGACGGCATGAAATCTCTTGGTGGCGACCCTCGCCGCATCAATCCCCTTATTCCTGTCGATTTAGTGATTGACCATTCCGTCCAAGTAGACATCTTTGGTTCCGCAGATGCATTGGCTCAGAACGTCGAAATCGAATTCCATAGAAACCAGGAAAGATATGAATTTCTTCGTTGGGGACAACAGGCATTTAACAACTTTCGAGTTGTTCCTCCCAATACGGGCATCGTACACCAAGTGAACCTTGAGTATCTGGCTGAATGTGTTTTCGTTCGTCACGATCAACTTGGCCCGATCGCTTTACCTGACACATTGGTCGGAACAGACAGTCACACCACGATGATCAACGGACTTGGTGTCTTGGGTTGGGGGGTCGGCGGTATTGAGGCCGAGGCCGGTATGTTGGGGCAGCCGTTGTATATGCTAATGCCTGAAGTCGTAGGGCTCGAGTTTAATGGTGTACTTCCCGCCGGCGCCACGGCCACGGATTTGGTTCTGCGCGTGACCGAAGTTTTACGCAAGGAAGGCGTTGTTGGCAAGTTTGTCGAGTTCTTTGGTTCAGGGGTTGCCCAGATGTCTTTGGCTGACAGAGCCACCATCGCCAACATGGCTCCAGAATATGGTGCCACCATGGGCTTTTTTCCTATCGATGCTGAGACGATTCGCTTCCTATCGCGCACCGGGCGCAGCTCGGACCAAGTCAAGCTAGTCGAAGCCTATATGAGAGCCCAGGGATTGTTTCGTGAACAAGCACAGGAAGACATCGAATACTCTAAAGTTGTCAAATTGGATCTAAGTTCAATCGAACCCGCCCTGGCAGGCCCCAAACGACCGCAAGATCGCGTTGCCCTGAAAAATGTTCAGAAGTCCTTTCATCATGCTCTTTCGGCTCCATTAGCCGAACGTGGTTTTGGATTGCAAGCTGAAACTCTTAACAACAAGGGGACGGTAGTCGACACTTCGCAAACCGAACTCGGCCATGGTTGTGTTGTGATTGCCGCCATCACTAGCTGCACCAATACTTCGAATCCGTCGGTAATGCTCGGCGCCGGATTACTCGCCAAGAAAGCTGTCGCCAAAGGGTTGCATGTTAAACCGTTTGTAAAAACCTCTTTGGCTCCCGGTTCTCGAGTCGTAACTGATTATCTCGATCGAGCTGAATTAAGCGAACCACTTGCCCAACTGGGTTTTCATACCGTCGGCTATGGATGCACAACCTGCATCGGCAACAGCGGGCCACTGCCTGAAGCGGTGGCAAAAGCCATCACCAGTGGCGACCTAGTTGCGGCGGCCGTATTAAGCGGAAATCGGAATTTTGAAGGTCGAGTCAATCCGCTGACACGTGCGAATTATTTAGCCAGCCCACCATTGGTCGTCGCCTATGCACTTGCCGGTACAGTTGACATTGATTTTGAGGCTGAGCCGATTGGCCAATCACCGACGGGCGAACCAGTCTTTCTGCGAGATATCTGGCCAACGCCGGATGAAATCAAAAACTGTATTGAATCCAGCGTGTTGCCTGAGATGTTTGTCCAACAGTACTCTAGTGCCTTCACCTCAAACGACAAATGGAACGCCATCGAAATTACCGAAGGTGATCTGTATGATTGGAATGAAAACAGCACTTACATTCAGCGACCTCCATTTCTTGAAGGTATAACGCTCGATGTTACACCCCCAGCCGCCATTCGGGGTGCACACTGTTTAGCAGTACTTGGCGACTCTGTCACAACAGATCACATTTCTCCTGCAGGTTCGATTGCCAAGGCTAGCCCCGCAGGTCGCTATCTGATCGATCACCAAGTTGAACCATCGGAATTCAATAGCTACGGTTCTCGACGGGGCAATGATCGCGTTATGGTACGTGGAACATTCGCCAACATTCGCATTCGCAATCAAATGGTTCCTGACATTGAAGGTGGCTATACGAAACATGTACCTAGCGGCGAACAACTTTCTATTTACGATGCCGCCATTCGATACAAACAGTCTGGAACTCCATTGATCGTGCTGGCCGGAGCCGAATATGGAACCGGTAGCAGTCGCGATTGGGCTGCCAAGGGCACCATGCTTCTTGGAGTCCGTGCGGTCATCGCTGTCAGCTATGAGAGAATCCACCGAAGCAACTTGGTCGGCATGGGCATCCTTCCATTGCAACTGCGAAACGGTGCGACAGCGCAATCGCTTGGTCTGACCGGAGATGAGTTATTCGACGTGGGTGCGGATGATACCATCGTACCTCGCGGCACTTTGTCGGTGACCGCGACAAAGCCCGATGGGTCAACCACCAAATTTGAAGTGGACGTCCGAATCGATACGCCCGTCGAATTGGACTACTACAAAAATGGTGGCATTCTGCCCACCGTCCTGCGAAAGCTGGCCAACTGATCACTCGCCTTGCAATCTGTAGCCGACAATAACGGGTGTTATCCATACATCTGGTGGGAAATTTAGTAATTCCTGAATTTGCAAACGACTCTTACGTTCCAATTGCGCGTCAGTGATTGAGCTATATCGAACTGCCCAGGGCTCTGGATGACCAAGCCCTCGGGAAATGATAAGCCAGCCGTCCGGACTCGTGCGTTGCATACCATTGCGAGTCTCTGCATTTTGGTCACGTTTGGCCTGCAAGGCATGCTCGATATCCTGCGAACTGGCTGCGGGACATATGTCCTGCAGCCATATTCTTCCGTGGCCGCAAAGTACCCCGCAGATCCTCTGGGGGGCATTATCGGTAACCGCTTGCATTTGCTTAGCACACCAATCACGCACGTAAAAAATATCTTGGCCGTAGTCGAAATTGCTGTCATTCAATGCGAACGGAATCCTGCGACTTCCACCAAATAGTGGATTGATGTATGAAAAATGAAACGGCACTGAGCCGATGGCTTCCATCAGCATGGTCGCTAACAATCCGAGGCACATTACGGGCAGCCCCCTTGGTAACAGTTTGGTGAGTTTAGGCTCGAACTCTGGCACGCCAAGTACCAGTAGCACATACACTAGCGGCAGCGCAGGGATTAGATAGCGCATGTTCCAAACTAGATTGCTCTGCCAAGCCATCAGGACACCAAACGCAATCAACAGACTGCCGCACATCAACGTCAACAACCGCGATTCGGTTCTTGGAAAGCAAGCAACAAGCGCGCAAGGGGCTTGGGCACCACCGCTCGACTTCTTTCTCAAGTAGTATGCAATTCCAAGTACTACAAATAGCAACATCAATGGGACGGCCAATTGTTCCTTGGCCCAATAGCCCAACAGAAAAAACCACGGCAATTTTCCAGGATGTCTTTTACCCAACAAATAGGCACCTCTGGGCTGAGCCATATCGGCCAATTGCTGGTCGATGCCTTCCAAAAAAGACTCTGGAAACGGTGACGGCATCGTTGACAACCATCGGGCAACCCATGAACCTGCATCACCTATTACGCTTTTTTGAACGCCTTCTGAGCCGTAGACGGCAGTCTTCGGCTTTTCTAAGTCTTCCGGCTCCTGGCTGACAACTGACTTGCTGACCATACCCCGATGCATACCAACGCTTCGAAACACAGGACTAATGAACTCGTGCTGCCTCAGTTGCCTGCCGCTCCCATCGAACAGGTACAGGGCGTTCAGCGTCAGGCAAGCAACAGAAGCGTGCCAAACCCACCCCAAAAACCAAGTGCGTAGTCGATTGCGGTGTCCCGTCCGAGTAAACAGGGATAGCAGTTGGCGCATTAACAGTCCGTTTTTTGCGCTGGTGCGTCCGCCCCAAACGTATTTCGTGATGCCTACGGACACAATGAATGCCAAGTATAAGGGAGCGAACGTAGTTTTCGTTCCGATGGCCAATCCCCAGGCCAAGCCCGACATCGCAAAGTTCTGGTATGTCGGACGGCGACATATACTGACTCCAGTCACGATCACCAAGCACATAGCTACCCCCGCCAATGCGTCTGCCGAAACCACCCATCCATGTCCAAGCAACAAGGGCGAGAAACACCACAACCAAACCACCAACACCCTCCGCCAAGGTTCCGCGAAACTCAATGAGCTCCAAAGCATGGCCGCGCCAACCAAAAGTAGCGGGATGCGTGCTACTCGAGACAAACGCAATCCCAAGAAAAAACGATCTGGATCCCGTGCGAGCAAAGAATCACCCAAATCAAATTCTGGGCGTGTGGCATTAGAAAAGGCTGAAGATCGAACCAATGGAGGCAAATCGAGTGGTAAGAAACTGACCGTAATGGCAGTCACCCATTTGTTAGCTGGCGGATTGACTTTGAAATAACCGGGATCACCAGTGGCAGCCAATACGACTCCGCTGGCATAATGCGCACACTCGTCCAGCAAGGGTGCACTACGCAATGCAGCATAGGCTAGAATGATTGCCATGAAACCCATAGCCAAGGCTATCAACGCGACTTCCTGCCAAGTCAGCTTGGGAACTTTGAACGACTTTTCTGAGGACATGGCTATCTAAAGTGAGACAAACAGCGCGCTCGTAAATTCATGTTTAAGTGGTATTAACTGTGTCATTAGCTTGATGCGCCCCGAATAAGAAGGTACTAGCTTGCTGCAGTGCCTTACGAAAATTAGAGTTGCATATATCAGACCCGCTGAACTTACAAGCTGTCCCTACGCTGCGTAAGTTACAACTTGTTCTTGGCCTTCAGGCAAAATTCTTCTCGCAGACACCGGCCGGCCTCAATTAGGAATTTCGAACTTCCCTTGTGTTGTCAATTTATGCTCACGCCGTTTGGCTCCTGAGGATCGAAACCCCATATGAAATCGACCACAATCACTGTTACCCATCAGGAGTTGTCGCCCGTGCTCAAGATAGTCTGGCAGGATGTGGTTCTAAGTGGTCTGGTTATCATTGGATTCATGGGTGTAGCTTATGTCAAAAGTGTTTGGCCGCAATCTTTGCCCTGGTTGCTGCCCGATTATCGGACCCACGTAGGTGCCGAATACGATTGCATCGCACGAGCTGTGCGGGCGGGACATGGTTTTAGCGATCCTTTTCATGAGCAAACGGGGCCCACTGCTTGGATGCCACCCGTGCTACCTTACTTGATGGCAGGCATTTATTGGTTGGCCAGCGACAACACCAAAAGCATGACTGCGTTCATGGTACTCTTGCAGGCTGCTGGGACGTGGCTGGCAGGCTTGATTGTACTTTCCGAAGCTCGGCGTCTGGGCAAAATCTATATCGGGATTGCTATAATACTAGGGGTCTATACCGCCAATTTCTACCAACTGTTCCAACAGACACATGATACCGGATGGTTGCTGATAGTAGTTAGCCTTACCTGGTTATTGGCCATTCGCAGTGGAGAACAGTCGGCAGTTCCCAGTTGGTCACAGGCAATTACCTGGGGAGCCTGGGGTGGTTTGGCTACTCTCTCTAGTCCAGTGCTGGGGATGGTTTGGGTGGGCCTGACGTGTTTCGGGGCCACTCAATTTTTAAGTGTTAGGTGTTGTCTTTGCAAGCATCTCACCCTCCCATTCCGAGCCATGAGAGAAATTCTGGGAAGGTCGAGCGACAGCCAAGGGAGTGTCAATCTTGCTCGGTGTGAAACGATGCGAGTTGCTAAACCCGGTTTGACGACGTTGGACACATCACAAGCAACATCTTTCACAGGCGAACGACTTTTTCGAAAAAATTTCTGGCCCCGACTCGTATTTCCGCTTCTTATCTGGGCTCTAACTATTGCACCGTGGACGATTCGTAATCGAGTGCAATTAGGACGTTGGATCCCTATCAAATCCAATGGCATGTATGAATTGTGGCAATCCCAATGCTTAGACAATGATGGCATACTTGATTACGAAGTCATGTCGCGACATCCGTGGTCCAGTATAGGTGAGCAACGGCAGCAATACCGGCAGGCGGGTGAAATAGCATTCATCGAAGAAAAAGGGGCTCTTGCTAAACAAGCCATCCTAGCAAGGCCGCTTGATTTCCTTAACCGTATGGCCAATCGCGCCATCGCCGCGTTCGTTTACTATACATCCGGGCAACTGATCGAAGAATATTTTGCAGATGGTTGGCCAATTCTCTGGGCCCGCGTAGTGCATCCCTGGCCATTGATAGCGATCGGGTGCATCATGATTTTTGGTGCGATGGTCAAGACACATCATGTGGCGATCACTCTAGTAATTTTTGCGTTAGGGCTAGGACCGTATGTTCTAATCAGTTATTACGATCGCTATGCAGCCATGCTAGTTGGAATAAAGTGCCTGTTGGTACTCTACGGCTGCGATGCTGTCTTTTGCAAACGAGAGACGGGATGACTTATCATCGAATTCTTCACCGATGCCGGTCAACTCTTACCCACCCCCCGGTAGCGCATAACTCCCACAAAATTTACAGAAAAAGATTTGACATAGAAGATTCTGGTGGTCAAATGACCACTTCGAAAATCGTTTTGTGTTGCACCAATCACGCCCCTCAGGTGCGCAATCATGCACAAGCTCACAAGCTCACAAGCTCACAAGATCACAAGATCACAAGCTCACAAGCTCACAAGCAAATCTCTCAACTGACTTTGACAGTTCAAGTGGTTGGCTTCCGGTTGTTTTCATCTTTTTCATAGACTTCCTGGCGAACTTTGTCAACCGAATCACTCCTTTTGACTTGATATGTTTCGCAAGTGGAATTTGTTATCTGGGATTGGTTGGGTGCGATTTCCCTTATGCAGCCAATCGTTCAATTCCCTCCGCAACTGCATCAACACCTGTCACACACACAATAAATGCAGGCGTAGTGATTGAGGGTATTGAAGGATACCGGTGCGTTACCTTTGAAGAGATTGGCTTGTCCATTGATTCACATATCGCCTCTATTACATCGTCTTGTGAATGTATAGAGCCGAGAATTGTTGAGTTCAATACAGTGCACGGTGGCACATCCAACGGTATCTTCCTTCGATTCGCAAGCAATGGGAAAGAAACTCACATCGAAAGAGTGCATAAAGTTGCTGCAGATTTGGCAGTCTTGATTGAACTCACTTTGGTGGACGGGACGACACACCAGTTCACAGTCCGTTTGCTTCAAACTTCGCTTATTTGAATAACGAGAAGAAGTAGAAATGTGTTTTATGGCTGTACATCAACAACGTTCCAACAATCTCAAAAAATTGGGTTTGACACGGCAGATCTAACAAACTTATGTGCATTCCCAGGAAATTGAGATCCGGCATGAAGATCCATTATTCTTCACCTATTATCTTATTCTCAATCAGCGTGGTGATTATCCTACTTGCACCAAACACCTCCTATTCAAGACTATCGGTACCTCGTAAAGACATGAGTTTGGAATCAATTAGAGTTGGGGACACAATTCTTGTTGACTACGAATTTGTAAACACTGGCTGGACAGAGGTCAAACTTGTAGGAGCATTATCAAGTTGCAGTTGCAGTACTGTGGAAGACCTTCCGATCACCATTTCGTCAAAGCAATCATATACACTCAAGGTAAGAGTTAAGAGTCCATCTTATGCAGGCGATTTCAGTGGCAGAATTACGGTTCTGCTTGACGACTCGTCACTTCCTTCAGTAGTGCTAACATTCAAAGGTCGGGCAATTTGATTCAGCGGCGCGATTGTCTAGCGTAAATCAGGCCGTTTTACCTTAAAGGAGATTGATTGAAATGAAAACATTCAAAACACTTTTAGCGATAGGGCTAGTAGTTCTGACGACTTCAGTCGTTGAAGCTGGTTGGATTTGGTGCCCATTGCGAAATGTACCTAACTGTAGCGAAGGTTGGTGTGTCCCAGGTGTATGTGGCGAAAGTTCAGTCAATCCTCTTGCCTGCGGATGTTCATGGTGATTTGCTAACTTCACACAACGGTCAGATGCGAAATTGCGACTTTTTCCTATGTTACAAAACTAAGGGCGCGAGGAATCGCGCCCGTTTAATTGAGATCGATAAAGTGACCGGCTATCAAAAATTCATGATTTGCTTAATGCTTACATCAATTGCACTTGAAAATGCATTCGGGCAAATCGATCAGTTTGCAAGTGCTGTGAGCGAATATTATGAAGCAAATAATGTTCTTGACGGTTCTAGGGTGTCGCTGGTGATTGATGTAACCGGCCGCTCTGGAAGTAGTCGACAATATCGGGGTAAGCTTGCCTCTGTTGGAGAACTTTTGAAATTTGAAGGCCGCTTCGAACGCGAGGACGAACATCACGAGTTTGTTGTATGCTTGGGTGGAGACCGAGAATTCGCACTGATCAAAAGTGACGACGGAGAATTTAGTATTTCTCAAATCAGTGATCGTGGGAAGTCTGAGTCAGAAATGCTGCTCGAACTGGGATGGTATTTTTCTTCATTTTACGCAGTCGCTTCAGTACCATTGGATGAAATTCTTAACAGTAAGGAGTTCATATTAACGACTCTCGAACCATGTGTAGTTGATGGCATCGACTGCTTCAAGATTGGAATTGACACAACTGGTAAGCAGTTTTGGAAATCCGGAAGTGTACTTGTTGAATCGAATTCGCCCTTTCGAATACTGGAGTGGGAAGTCATACTTCCTGGCTCAGGAAATATCAAAGCAAAAGTCAATTTTGGAGATGGCACTAGATTTCCGACAGAAACGAAGATTGAATCTCATGCAAAAAACGCATTAGTGACGTTTTCAAATTGGAGCCATGATTCCTTGAGTAAGAGTGAGTTTGACCTAGCATTTTGGGGACTCACTGACCAAGGCTGGGGTAGAAGAAATTTCTCATTCGCACGCGTAGTCGCTACTTCGATTTTTATCTGTGCTGTAGTGTTGGGCATTAAGAAATTCATTGTTTTGAGGTCTCATTCGTGACAAAATAACCTGCGTCACCGAGTTTGCCCAGGACAAGACCATTGGCGAAATGAGCTGGTTCGTCAAACATTGGTGCGCTGCACGTAGCCTGCCACACACAAAAGGTCCATCAGGACGAAAGCAGCAACTAAGCTTTCAGCACGGACATTTTTATTTGAATGGCATAACGGCCTAATTGTTACCGGGAAGACCTTTAGTCGCATTCGTGGGGCTGTAACATGCAAGTTCTATTCGAAACATTGTTCATTTTGTTGCTCGCTGAAGTCGGCGTTTCCACATCCGACACCCAATTTCTCTCCTCCGTCGTCGTAGGTTGGAACAAGATTGAAGAATCAACTCGAATCTCCAACTTCTCTCGCGAATCCATAGTTCCAGGTCCGCAGGGCCCGCGTACGACGAAAGAAAAATGGGCTTTTCAAAATGACTTTGATAAATTTGAAAGTGATTCTCAAGTTTGGTTGCGCATTAAGCAACAGCGATTCATACTTACAAAAAGCAAAAGCGATCGATGGCAGATGCGTCAGATGGGAAGTGCAGAAACGAACGATGATTTTGAAACAGGGACACTGCGTAAAGCGGCATTTTCGATTTCGGATTGTTGTTTATTGGATGCAGTGCATGATGAAAACTACCTATTTACGAACTGGCAAGAACGTCAAGATGGGTTTCTTGATTTTGAAGTGACAAATCGCAAGGAAAGGGAACAAAACCTTGCAGGCGAAGACCATCGACCTGCCGCGTTCGAACAAATTAAGGTCACTGTGGATCCGTCTAATAACTACCGCATAGTAAACTTTGAGCACGACCCATCCCAGGGCGGTGTTTCCGCACATCTTGTTGGCGAATATCGTTACGAGTCTGACCCCTACTTGCCGTCAACAATTAAGCGAACAAGCTACGTTGAAGGTCGCGAGCCACGAATCTGGGAGCACAACAGTTTTTCAATAAGCCACAACCCGCTTCCAGATTCAGAGTTTTCTCTTGTACACTACGGGCTCGCAGACCTTGAACCCGCATCTTCACCAGGGTGGACCGTCGTCGCTGTTGCAATTTGTGGACTGATTGGTTTGGCAATTTTTTTCTGGCGGTTAAAGAGAGGTGCAACGTAAGGTTACAAAACTAAGGGCGCGAGGGATCGTGCCCGTTTGATTGAGATCGATAAAGTGACCGATTATCAAAAATCCATGATTTTCTTTATGCTTACCTCAATTGCTCTTGAAAATGCATTCGGGCAAATCGACCAGTTTGCAATTGCGGTGAGCGAATATTATGAAGCAAATAATGTTCTTGACCGTTCTAGGGTATCTCTGGTGATTGATGTAACCAGCGGCTCTGGAAGGTCCTAACGATAGGCTGCGGTATGCCTATCTTTTTTATGAGAAGGTCATGATGAACAGTGTCTCGAAGCTTGCAAAATCGTCCGAGTTTCGCGGTCAGAGATGAAATCTACCAAATGATGAGTTGAGAACTACGTCACTGTGTATCAACTTAAGGAACGACAGAGATCAAAAGTACGAATTGGATTGTAGCACATGCGTCGAGCTAAGTATTTGGATTGGAAATCACGCGCAACAAGCTACGCCTTCACTCTTGTTGAACTCCTCGTCGTTCTGTCTATCATCTCTTTGCTGGTCAGTCTTCTATTACCTGCCGTACAAGCGGCTAGGGACGCGGCGCGGAGATTGCAATGCTCGAACAATATCAAACAACTAGGTTTGGCACTACAGAATCATGTCTCGACCTTTCATGCGTTTCCAGGTAATGGGGGATACAAGTCAGGCGTAGGAATCAAAGATCGCCATGGGAACCATGTCACGATCTTCACCGAAGATATTACCGACGGCACTCATTACAATTGGGGCGTCGGCATACCAGGTGCCAGGCCAGGCACCCAAAGTGGTTCGTGGGCGTTCGCAGTCTTGCCCTACGTCGAACAAACGAATGCGTATCAAAACGGTGATTTCAAGACCATCCAACCGGGATTCCTGTGCCCCTCACGTAGTCGACCGGACCCTGAGCCTACGACAGACGATGATTACGGGAGATACGAATCAGGTGGTTGGGCTTGGGCAAAAACGGACTACTGTGGCAATGCCCGCATCATGCCCAACTTTCCACGCTACATGCGTGTGGCCGAGTTGACCGATGGACTAAGCAATACCTACGCGCTGGGTGAAAAAGCGTTTGATCGCACTGTCCATGTGGCAAGTTCATGGTATTGGGACGAACCAATCTTCTCTGGCGGCTCCAAGGGTACAGCCCGAGCTGGCTTGGTAATTGTACCCGATGGACGCAATATTCCATTTAAAGAGAATTGGGGATCGGCACATCCTGGTGGTGCCACGTTCGGCAATGCCGATGGCTCGACTCGATTGGTCAGCGACGCGATTGATTTTCAAGTAATGCGCGCTTTGTTGACGCCCAATGGCGGCGAGATTGTATCCGGTGAAGAAGCGGGGTTGTAGCTGGACGATCTGTTCGAAGGAAGTAATCGCCAAAAATGTGAATCGATGACCGCAGTAGGTAAGAGTTAGGCCAGGGAGTGATTTTCGTGAGGAAACAACTTCATGAGAAAAGACAACGGGAACAGCCGACTATCCCGTGCGTACGCCGCGCTTTGGCTGCCGTTTGCTTCCTACTGCCAGCAGCCTGGGCAGGCGCTACCGAGGAAATTGTCATCGATCTCGGCCGGGGATTAACCGATGCACTGATCGACTTTGTGCCACCACCGCCGGGCAGTCCAGATCGAGTTTCATTCGGTCGAGAAGGAATGCGGATACTCCAAGCTTCTGACGTCAAAGCTAGGCCCACCGGTATCACGGGCTTTAAATCTACGCTTGCAGCCAGTGGTGATTTCACAGTACAGATGGACGCCAAAATCCGTCAGCTGAAGGGGCCCAGCGGAGGTTGGGGACACGGTCTACTGTTTTGCATCTACTTGGATGACCCTCAGCAAACTGTATTGAAGCTCAATCAAGTTGCTTACCCAGGCGCGGCTACTCATCAAACGATCGTTGAAATCAGCTCACGGAGCGGTTCGCCACCATTCGTCGCTGCGGGCCCGAACAAGTTGGATGATGGCAAGCTTATTATCCGTCGTCGAGGCAACGAGGCCATGTTTCTCATTCAGCCTTCACCGGCCAGCCAAGTGATTGAAGTCTTTCGCCACAAATGCCCTACCGAAGACATACGTACTGTCGAAGTGTGGAGTACGCGAGTCGACGAGGGCAATGCACCAACAGATATTTTGGTACGGCAGGTGACGATTGAGGCTGGTGGGTTCTACACCTTCAAGAAACCAGTCTTGGGTTGGATTACCCGGTGGCAAGCCATCATCGTGGCACACCTTGCGGTCATTGCCGCAGCCATCTCGTATCGACTTTGGCAGGCACGAAGAGAGTCGCCAGCATAGTGAACTTGTCAATCATCATTCCGGTGTACAACGAGCGTGATTTCATCGTGTCTGTCATTCATCGGCTCGAACAATCCAATTGCCAAGACTGTCAGTTGATCTTTGTCGATGATGGCTCGACCGATGGAACCCGAGAACTCCTTGAGCAACATGTTCCTGAACCTTGTGAGCGCATTTTTTTGCCCGTGAATCGCGGCAAGACGGCAGCCGTGATGGCAGGATTGGAACTCGCTACGAGGGATTGGATTATTATCCAAGATGCGGATTTGGAATACGATCCCAACGATATACTGCGATTGTATCAACGCGCGGAGAGTTCCATTGAGCAACCGGTGGCAGTTTACGGTCGACGTCCAAGTTGTTGGTGGCAGCCCAGCCGCTGGCCCTTCGTGTTGGGCGTGTTGACAATTGACATCTGGCTATGGATTCTCTTTCGGCAGTGGGTGCGAGATCATGCTTCGTGCTACAAACTTTTACCGCGACAAGTCATCAATGAGATTGGGCTACAATCCACGGGATTTGAAGGCTGCGTGGAGATCACAGCCAAGTTAATGGCCGGTGGTATTCCAATACTTCAAATTCCGATTTCGTATACCCCGCGAAGCTACCGTGAAGGAAAGAAACTGTTGGCCAGATATTGGTTTACCGCTTTAAGAACTGCCTGGCAACTGGGCCGATTTGACACTATTCGTATTTGAGTGCTTTGTTAAGATCTAGATTCAGGGTTGAGCATGGAGCGAAAGTCGTCAACGGCATGTTGCTTTAAGTGAGCCGTGACTCGTGAGCGGCCGGAATTCAGCCATGCCCGAGGCCTTACGGCCTTCGGCTGGCTAATAATTTGACATCTTGAATAGATCAACAAGCCGTCAAGACTTTCGTGAACTGACGACCCAAACGAAACAATGACGAGCTCCATTACCCTAAAATCAAGGTTAACGAACTGCTGAGTATGGAAATATCGCGTAATTGGCAATTTAGGAGAAGTCTGGCATGCCGCTCAATCAACCACCATCCTACGGCCGCGCAAGTTGGTTGGCCGTCGTAGGTTTATTTTCTGTGGTCATTGTTGCCATTATCTGTTTCCAGTACTTTGATCGCCCAGCCAAGGGACCGGTAACAAACAACACTCCCCCAGGAATTCCCGAAGACTTGCCGCCGGAACAGACTGCAGAGAACCGGCAACAACGATTGCGATTGGCAATTGCAGCGGTGGCCTCTGCCGAGGACGGACTCTATGACCAGGCCCTTGAGCAGTGGAAAAAGCTGATCGAGTTATCGCCTGCCAACGACACGGTCCTACTGCTCAACCAAACCGTGACCGTGCTCAAATGGATCGACGAGACCAACAATCGTTTATCAAGCGGTTTGGTTTCCGATGAAAACCGAGAGGCAATGGATAAAGAACTGGATGCTGCTTACGAAGAAGCCAACAACATCATTAATCGGCTAGCAAATTTGCAGCTACAAGACTCCCGATTAATTCTGCTGCAAGCCGCATTGCTTGAGGCACAGGCCCGACGAGACGTAGAACATTCACAGCAGCTGCGATTGCAGGCAGCAAGTCTCCTCCAGAAACAACTAGAAACAAACGCGGATCCTTTGGTAGCTTGTAAATTCGATGATTTGGTGCAATTCCTGGCCAGCGATCATGCAGAACTAAAAATCATCAATGCGGATGCACTCTACCGAGCCTGGCGGGCTCAGCCACGGAACCTTTACCTCCTGGTACGCGCCAGTGAAACCCTGTTGGCCAATCAGGATGCACGAGTAGTTGAGTTATTCCAACCCTCTTTGGACCTGGTTCAGCCAATGCTTTCACAGCTTGGACCATCTGTAGCCAGACTCAACCCGCCCGAACTTCTGAAGGGTGTCAAGGCTTCTATCCAAGAGGAAAACTGGAAAGCCACCATCGCTCTTCGTCGATGGCTAAATACCATCCGCGGGGCCTCCGGATTTCGCCCCGATTCCCGCTTGGTCAAGCCGGATATCATGGCACTTCTAGATGTAAGTTTTCTCCAAAACTACTCATTCGCTGACCTCGGCACTCAAGCCCCGGAAACACTGCCCAATTACAAACACTTGGATATTTCAGCGGTCGGTCAAACGGCCTGTTGGTTTGACTATGACGTTGATCTAGATTTTGACTTGGCCGTCGCCAATGACCATCAACTCTCCATCTTCCGGCAAATCCAGCCTGGAGAGTTCGATTTGGACAACCCTTTGACAGTGGACCTGCCCTTCTCTGTCACGGGAATGTTGCCCATAGATCTGCATGGCGTGGATGACCCAGCACGGTCCATTGCGCAGCCTAATGTGGCTCAGTTGGTCACCACAACGCCCGTCTCCAACAACGACGCGGTAACTGAGAAAATGGACACCAGCGAGAGCAATCCTGTGGCCGCCAATCGCCATGATACACTTCAAAAACTGATTGTTTGGGGTGAGGCTGGCCTTTCGATCGTGACAGTCAAATGGGATGACAGCCAGCAACAATTAATTGCTCAAGAATCTCCGAAAGCTATGCAGGAACTGCGTGGCATAAATGCCCTCACCGCCTTTGACATCGAAGCCGACGGAGACCTTGACATCATTGTGGCTACCGAAGACGGTGTCCAGGTATTTCAAAACAATGGTAATCAGACTTTCGAAGATATCAGTCGCTATAGTGACCTTGAGGGAATTCCCGCACGCGTTACCTCATTAGCAGCCTGCGATATCGATCAAGATTTGGACCAGGATGTTGTTTTGGTCTCATCCAGCGGGACTAGGATCGGCCTGCTCGAAAACATATTGCACGGTCAACTGCGATTTCGTGAGCTGTTCATCAATAACGGCCAGCGCCTCAATGATGCAAAACAATTGGCCATTGCTGACGTGGATTGCAACGGCTCGTGGGATATCTTGGTGGCTGACGACCAAGATGTCACTATTTTCTACACCTCCAGCCCAACGCCTGGCAGCCTTGCCTCCCGAAACACAACTCGCCTGCCCATCCGGTCTGGAGTGGTGTCCTCGGGTGATCTCAACAACGATGGGTGGACCGATTTGGTGGCCGGCACAGAAGACGGAATCACTTGCTGCCTTGGATCCGCTGAAACGTTGTTTTTGAGCTCAAACAAAGCGGATGCGTCCTTTTCATTGCCCAATTCGGCAGGTGCCGTATCGGGCGTACAAACGATTGACTGCAATCGCGATGGAAACTTGGATATCCTGGCAATCTCCCAAAACCAAATTCACGTTTGGCTTGGCAGCGGTCCCATGGCCGACAACAAGTACCTGCAAGTTCGCGTGCGTGGTATCAATGATGTTAATGGAGGAGGTCGAAATAATCACTTTGCAATGGGCACGGTACTAGAGGTTTGGTCCGACGGAAAGCGTCAGCGCCAGTTTGTTCAGCAACCTGTCACACATTTTGGTTTAGGCAAACATGCTCCGGAAAACGTGCGCATTATATTCACCAATGGCCTAACCCAGAATATTCAAAACCCACCTGTGGACGCCTTAGTCGAAGAGCGACAAGAACTTAAGGGTTCATGTCCTTTTCTGTATGGTTGGAACGGCAACCGTTTTGAACTAATCACCGATCTGCTGTGGAACGCTCCACTGGGACTACAAATCGCTCGCGGCCAAGTGTTGCCTGACCGGCGTTGGGAACACCTCATACTACCCGGCCATTCGGTTCAGGCAAGAAACGGGCGCATTGAGCTCCGCATAACTGAGGAGCTATGGGAAGTCGCCTATTTTGATCACGTCCAGTTAACAGCCATCGATCATCCAGCAGACACACAGGTTTACTCCAACGAAAAAGTCGGTCCTGCTGAAATCGCTCAGCCGGAGATCTTTGTGGTTAAGGAAAAATATCACGCTACTGAAGCTCGTGATAGTAAAGGTCGAGACGTGACAGCCAAATTACAATTTACTGACCGCTCGTTCGTCCAACCCTTTGATCGCATTTATTGCCAAGGTCTAACCGAACCTCACTTTGTAGAGCTAGTTTTTGACTCGCTCCCGACCGATAGTGCACTCCGGCTATACGTTAATGGTTGGCTGTACCCGACAGATACATCGTTGAACATAGCCATCGATCAGAACGAACATATTGATGCACCGGATCCACCTTCACTATGGGTTGAAACGACACCAGGCAATTTTGAGTGCGTGCTGCCGTTTATGGGATTCCCCGGAGGAAAGCCAAAGAGCATCACTGTACCACTTCCAGAGAACTTTCCTGCCACCACACGCCGCATCCGTATCGCAGGTAGCCAACAGATCTATTGGGACGAAATTTTCATTGCAGCTCACGCACCATCTCAAGATGATCAACTATCGTCCAATACATTAAGCCTGGAAAATGCTCAGCTTCTATACCGTGGCTTTAGTGAACTGCTTCCTCGAAAGGTCGATCAACCTCATTGGTACGACTATGACCGGGTCTCCAAGATTGCTAAATGGCCGCCGCTCGCTGGCCCGTTTTCGCGCTACGGGGACGTGCGTGCGCTGCTGACTGCGGACGACGATTATCAAGTTGTCATGACAAGTGGAGACGAACTTCAATTGGAGTTTACATCCTCACCTGCGCCTCCTCCCGGCTGGGTGCGAGACTACGTCCTGCATAGCATCGGGTGGGACAAGGACGCAGATCTGAATACTCTAGCCGGCCAAGGTTCATTGCCACTGCCGTATGCCAAACAGCCAGACTACCCAGCTTGGGATCAATTTGAAGAGCAACATCGCGTCTGGCAACTAAACCAGCCTCACCTTAATCGACAATAGCCATTGATAAGGCGTGATATTCTTTAACACTTCCTACGCATACGTACTCATCACCATCCAGCGATGCTCGTGGGGAGTTGAGAATGACTCCTCTACGAACTTCTTGCGTCTAATCTCCAAAAGTTTGACGAACGACTGCCAATTGGATACTATCAAACAATAATCTTAGAGCCTAAAGCGTGGGCTTAATGCCCTATGTACATTTTGCGTCACTACCCAAACGAGCCCAAAGTGCAGTCAATCTCCACATTGCGCCAATTTGCAACATTCATGCGATTGCATGTTTGGGTCGTTCTGTGTGCAACCAGTCTCTTCAACTCCAACACCTGTGAAGCGGGTTGCCATATTTTTGACTCTTCAAGAACTTCAGGCGGCCCCGAGTGGGTACTGGAACGAGTCCCTAGCCACCTTTGGGACTGGGGAGCCCAGATCGTAGTCTACGAAAATGGTGAATTTCTGTTTTTCCATACCAGCCGTCAACTGGGACCGTGCCATGGTCCTGGTTGCCGGAAAATGCCTGTAGAGAATCAAGCCTCCACCACAGCTGTGATTCTCGTACCTCGCATGCCTACGCTAGCCTGTTCGGAAGCCATTGCGGAATTCCGCACTCCGTCCGCTCGTAGGTCGTCCCCCCTGGATACCCTTCTTCCCAAGTCGTTTTTCTCCGACGACATTCTTCGGCCTCCCCGCACTCGTTAGTGCTTTAATGCGCTATTACGCAAAGCCACGAATGCACCTGCGGGACCATTACAAGTCAGCATAGTGTGTATCCGCTTGCGTGATAGACATTGAAAGTCATCTCCCGTTAGGTCCGGGTCACATGCCAAATCATATCGCATGACAAGATTTGGCGCACCAGTTTTGCAAGCGGAGCACCGCTTACAAAACGTTAGGCGAACATAGACATCAGGTCCTAACTGCTAAAAGCAATCATTTACTCATTTGTGAGCGAAAGTCAGTTGTCCGATGCTGTGTTGCAGATTGACTGAGGTGCGTACTGGTTTTGAAGAATTAGTAAGTCCCTCACGGTCCTTAGTCCGTTTCTCAACGACAGGACATCAATTCCCTCAAATATAGTTTTCCCAATTTTCTTGGTGGCTAGAACTGAATTATGGATACTGCTGAAGAATCAAAAAAGAAATTTGATAATTTGCTGAACAGCCTTACGGCGAAACCACCGCGGCGAGTCATTGGCCCACGAATGCGATTTGTATTGGTGATCGTATTGGGCCTTTTCTCGCTGCTACTCGCCAATGGCATCTACCTGTCTGTAATTACTTGGACCCAGTATTTCACTGGAGTAGTTTATGAGGATTTGTTTTACCAATTTATGTTTCTTGCGCACCTAGTTTTAGGATGTGTATTGATTGTGCCTGTATTGTGGTTCGGTATCGTACATTTCTGGGCGGCCAGGAATCGGCGCAATCGCCGGGCAGTACGAATCGGCTATGCTCTTTTTGGTATTTCCCTTGTGGTGCTTCTATCAGGCTTGCTGCTGACGCGTAGCTTTGGGTTCGAGCTGAAATCTGAGATAACACGCAACATTATGTATTGGGCACACATCGTATGCCCGTTGGCCGCCATGTGGTTGTATTGGTTGCACCGTCTGGTCGGACCAAGCATTAAGTGGCATGTTGGTCGCCGCATCGCAGTGGCAACCGTGGCCGTTGTGGGTCTTATGGTTGTTGCCCAAATGCAAGATCCTAGGCAATGGAATGTAGCGGCACCCAAAGAAGGAGCTAAGTATTTCGAACCTTCGCTTGCTCGAACCGCTAGCGGGAATTTCATTCCAGCACGCGCATTGCAGAATGACGAATACTGTATGAAATGCCACGAAAACGTTTACGACGGCTGGTTTCATAGTGCCCACCATTTCAGCTCTTTTAACAACCCTGCTTATTTGTATTCTGTTCGTGGAACACGGGAACAGGTAGCCAAACGTGACGGAAACGTACAAGCGTCGCGCTGGTGTGCAGGCTGCCATGACCCTGTACCATTTTTTTCGGGCGCTTTTGACAATCCGGACTTCGACGACGTCAATGATATTACTAGCCAAGCTGGAGTAACATGCACGGTATGCCATGCGATTACCCACATTAACAGCACTCGTGGGAATGGAGACTACGTCATCGAAGAGCCAATTCAGTATCCATTCACCTACAGTGACAATGCTTGGCTGCAGAAAGTGAATGAATTACTGGTCAAAGCCAAGCCCGGTTTTCACAAAAAGACCTTCTTAAAACCGTTGCATGAAACGGCCGAGTTTTGCAGTGTCTGCCATAAAGTTCACTTGCCCAAGGATCTTACTGCGTACAAAGATTTTCTACGTGGCCAAAATCACTACGATACTTATTTACTGAGCGGTGTAAGTGGACATGGAGCGTCAAGTTTTTACTATCCGCCGAAGGCGGAGAAAGATTGCAATGGTTGTCATATGCCAGAACAATTGAGCAATGACTTTGGCGCAAAGTATTCAAGGGGCAAACTAGGAAATGTTATTCACGATCACTTCTTCCCTGGCGCCAATACGGCTCTACCTTGGTGGCGGGGTGAAGATGAGTGGGTTAATCGAGCTGCGGAGCTACTCATCGACGTTACGCGAGTCGACATCTTTGGCGTACGAGAAAATGGGACGATTGAAGGCCAACTGACCGCACCACTTGGGCCCGAATATCCAGTTCTAGAGGCAGGTCATGATTATCTATTGGAAACTTATATTCGTACTACAAAACTGGGACACCACCTGACTCAGGGCACCGTAGATTCGAATGAACTATGGCTAGAAATTACAGTGCGTAATGGTGATCGAGTTATTGGCAAAAATGGTGGATTGGATGAATCACGCGAAGTTGATCCATGGGCACATTATGTGAACGTGTTTATGCTGGACAAGAACGGGAATCGAATCGCGGAGCGTAATGCCCAAGATATCTATACGCCACTTTACAATCATCAAATTCCTCCCGGAGCAGGCCAAACTGTCCATTATGGTTTGCACTTGCCAGATGATCTCAGTGGTCCAATTGAAGTCGAATTGAAACTCAACTACCGCAAATTCGACAAACAGTATTTGGATTTCATGAATCGAGTGCGGCGTGAGGGTGATCTGGAATTTCGAGATCAAGGGCAGCCAGCCAACAACTTGCCAATCATCGTGATGGCGGAAGATCGAGTAATTTTGGATGTCCGGGGAAAAAATGGTGAGGTCTCGTCCTCCATTCGCCCCGAGCGAAAAACCCCTGAGGCATGGCAACGCTGGAACGACTATGGGATTGGCTTGCTGCTCGCCGGCAAAGGACAATTATTACAAGCCGCAGAGGCATTTCGCCAGGTAGAGAAACTTGGCCGCTTTGATGGCCCACTCAACTTGGCACGCGTGCAATTCACCGAAGGTGATTTGGATGGTGCCACGGAATCCCTTTCGCGCTGTGCGCAGATGGACCCTCCACCTCCCGCCTGGACGCTAGGCTGGCTTAGTGGTGAAGTAAGCCGACAACAGGGCTTCTTGGAAGAGGCAGAAAAGAATTTTCGTTCTGTCCTCGAGGATGACACCGAGCAACGACGCGACAGACTGTTTGATTTCAGTCTGGACTTCAGAGTCCGCAATTCATTGGGAATGACCCTCCTAGACATGTCGGAAATCGCCAAAAATCGGAGCCAGGAGGAACGACGCCTGGAATTACTGCACGCTGCTAAAGCCGAGTTTCTGAAGGTCCTTGAAGTCGATTCTGAAGATGTGACTGCGCATGCCAATTTAGCGGCCATCTATGGCCGACTTGGCGACAAAGATTTGACCGAAAAACACCGCTCGCTGCACTTGCGTTACAAACCTGATGACAACGCAGCGGACGTCGCAGTGTCTGCCGCCAGACGAAAGTATCCAGCAGCCGACCATGCAGCCGAGAAATTAGTGGTTTACTGGCTGCATCGATCTGGTGCACCAGAACTACCTCCTTCCGCAGTGTCCGAAAGATTAGCTAAGTAAAGATAATTATGAATATCAACCAAACTCAAGATGATGTCCAGGATGACGAGGTTATCGGACGTGCATTCCGAAAATCGCTCATCGTTGTGGCAGTACTCGCTACCGTCATCCTCATGACAATCGCAGCTGTCAATTTTTGGCCCCGGCCCGAGGTTGCAGTTAAGAAAACAGATATCGAGTTACCACAACCTCGCATTGTAGAGCCGGATCGGATCCCTGAGATCTTGCTCACGGACATTACGAGCAGTGCAGGAATCGGGTGGCAACATGTCAGCGGGATGGAAGGTGAAAAACTGTTACCCGAAACCATGGGTGGCGGTGTCGCCGTTTTTGATTTTGATCAGGATGGCGACCAAGATCTATTGTTCGTGGGGGGTGAACAGTGGCCATGGTGCCAGGACCAACGCTCTCCTTCACAATCACTCTGTTTGTACGCCAACAATGGTAAAGGTGAGTTCGAGGATGTGACCGAGGCCGCAGGGTTGAATATGGAACTTTACGGCATGGGCCCCGCCGTCGGCGATATTGACAATGATGGATGGCCGGATCTTTATATCACCGCCGTTGGCGCGAATCGGCTTTTCCAAAACCGGCAAGGCAAATTCGTGGACATCACCGAGGAATCCGGTGTCGCAGGCAAGCCCGACGGTTGGAGTACCGGTGCGACTTGGTTTGATTATGATCGCGACGGATTTCTGGATTTGTGGGTCTGTGACTACGTGCTTTGGAATCGTGAATTGGATCGCTCCTTAGGATTCTCCCTTACCGGAGTTGGACGAGCCTATGGCCAGCCCACACACTTTACCGGTACACAGTCAATCCTGTTTCATAACGAACGCAATGGGCAATTCCGGGACGTATCGCAAGAGATGGGAATCGAAGTCTTCAACGCAAATACAGGAGTGCCTGAAGGCAAGGGTTTGGCCGTTGCTACCATCGACGTCAATCGCGACGGTTGGTTGGACGTAATGGTAGCCAACGATACCGTACGCAATTTCCTCTTTATGAATATTGAAGGCAAGTCCTTTGAAGAGTCGTCTATTCCATTAGGCGTAGCCTTTGATCGAAGCGGAAATGCTACAGGGGCCATGGGAATTGACTGCTCTTATTTGCGAAACAACGACGCTCTAGCAGTCATCATTGGCAACTTCGCAAACGAACAAACGTCCCTGTATGTTACGAGCGGCCCAGAGCCTCCGTTTAACGACGAAGCCCTTCCGAGCGGCCTAGGTCCAGCCAGCCGCTTGAATCTCACCTTCGGTATTTTCTTTGCCGATCTGGATTTCGATACAAGGCAAGATATTGTGTGTGCCAATGGCCACCTGGAAGCTGAAATATCGAAGGTAATTGCCTCACAACAATATGCGCAGCCACCTCAATTCTTCTGGAACGCGGGCCCCTCAGGCAGTACCGAACTGGTCTCTATGACTAGTCAGCAAATCGGTGATGCAGCTTTACGCCCAATGGTCGGTCGGGGAGCTTCTTACGGTGACTTGGATGGCGACGGAGATTTGGACATCATTTTGGTCGGTAACAGCTCCGCTCCCAGAGTACTCAGGAATGACCAGCATACTGGTAACCACTGGTTGAGATTAAAACTAAAAGGTCAGGCGCCTTCCAATCTGGATGCCGTTGGGGCCAAGATTTTGCTTCGCAACGGAGAATCCTTGCAGCGTCGCATGTTAACTGCTACCCGCAGCTATCTCAGCCAATCTGAAACCAATCTGACGTTTGGCTTGGGAAAGACAGCCGCTACAAGTACCGCTGATCTCACGTGGCCAAGCGGACGTACGGAACGATTTTCAGACCTTGCACCTGATCAATTCCACATTCTAACAGAAGGCACAGGGGAACCCATAGATAAAACTGAATTCTAAATGGCACTGTGCAATCATGTTCTGTGAGCCAAAGGCGTGAGGCCCAGTCACTGACTGATGTCCAGTTGCTCACACCTCACGGACCACATCCAATACTCATCCAGGATAAATCCACGTTCACAATCGCGCACGATCAATTAGTAAACTGTTTGGTGGAGTTGATATGCAAACTATCTGCCCACAGTCGCATCAGTATTTCCAACGATAAAATATCCTGCCCACAGCAGCGGATGCTCTCCATTTGTCAAACTTTCGTTTTCAGCACCCGCTGGCAACATCGCAGGTTCTTCGGCCACACTCAACGGTTCAGCCCACAATGCCAAAACACTGTGCTGCCAGGCCTCCGCATCCGATGAAAATAAGCGTTCATCTAGATATCTTTTTAACAGCCGACTGGTGCTAACACCCCCAACCGGCCAACGCGATAACAAGCACGCCTCGCAGCCACTATACATCAATGTGGTCGCAGTCAGTAACAACTCATCCCCACTCCCTAGCGTCTCCGCTATCGCACTAGTTCTCATGCCCGGCAGCAAAACATGCTTGGGCGTAGAAAGCGGAGATTCAAGCCAACTTGCCAATCTAGATGTCGGCACATTGTCCGACGGTAGCAATTGCACACCAACCCCTTCTGCAACCACTGGCAGCTCACTGGCGACTAACAGCTGATCCAAGCAAGTGCGCAACCACAAGGAAGATCCCAAGTTATTCTTCTGATTTAGAAAGACCAAAGCCGTTTGCTGCTGGCTATCTACCTGCGCCGCTAATTGTTGATTTAAATTCCGATCAGGCGCATAAAAGTTACCTACAACCGCCATACGATGTTCGAGCGTCGACGGCTCTCTGTGTGCAAACGAAAACGAACCTAAAGTTGGCACATAAACCAAATGGTGATTTGTGAGCAAACTCGCAGCACCTTTGGCTTGTGACTCTGGTAGAAGCTCAAACGGCAGATACCAGAACGGGCCACTTGGACAGAAAACAACTTGTTGACTTTTTAAGATCAGTTCCTGAACAGCTTGAGGAAACAACAATGCACCTAATTCACTTGCGATGCTATGCCAGCGGGCATCTGGTGCAACGACCTGACTAGGAAGGACCGGCGGTACGCTACGAATTCCAGAAATGGACTGCAACAACGAGCGATGAACTTGGACGATCTGCGGCAGACTATCGATCTGCCACACGAATTGAGTCTCGGATGAAATTGCAATTCCCACAGCACGGCTGCCAGCATCCACAAACCCAATCAACAATTCGCCTTCACTCAAGTTGCTTTGTAATTGCCCCAAGTTCGCCGGACTTGGGAATTCTCGATCCAAACTCAATCGAGAAATGGATCGAATAGCCAGCTGATTTTCAAATTCTTGAGAAGCCGATACTAGATCCTCAAACGTCCGTCGCTGATCTCCAATGATCTGACGATCATCAAGCGGCAGTGGACCTTGCTTGAGCGTAGCTTTCAATTGGCGAATCCTGCGCGGAAGCTCTTCGAGGGCAGGTTGCCTCTGAACCGCAATATTGACGCTATTGCGTGTTTGATTGGGCAACTGGGCTACCGGCTGTTCCAAGGCCAAACGCCACACAAAGGTGCGCCCACCCAACGGCAGAGTTTCATACAATCGTTGCCGCTGTACTCGATCGAAACGAGTCGCGATCTCGGCTTGATCGCCTCGCAGAATTGCCATCTCCAACCACCGATTGTATGCTACGATCGTAGAAGTGGATTGATGTGTCAGAAAATCCAAAGGCTGATTTTGCCATTCAATTGGCGTGGGTTCGGCCAACACCTGGTCGAGAATACTTTCTGCATTCGGCAAATTTAGCGCCCCACCTGCTAACAAGTCCAGTGTCAGTTGCGATTGATAAGCTCGGATGTTGGCGATACCTGTTTGCGAGTTACCCCGTGTTAGCTGCAATGCCTCCTGGAGAAATTCCATGCCAATGTTTCGGTGCTGCCGTTGGAATTCAACCATGGCTGCCACAAACAGGTTTTGAGCTTCGACTTTGGGGAGGTTGACGCCTCTTGAATTCAAAAGACTGTGACACTGTTTGCGAGTAGCATCCGCCAAAATCACATTACCCGCATAGACTGCTAGCTCTCCCATCCCGGCCAAGGCACTCGTCTGTACCAATCCAGATCGTTTTGCAGACCAGTTGATAAGGTTTTGCAAGTTGGGAATGAGTTCCACACGTTGACTCGCACAGGCACAAGAACAAAGCCTGAGCGTGGTCTCAGCCAACAAGGCATCTTGCTCGAACTGAGCAGCCAATAATGTAGCATCCTGGAATTTAGTTATCGCCGCCGGATAGTTTCCTGCCCGCATGTCTAGCGAACCTAGTGCATGAAGCACTAGCGGAGTTAGGAAATAGTCGTGCGTCCTAGAAATATGAAGCCCGCTATAAAGCGCATCAGTAGGATTGGCCGCAGTCGCTGACGAAATGCCTGCCAGCCCACGCAAGGCGTTCCAACTAGATACGATCCAAGGCCAAGTTTGCCTCGGTTGTCGACCAAATAACTGTTCCAACGGAGCGTTTAACGGAGAGTGGGTCGCTAAGGGTCCCAGAATTTCGTGGCGTCTCCACAATGCAACGCCAACCGTGCGAATAATCTCCGTTGCGTCCAACCGAGTAACTAGGCTGACCGGAGCTACGACACCGCCACCGGGCGCTGGTTGCGCTGCGGTCGTATCAATGGCGATTTGATAACTTTCGGGAATCACAACATAGGTAATATTATTGGCTGATTTGGGGAACCAAGCAATTCCCTTAGCAAGCCCTTCAACTAGTGGCGGTTGCTCAGGAGGCAACTCAAGTTGACTTAGAAAATCAGCTTGCTCAATAAACAACATCAGGGCTGCATCGTAGTATTCCAGCGATTGGGCGAGTGCTCCCTGCTGATAATGACTTTCACCGAGCATCACCAAAGGCGGAATGCTATCAACCCACCGCTTGTCCCCTATCCGCCTCGCTCGGTCTAGCGCCACTTGAAAACCGTCCTGAGCCTCTAAACTCCGGCCGCTGTCGAACAGTTTTCGAGCCACATAGTACTCAACCTTGGGAAGCTCCGTTGTAACTTGCGCCGCGACCCAATCTAGTGCACAAAATGTGGTACACGTGATCATCAGAATCTGAAACGCTATAGACTTTTTTGAATGCAACACCAACTACTCCACTTGTTTTGCGTGCAATAGGTATTTGAGACGAAAATCGCGGTCCACATGTGCTGGGTCATTCAACTGACCTGGCAACCTACCTCCTCTCTCAAGTTTACGCGTTAAGGCAAGGTACGTCCTACTATATTCCTACTAGAATTCTCGAGTAGCCATCTGTGGGACCCAAATCAGGTGGGTGTTATCCACGAACATGAACCCAAGAAAGAGTGATCTTGACAACCAGAGCACTCCACTTTGTGGCTCGCATCCTACCAAACCTAAGGAAAAGAAAAAACCAAAACGGGGGCAAAAACTCAGACCTTCAACCTGGGATCGTGCCGCAAAAAGAGTTTTGCGAAATCTGACTTGGGAACTGCACACAGTCCCCGCCCGTGAATACCAGGGGTCCAGAAATTTTCGCTGAATGGATAAAGCCCACAAAGAATCAAATCCGATAGAAGTGTTACAGCTTGCCAAATGAAGCTCACATTTTGTCAATTAGAATTCCAGTCCGCTTGCGGTGTACGCAATTTGCCGTCTACGCAATTTGGTGTCTACGCAATATGGTACGTTCAAGCCGAACACCGCGGGCTAATGTCAATCGATGGATACTGAGGAGAGACTCATGACCGTAACCAAGCGTTCGCGAGCTTGGAAGTTTGCCTTCTTGGGACTTCTGCTTGCTGGGGGCTTAACGCCATCGGTTGGATGTCAGGTATCGGTTTGCGGCCAAACACTACCCAGTCCATATTACTTGCGAGATAACGTCCAATTTCATCCGGCAGGTCCTGAGAATAAGATCGCCAATGAAACAGCGGCGGTAAAACGCCAGCGGGCTGAAGCTACTACAATACGATAATTTCAAATTAGGTCGTGTTTACGTCTAGCAGGGTGATAAAAAAGTAACCCGAAGCGTCATCGAGGGAATGTGCCCAGCCCCTCGCTGACGCTT